>NZ_JAOWDD010000027.1:0-91943 GCF_030336655.1 Citrobacter sp. Cb041 | reverse complement strand
CCCCGGTTTGCACACCGGGAATCCAGGAGAGTTCATGTACTACCCCTTCGTTCGTAAAGCCCTTTTCCAGCTCGATCCAGAGCGCGCTCATGAATTGACATTCCAGCAATTACGTCGCATTACCGGCACGCCGCTCGAAGCGCTTGTCCGCCAGAAAGTACCCGCAAAACCGGTTACCTGTATGGGGCTGACGTTTAAAAATCCACTCGGGCTTGCTGCCGGACTGGATAAAGACGGGGAGTGCATTGATGCGCTCGGCGCGATGGGATTTGGTTCCATTGAGATTGGTACCGTGACGCCGCGTCCTCAGCCGGGTAATGATAAACCACGTCTGTTTCGTCTGGTCGATGCAGAAGGTTTGATCAACCGCATGGGGTTTAATAACCTGGGGGTTGATAACCTGGTTGAGAACGTTAAAAAATCGCATTTTGACGGTATTCTGGGGATTAATATTGGTAAGAATAAAGATACTCCGGTAGAAAACGGCAAAGATGACTATCTGATTTGTATGGAAAAAGTCTATGCTTATGCTGGTTATATCGCGATTAATATCTCTTCACCGAATACGCCGGGATTACGTACGCTGCAATATGGTGAGGCGTTGGATGATCTTCTGACGGCAATTAAAAATAAGCAAAATGATCTGCAAGCGATCCACCATAAATATGTTCCAGTGGCGGTTAAGATCGCACCGGATCTTTCTGTGGAAGAACTGATCCAGGTTGCTGACAGTTTAGTTCGTCATAATATTGATGGCGTAATTTCGACTAACACCACTCTCGATCGTTCTCTCGTTCAGGGAATGAAAAATTGCGATCAAATGGGTGGCCTGAGCGGTCGACCGTTACAATTAAAAAGTACAGAAATTATTCGCCAGTTGTCTCAGGAATTAAAAGGTCAGCTGCCGATTATTGGGGTTGGTGGTATCGACTCAGTAATCGCCGCGCGTGAGAAAATAGCTGCCGGTGCTTCTCTGGTACAGATTTATTCGGGCTTTATTTTTAAAGGCCCACCGTTGATTAAAGAAATCGTCACCAATATCTGAATGCTACCTTAATCACAATCCAGGGCTTTATTTCTGGCCCTGGTTGTTTTATATTCCTTTACTGTTGCTTATTTAAACATTCTGAGCTTTTATTATTAAGGCAATAAACGAAGCGGCAAAAGGATACTGTCGTAATGGTGATGATTAAGGAAAGGAGAGAAACTGATGCGAATTAAACCCGACGATAACTGGCGCTGGTATTATGATGAAGAGCACGATCGTATGATGCTCGATTTAGCCAATGGCATGTTATTCCGTTCGCGTTTTGCTCGTAAAATGCTCACTCCGGATGCATTTTCTCCGTCGGGTTTTTGTGTTGATGACGCCGCGCTTTATTTTTCCTTTGAAGAAAAATGTCGCTACCTGGATTTAGCCAAAGAGCAAAAGGCGGAACTGGTGCTTAATGCGCTGGTGGCGATTCGTTACCTTAAACCGCAAATGCCAAAAAGCTGGCACTTTGTCGCACACGGTATTAACTGGTCGCCAGTCGTGGGGGATGCTGCTTGTGTGGATTTAAGCGATACGGATGAACAGGTAAACCTGTTAGTGGTTGAACCGGGTGAAAATGCCGCGCTTTGTCTGCTTGCACAACCTGGTGTGGTTATTGCCGGACGCACAATGCAACTTGGCGACGCGATTAAAATAATGAATGACAGACTGAAACCGCAGGTTATTGCCGACAGTTTCAGCCTTGAACAGGCGGTTTAACTCTCCAGCCTGATTGTCGTTTTGGGAACGCAACTGCAGCACAGAATCGTCCCGTCATCCCCAATCGCTGATTTTTTCAGCGGACTAACTTCGCCTTCCAACAGTCGAATTCGACAGCATCCGCAAATTCCTGCCCGGCATGAATAGGGCACCCTGATACCCTGGTTTTCCAGCTGTTCAAGCAATACCTGCTGATTATTTCCGCGAAAGGTCTGGCCCTGCCAGTCAATAAGTACCGTGGCATCGGGCTGTTGTTCCAGTGCGGTATCGTCTGACTCCGCCGCACCGTATGCTCTGGCGGGACCGGTTGCCAAAATTTCTACCTCATCACCGACGCGAATAACGCCGCTGTTGCGTGCGATAAGATTCTGGCCGAAATCGACGTCGCCGTTATCCACCGCTGTCCGGAAGGTTTGCAGCGTGGCGAGCGGCTCGCCAGACGGATGTTTCTGGCCTTTTTCTGCACTAACGGTAGTGAAAATGCAGCGGCTACAGGGTTTTGCCACATCAAAAATGACGTCGCCAATGCGAATCACTTTCCAGGTGTCTTCTGCCCATGCGTCAGCCCCCGAAACCACCAGATTGGGGCGAAACTGTTCCATTTTGACGCTTGCCGGACAGCGCTGTTGCACATCGCGCAGAGATGCTTCGTTGGCCAGCAGGTAGGGATAACCATCGGCGAAGGACAAAGGAACATCAGCGTGGCGCTTCACCCGGCGTGTCAGTTGCGGACCCACCCAGCGCAACTGCACGTCACGGGAGAAAAAGCCGCTCAGCCACAGGTTGATAGCCGCTGGCGCAATACGCGCGGTAAAATGGTTTCCCCACACTTCAGTCGGCGCATCCTGGGTGGCGAAGTCTGCGAATCGCACGAGCGCGCTGCTGCCGTCTGGAGCCGTGAGATGAAGTCCATCGTGGAAAGGGGAAGGGGTAAAGCGGACCATTTGCGGGAACTGTCGGGCGGTAATGAACGTCCCGTCGGGTTCGGTAATCATAAATATACGATCCAGGGCGAGACCGCTCACGTCTGCCAGGGCGTGCGTGAGTCCAATTCCACGCATTGATTTAACCGGGTGAATAAAAAGTCGGGTCAACGTTACCACTGCACAGCCCCTTGAACGAAAATAAGCCTTCAACTTTATGACATACAGCCCATATTAGCTATAATGCGCAGCAATTTTCTAGGAGTAAAAGTGACATTATGAATTCTCTGTTTGCCAGTACGGCCCGCGGGCTGGAAGAGCTGTTAAAAACTGAACTGGAAAACCTCGGCGCGCTGGAGTGTCAGGTCGTTCAGGGTGGGGTCCATTTTAAGGGCGACACGCGGCTTGTTTACCAGAGCCTGATGTGGAGCCGCCTGGCCTCGCGCATTATCCTGCCGATGGGAGAGTGCAAGGTCTACAGCGATCTTGATCTGTACCTCGGCGTTCAGGCAATCGACTGGACAGAGATATTTAATCCTGGTGCTACGTTTGCCGTCCATTTTAGCGGCCTGAACGAGACCATTCGTAACAGCCAGTACGGCGCGCTGAAGGTCAAGGATGCGATTGTCGATGCCTTTACCCGCAAAAATCTGCCGCGTCCGAATGTGGATCGTGAATCTCCGGATCTGCGTATCAACGTCTGGTTGAACAAAGATACCGCCAGCATTGCACTTGATCTGAGCGGTGACGGTTTGCATCAGCGCGGTTATCGCGATCGCGCGGGTCAAGCGCCGATTAAAGAGACGCTAGCCGCCGCTATTGTTATGCGTTCTGGCTGGCAGCCGGGCACACCGTTACTCGATCCGATGTGCGGCTCCGGCACGCTGCTGATTGAAGCGGCGATGTGGGCAACCGATCGCGCGCCGGGCCTGCACCGCGGGTACTGGGGCTTTAGCGGTTGGGCACAGCACGATGAAGCCGTCTGGCAAGAGGTTAAAGCCGAAGCTCAGGTGCGTGCGCGTAAGGGGCTTGCTGACTATACTTCGCACTTCTATGGCTCCGACAGCGATGCGCGCGTGATTGAAAAAGCGCGTAGTAACGCCCGCCGCGCAGGTATTGCCGATCTGATGACATTTGACGTTAAAGATGTCGCCAAACTGAGTAATCCACTGCCGAAGGGACCGTATGGTACGGTGATCAGTAACCCGCCCTACGGCGAACGTCTGGATAGCGAACCGGCGCTGATTGCCCTGCATAGCTTGCTGGGCCGTACGATGAAAAACCAGTTTGGCGGCTGGAATTTGTCGCTGTTCAGCGCCTCTCCGGATTTGCTCAGCAGCCTGCAATTGCGTGCTGACAAGCAGTTCAAAGCGAAAAACGGTCCGCTGGATTGCGTACAGAAAAACTATCACGTTGCAGAGACCACTGCGGACAGCAAGCCAGCCACGGTCGCTGAAGATTATGCCAACCGCCTGCGTAAGAATATCAAGAAGCTGGAAAAATGGGCGCGTCAGGAAGGAATTGAATGCTATCGCCTGTATGATGCTGACCTGCCGGAATACAACGTTGCAGTGGACCGTTACGGTGAGTGGGTCGTGGTTCAGGAATACGCTCCGCCGAAGACGGTCGATGCGCAAAAAGCACGTCAACGCCTGTTCGATATCATTGCCGCAACGTTGTCCGTCCTGGAAATCGCGCCAAATAAACTGGTGCTGAAAACCCGTGAGCGGCAGAAAGGGAAGAACCAGTATCAGAAGATGAATGAGAAGGGTGAATTCATTGAGGTAAGTGAGTACAACGCCCGCCTGTGGGTCAACCTGACAGACTATCTTGATACCGGTTTGTTCCTCGATCACCGTATTGCGCGCCGCATGCTGGGCCAGATGAGTAAAGGTAAGGATTTCCTTAACCTGTTTTCCTACACCGGCAGTGCCAGCGTTCATGCCGGGCTGGGCGGTGCACGTAGCACCACGACGGTTGATATGTCGCGTACCTACCTGGAGTGGGCTGAGCGTAACCTGCGCCTGAACGGCCTGAGTGGTCGCGCTCACCGTTTAATTCAGGCCGATTGCCTGGGCTGGCTGCGCGATGCCAATGAACAGTTTGATCTGATTTTCATCGATCCGCCGACGTTCTCTAACTCAAAACGTATGGAAGACTCGTTTGATGTACAGCGCGATCATCTGGCGCTGATGAAAGATCTGAAACGTCTGCTGCGTAAAGACGGCACGATCATGTTCTCCAACAACAAGCGTGGGTTCCGTATGGATCTCGACGGTCTGGCTGAACTGGGATTAAAAGCACAAGAAATCACCCAAAAAACGCTTTCCCAGGATTTTGCCCGTAACCGCCAGATCCACAATTGCTGGCTGATTACCGCAGCCTGAAAGGATAAATAAATGTCATTGATCAGTATGCATGGTGCATGGCTGTCGTTCAGCGATGCGCCGCTTCTTGATAATGCAGAACTGCATATCGAAGATAACGAACGCGTCTGTCTGGTTGGCCGTAATGGCGCAGGTAAGTCGACGCTGATGAAGATCCTCAACCGTGAACAGGGTCTTGACGACGGGCGTATTATTTATGAGCAGGACCTGGTTGTGGCGCGTCTGCAGCAGGATCCGCCGCGTAATGTTGAGGGCAGCGTCTATGACTTCGTTGCCGAAGGTATTGAGGAACAGGCTGAATATCTGAAGCGTTATCACGATATTTCGCGCCTGGTGATGACCGATCCCAGCGACAGAAACCTGAATGAAATGGCGCGGGTTCAGGAAATGCTCGATCACCATAATCTGTGGCAGCTCGAAAGCCGCATTAATGAAGTGCTGGCACAACTGGGACTGGATCCTAACGCCGCGCTTTCTTCGCTTTCGGGCGGCTGGCTGCGTAAGGCGGCGCTGGGCCGCGCGTTAGTGAGCAACCCGCGCGTACTGCTGCTGGATGAACCAACTAACCACCTGGATATTGAAACTATCGACTGGCTGGAAGGGTTCCTGAGATCCTTCAATGGGACAATTATTTTCATTTCCCACGACCGTTCATTTATTCGCAATATGGCGACGCGTATTGTCGATCTCGACCGCGGCAAGCTGGTGACCTATCCGGGGAACTACGATCAGTATCTGCTGGATAAAGAAGAAGCGCTGCGGGTGGAAGATCTCCAAAACGCGGAATTTGATCGCAAGCTGGCGCAGGAAGAAGTGTGGATCCGTCAGGGCATCAAAGCGCGTCGTACCCGTAATGAAGGCCGCGTGCGGGCGCTGAAAGCCATGCGTCGCGAGCGTGGCGAACGTCGCGAAGTGATGGGCACGGCGAAGATGCAGGTCGAAGAGGCGAGCCGCTCTGGCAAGATTGTCTTCGAAATGGAGAATGTTGATTACCAGGTTGATGGAAAGCAACTGGTAAAAGATTTCTCCGCGCAGGTGCAACGTAGCGACAAGATTGCGCTAATTGGACCTAACGGCTGCGGTAAAACAACGCTGCTGAAGCTGATGTTAGGTCAGCTTCAGGCTGACAGCGGACGCATTCACGTCGGCACGAAGCTGGAAGTGGCGTATTTCGATCAGCACCGCGCCGAACTGGATCCGGATAAAACCGTGATGGACAACCTTGCTGAGGGTAAGCAAGAGGTGCTGGTTAACGGTAAACCTCGCCATGTGCTGGGCTATCTCCAAGATTTCCTGTTCCATCCGAAACGGGCGATGACGCCAGTACGTGCGCTCTCTGGTGGGGAACGCAATCGCCTACTGCTGGCGCGTCTTTTTCTCAAACCCAGTAATCTTTTGATTCTCGATGAACCAACGAACGATCTGGACGTCGAAACGCTGGAACTGCTTGAAGAGCTGATTGATAGCTACCAGGGCACCGTGCTGCTGGTGAGCCACGACCGTCAGTTTGTGGATAATACCGTAACCGAATGCTGGATCTTCGAAGGCGGCGGTAAAATTGGTCGTTATGTCGGCGGTTATCATGATGCCCGCAGCCAGCAATCGCAGTATGTGGCGTTTAAACAGCCAGTTGCGAAAAAAACAGAGGAAACCGTTGCTCCTAAAGCAGAAATTGTCAAACGCAGCACGAGCAAACTAAGCTATAAACTGCAGCGCGAACTGGAGCTGCTCCCCGCGCTGCTTGAAGAACTGGAAGCTAAACTGGAAGCATTACAAGCTCAGGTAGCTGACGCCGCTTTTTTCAGTCAGCCGCATGAGCAAACGCAACAGGTATTAGCTAATCTGAACGAAGCTGAACAAGAACTTGAGCAAGCCTTTGAGCGCTGGGAGTATCTTGAGTCTTTGAAGAACGGCGCATAATTTAAAGGAGCACATATGTGCGAACATCACCATGCCGCGAAGCATATTCTGTGCTCGCAGTGTGACATGCTGGTGGCGTTACCTCGCCTTGAGCATGGTCAGAAAGCGGCATGTCCACGATGTGGCACTACGTTAACGGTTGAGTGGGACGCGCCACGGCAGCGTCCTACCGCCTATGTGTTAGCAGCATTATTTATGCTGCTTTTGTCAAACCTCTTTCCCTTTGTGAATATGAATGTTGCGGGGGTGAGCAGCGAAGTGACGCTGCTGCAAATCCCCAGCGTTCTCTTTTCGGAAGATTACGCCAGCCTCGGTACCTTCTTTATCTTATTCGTTCAGTTGGTTCCCGCTTTTTGCTTGTTGACCATTTTGCTGTTGGTGAATCGGGTTCATATGCCTGAGCGGCTTAAAACATGGCTGGCGCGTATTTTGTTTCAGTTAAAAAGCTGGGGAATGGCAGAAATTTTCCTCGCGGGCGTGCTGGTGAGCTTTGTTAAGCTGATGGCCTACGGCGATATCGGCGTGGGCAGCAGCTTCATCCCGTGGTGCATGTTTTGTATGCTCCAGTTGCGGGCTTTCCAGTGTGTGGATCGCCGTTGGCTGTGGGATGATATTGCCCCTATGCCAGCCATTAAGCAGGAATTAAAGCCTGGTGTGCCCGGCATCCGACAAGGATTGCGTTCCTGTTCCTGCTGCACCGCTATTCTTCCGGCAGACGAGCTGGTATGCCCACGCTGTCAGACGAAAGGTTATGTGCGGCGTAAAAACAGTCTGCAATGGACATTGGCATTACTGTTTACGTCGATCATGCTTTATCTTCCTGCCAATATTCTGCCGATCATGATCACCGATCTGCTCGGGTCAAAGCTGCCTTCAACGATACTCGAGGGCGTGGTTTTAATCTGGAGCGAAGGCTCTTACCCGGTGGCTGCGATTATCTTTATCGCCAGTATTATGGTGCCGACGTTGAAAATGATCGCCATTGCCTGGCTGTGTTGGGATGCCAAAGGGCACGGCAAACGCGACAGTGAACGAATGCATTTAATTTACGAGGTTGTAGAATTTGTCGGTCGCTGGTCAATGATCGACGTTTTTGTAATTGCCGTACTCTCTGCGCTGGTGCGCATGGGAGGGTTAATGAACATTTATCCTGCAATGGGTGCTTTGATGTTTGCTTTAGTCGTCATTATGACAATGTTTTCTGCGATGACATTTGATCCCCGTCTGTCGTGGGACCGTGAACCAGATCATGAGGAGTCCTGACAGCATGGAATCTAAAAGTGGGGAAGCCAAAGTGCAAAAGGTAAAAAACTGGTCGCCCGTGTGGATATTCCCTATAGTCACTGCCCTCATTGGCGCGTGGGTCCTGTTTTATCACTACAGTCATCAGGGGCCACAAGTCACGCTGATTACCACCAATGCCGAAGGTATTGAAGGGGGCAAAACGACGATTAAGAGCCGCAGCGTGGATGTCGGTATCGTCGAGAGCGCAACCCTGACTGATGATTTGACCCATGTGGAAATTAAAGCTCGTCTTAACTCCGGAATGGAAAAGCTGCTGCATAAAGATTCTGTCTTTTGGGTGGTGAAGCCGCAGGTTGGACGTGAAGGTATCAGTGGGCTCGGCACGCTATTGTCCGGGGCTTATATTGAACTGCAGCCTGGCAATAAAGGCAGCAAGCTGGAAAATTACCAACTGCTGGATTCACCGCCGCTGGCGCCGCCAGATGCGAAAGGGATCCGTGTGATTCTGGACAGCAAAAAAGCCGGTCAGTTGAGCCCGGGCGACCCGGTACTGTTCCGTGGTTATCGTGTAGGTTCGGTTGAAACCAGCACATTTGATGCGCAAAAGCGTACGATTAGCTATCAGCTATTTATCAATGCGCCTAACGATCGTCTGGTGACCAGCAATGTGCGTTTCTGGAAAGACAGTGGGATCGCCGTAGATCTTACTTCGGCAGGTATGCGCGTGGAAATGGGATCTCTCTCCACGCTGTTTGGCGGTGGCGTAAGTTTTGATGTGCCAGAAGGGCTGGAACAAGGCGAACCGGTCGCACAACAGTCTGCGTTTAATCTTTATGACGACCAAAAAAGTATTCAGGATTCACTGTATACCGATCATATTGATTACCTGATGTTCTTTAAAGATTCAATTCGTGGCCTGCAGCCCGGCGCGCCACTGGAATTCCGTGGCATCCGTTTGGGTACGGTAAGTAAAGTACCTTTCTTCTCACCGAATATGCGTCAGGTCTTCAACAATGATTACCGCATTCCGGTGCTGGTACGTATCGAACCAGAACGTCTGAAGGCACAGCTGGGAGAAGATACTGATGTTGGCGCTCATCTGGCAGAATTGCTTAAACGCGGCTTACGGGCATCGCTGAAAACCGGGAACCTGGTGACTGGCGCTCTGTATGTCGATCTCGACTTCTACCCGAAAGAACCGCCGATTACCGGTGTGCGCGAATTTAATGGTTATCAAATTATTCCGACCGTGAGCGGTGGTCTGGCGCAGATCCAGCAGCGACTGATGGAAGCGCTGGATAAGATTAACAATCTGCCGTTGAACCCGATGATTGAGCAGGCGACCAATACGTTGTCGGAAAGCCAGCGTACGATGAAGCATCTGCAAACCACGCTGGACAACATGAATAAGATCACGTCCAGTCAGTCGATGCAGGATCTTCCGGCGGATATGCAGAACACGCTGCGCGAACTGAACCGTAGTATGCAGGGCTTCCAGCCGGGGTCCGCCGCCTACAACAAGATGGTGGCGGATATGCAGCGTCTTGATCAGGTACTGCGAGAACTGCAACCGGTACTGAAAACGTTGAACGATAAGAGCAATGCGCTGGTATTTGAAGCGAAGGACAAAAAAGATCCAGAGCCGAAGAGGGCGAAACAATGAAAAAGTGGCTAGTGGCGATGATGGTGGTCTGGCTGACGTCATGCAGCTCCAGCGGAGAAAATAAAAGCTATTACCAGCTCCCTATCGCGCAAGGGGGCGTACAGAGCTCAGCTAACCAGGGTAACCGTCTGCTGTGGGTTGAACAGATTGCGGTCCCGGACTATCTGGCGGGTAATGGGGTGGTTTACCAGACCAGCGATGTGCAATATGTGATAGCGAATAATAATCTCTGGGCCAGCCCATTAGATCAGCAATTGCGCAATACCCTGGTTACGAACCTCAGTATGCAGTTGCCTGGCTGGGTTGTCGCTTCGCAGCCGCTGGGAAGCACTCAGGACACTTTGAACGTCACCGTGACCGGCTTCCACGGTCGGTACGATGGTAAGGTCATCGTGAGCGGTGAATGGCTGCTGAATCACCAGGGGCAGTTGATCAAGCGTCCATTCCACATCGAAGCTGTACAGACTAAAGACGGCTACGATGAGATGGTGAAGGTTCTGGCCAACGCCTGGAGCCAGGAAGCGACGGCAATGGCTCAAGAGCTGAAACGCATCCCTTAAGCTTAAATAATTGTAAATTATGCCGCCCCTGGTTCATTGCCCGGGGCGGTTTTTTTTATTTTTTTAGCCGTGGAGATAGCTGTTCTGACAGACTATTTTTGTACAAATGATTTTGCGGGTAGCTCACAAATATGACACTGGCGTGAATTTTGCGCATTGACGAGCCTGATGTTTAGGGGTATTCGTTTTAGTGTGATTGCACACTTAGTAATCACTGTTTTCTTTTCCACCAGACCCAAAAGATGAGGGAAACGAGGCATGAAGAGACAAAAACGAGATCGCCTGGAACGGGCACATCAACGTGGATATCAGGCCGGCATTGCCGGACGATCAAAAGAAATGTGTCCCTATCAGACGCTGAATCAGAGGTCATACTGGCTGGGAGGCTGGCGAGAAGCCATGGGGGATAGGGTTTTAATGGCCTGATTCTGTCTCTTTAGATAAAAGAAACCTCCGCAGAGCGGAGGTTTCGCCTTTTTGCCCACCAGACAAGACGAATAAACGTTAATGTCTGGCGGCTACGCTGACCTGGATTAGAACGCAGAAGTGTCCTGGAACAGACCCACTTTCAGATCGTTTGCGGTATAGATCAGACGACCATCAACCAGCACTTCACCATCAGCCAGGCCCATGATCAGGCGACGATTAACGATGCGTTTGAAGTGAATGCGGTAAGTCACTTTCTTTGCAGTCGGCAGAACCTGGCCGGTGAATTTAACTTCGCCTACGCCCAGCGCGCGGCCTTTACCTTCGCCGCCCAGCCAGCCGAGATAGAATCCAACCAGCTGCCACATGGCATCCAGACCCAGGCAGCCCGGCATCACCGGATCGCCGATAAAGTGGCATCCGAAGAACCACAGGTCCGGGTTGATATCCAGTTCAGCTTCAACATAACCTTTGTCAAAGTTGCCGCCGGTTTCGGTCATCTTGATGACACGGTCCATCATCAGCATGCTTGGTGCAGGCAGTTGTGGCCCTTTTGCGCCAAACAGCTCACCGCGACCAGAGGCAAGAAGGTCTTCTTTTGTATAGGATTCGCGTTTATCTACCATGTTCTCTGTAAGCCTTATTTTATTGAAGCACGCAGGATAGCTAACACGTGTACGCTGAACAAGTCCGATCAGTTCGGAATAATCCAGTTCAGCCAACGTAGCGGCCAGGGAAAACGGTGACGACCTTCCTGCTGCGTTGCCGTAGCAATACGCTCCTGGATAGTTTGCATCAGCGTTGTCTGGCCTTCACCATCCCACACCAGATTTAATAACAGTGGCAGCGCATCGGTCACGTCGTCCACCGCCCAGATAGTGAATTTTTCTTCTTCTACGGCCTGTAGCAGTGCGGGATGCAGGCTCAGGTGTCTGACATTCGCTGAAGGAATGATAACGCCCTGTGTGCCTGTCAGCTCACGCTGCTGACAGATGGCGAAGAAGCCTTCAATTTTCTCGTTCAGACCACCAACAGGTTGTGCCCGACCAAACTGATCGACAGAACCGGTAATGGCGATGCTTTGATTAACAGGAACGTCGGCGAGGGCGCTAATCAATGCGCAAAGTTCTGCCATGGACGCGCTGTCGCCGTCCACTTCGCTATAGGATTGCTCAAAGGTCAGCGAGGCAGAGAAGGGGATTTGCTGTTCAAGCTGGAGTTCCGACATCAGGAACGCCTGCATAATCATCATACCCTTCGCATGAATATTTCCGCCAAGCTCGGCTTTGCGCTCAATATCCGTAAATTCGCCGTCGCCAATATGAACCACACAGCTGATACGAGAAGGCTCACCAAACGCGCGGGGGTGGCCAGGAAATTCAATCACCGACAGGGCGTTGATTTGGCCAATACGCTCGCCTTCCGTCTCGATCAGGATCTGTTCCTGCAGGATCTCATCCTGCATTCGTTCGGCGAGGAAACCTTCCCGCCATTCACGCTGGGTTAGCATAAGGCTGAACTGCTCAGCGTTGCAGGTTTCGCCCTCGCATAACGGGGCCACTTCTTTGAACTGCCGGGTGATCCACAGCGGGTTAAGCGGCAATGTATCCTGTTCGCCGGTATAACGAACGGCTTCACGGATCAGCACTTGCCATGCATCAGGGGCCGGGTAGGGCAAATTGTTGCGCGTAGCGGTATGTGTTACCCACTGACACCACTGCGTCATGGTTTCGGCATCCACTATCTGCAGATTATCTTCAAACTCGCTATAAATAGCCTGCTCAGCCAGCTCCGGCTCCATGTCCTGGAAGTCTGCCAGTGATTCACGTTCACCGACTAATACCACTTTGAGTTTAAGCGGCATAGGTGGAACGGAGACGGGCAGCGGGCGAGACTCATCAAAAGCTACCCAGTCAAAACGCTCGTGGCTGACAATGGCTTTCAGGCGCATCCACAGCAGCGGTTGGGCCAGTAGCGTGCGCAACGAAATAACCAGCACACCACCGTTGGCCTGATGCACAAGGCCTGGTTGTAGGGTAATTTCGCCATTGAACTGACGCAGACAGCCAAACAGTTGTTCGGCTTCAACCCAGTCAGCGCAGACTACCTGGGTTAATGTCGCAAAATTGTCTTCTGCTCTCTCAGCTGTACGATAGCGGATAGTGTGACCGGAGATATCATAATGACCTCCGGTGAGACTTCCGGCATCAGAGTGCAGAGACCGCGCGGCCTCTGCAATAAGGTTGATGTACTCAAGCTCTTCCGGCGCTTTTACCAGCATGAACGAAGACGTCGTCCAGTGCTGAAGAAGCTGCTCCAGCGCAAATTGTAAACGTGGCTGAGTATCACTAAGTAAGGTATCGGTGTCGTCAGTGACGTGCGGCTGTGCAAATACTTCCTGATAACTATCGGTGTCAGGAACCAGATCACGCCATGCAAGTTTCGTAATGGTCAAAGTTGATGTTTTTTAGTCTGTTGTAAAAAACGAGATTATACCGTAACCATCATCACTGCACACGTGGAAAGCGCTGTGAAACGAATGCGAGGACGCGCGACAGTTCACAGGCTGGATATTCTTTTCTTCAGATGCCGAAAAAGCTGATATTCTGATAAGAGTTACACGGTAACATTGAGATCGCAATGAAATATCAACAACTTGAAAACCTTGAAAGCGGCTGGAAATGGAAGTATCTGGTGAAGAAGCATCGTGAGGGGGAATTAATCACCCGTTACGTAGAGGCCAGCGCTGCCGAAGAAGCCGTTGATTTGTTGCTAACCCTCGAAAATGAACCGGTTCGGGTCAATACCTGGATTGAAGAACACATGAACTCTGCGCTGCTAAATCGTATGAAACAAACCATACGAGCGAGGCGTAAGCGGCACTTTAACGCGGAGCATCAGCATACGCGAAAGAAATCTATCGATCTGGAATTTATGGTCTGGCAGCGCTTAGCGGGGCTTGCGCAGCGGCGCGGCAAAACGCTTTCTGAAACTATTGTACAACTGATTGAAGACGCAGAGCATAAAGAGAAGTACGCGAATAAAATGTCGACATTGAAGCAGGATTTACAGGCGCTGCTGGGAAAAGAATAACCACAGAATGGCTAAATGTGTTGTGTACAGGCGTGCTTTGATTGATAAAAAGTGAAAAAAACCCCGCAAAGCGGGGTTTTTTTATAAGACGATAACTTAAGCCTGAGGCTGAGTTACAACGTCTTTGATACCTTTAACTTCGATCTCAACACGACGATCCGGAGCCAGGCAGTCGATCAGTGCAGCGCGAGCTTTCACGTTGTCACAGGTGTTGCCAGTAACTGGGTTGGATTCGCCCATGCCACGTGCAGAGATTTTGTCAGAAGGAATACCTTTAGAGATCAGGTAATCAACAACGGACTGAGCACGTTTCTCGGACAGACCCTGGTTGTAAGCGTCAGAACCGATGCGGTCAGTGAAGCCCAGAACCACTACGGAACCGTCTTTCGGATCCAGGTTGCTCAGCTGGCTGTACATCTGATCCAGAGCCTGCTGGCCTTCTGGTTTCAGAGTTGCTTTGTTGAAGTTGAACAGAACGTCAGACTTCAGAGTGAAGTGTTTGGTCTGTACTTCCGGAGCCGGAGCCGGAGCAACAACTACTGGAGCTGCTTCTTCCTGCTGACCGAAACGGTAGGAAACACCAACGCTCAACAGACCGTTATCCGGACGACCGCCAACGGTGTTCGCGTCACCGATGTTGTTGGTCCACTGGTATTCCAGACGGGTAGCGATTTCAGGAGTAATTGCATACTCTACGCCACCTGCGAATACTGGGGAAACACCAGTGTCGTGGTCTTTGAAGCCTTGGTTGTTTTTAGCGTCTGCACGCCAAACCATACCACCCAGACGGGTATAAACGTCCAGATCGTCAGTGATTGGGTAACCCAGTTTAGCGGTCAGCTGAACGCCCTGAGCTTTGAAAGCGCCATTATTGTGGGTAGCATCGGTGGCGCCTTTGTACGGCATACGACCTAACCAGTCGTAACCCATTTCGAAACCAACGTACGGGTTAACCTGATAACCACCGAACGCACCAGCACCCAGTTGGCTTTCGTGGGTAGGACCGGAGTTGTTGATCTGGTTGTTACCAATATCATGGTACTGAGACCAGCCCAGTTTAGCACCAGTGTACCAGGTGTTATCTTTCGGAGCGGCCTGCGCCACGGTAGCGAAACCAGCCAGTGCCACTGCAATTGCGATAGCTGTCTTTTTCATTTTTTGCGCCTCGTTATCATCCAAAATTCGCCATGAATATCTCCGAAGAGAGATAACACGGTTAAATCCTTCACCCGGGGACCAGTTCAATAGTTACTCTACCGATATCTGCGGCTTATGCCGAGCACCCCTGGCGATGTAAAGTCTACAACGTAGTTGAAAACTTACAAGTGTGAAGTCCGTCAGGCATATGAAAAAAAAAGGCTTGTGTACACATTATTTAACATTTATAGATGAATAAATGTACTGAGGATTTCCTGAAAACCGCTTCAGACAGGCCTTCAGCCGGAAAACGCGTTACAGCTCAATGGCAAATTAAAACATGAAAAAAAATTCCAGGATAATTCCTAATTTTACTCAATGATACAAATTCGAGTGAATTTTTAGCCCGGAATGCTGTCTCCCCGCAAGTGTCTGAGCGCGAACAGGACGCATGATAAATCCCATCGCATTACCTTCATCTGCCGCTTTTACCAGCTCGGCATGTTCATCTTCGGTTAATTCTTCCGTCAACCAGCCGATGACGACGCTGTAGTTACCCGTGCGCAGCGCACGAACCATCGATTCCAGCGTATTGCAGGGGGAGAGCTGGCTGATTTGCATGACTTTGGTCAATGGAAGCCCGGCCGACTGCACCCACTCACGGCTTAATTTTTGCTGAGGCGTCAGCCACAGCTGCCAGCGTGATTGTTGCCCTAACTGTTGCAGCAGGGGAAGCAGCAGGAGCTGCGTCATCATGGGCTGGTCCTCGCGATAGACCACTTCACTGATAAGCCCAGCGGTAGCGTTCTCTGCTGAAACGCGCGCAATGCTGCTCGATGCGGAAGAGAACGACGAAGAACGATTTGCATAACCTGAAGTGTACATAATCAATCCAGCCCTGTGAGTTACTGTATGGATATACAGTAACCCCGCCATCAATAAAGATCAACCTTATTTTCGGAAACAGGTTCGCAATTTTTAGTCATCATTACGGGAAAAATAAAATTCATCTTGCCCCATACGCATAAGTTGCCTATTTTCGTCATTAACGGATCTGCTACTGCAAATTATTTGCTTACGTTATGATTTAAAAGGATTTTTATGAAAGAAAAGTCTTATGCAAGAATCTATAAATCACAAGAATATCTGGCTTCTCTGGGAACAATTCACTACCGCTCACTGTTTGGCAGCTATAGTCTGACGGTTGGTGATACGGTCTTTGCCATGGTTGCCAGCGGTGAGTTATATCTTCGCGCCTGTGAGCAGAGCGCCCAGTACTGTGTAAAAAATTCTCCTGTCTGGCTAACATTTATCAAGCGCGGGCGTCCGGTTGTACTCAATTATTACCAGGTGAACGATACCCTGTGGCAGAACCAGCAGCAGTTAGTGTCGCTATCACAATTTTCACTCGATGCAGCCGTTAAGGAAAAACAGAGTCGCTTTGCACAACATCGCCTGCGGGAATTACCGAATATGACGTTTCATCTCGAGACCTTGCTAAATGAAGCAGGAATTACGGATGAGGGGACATTGCGATCGCTGGGAGCTCAGATGTGCTGGTTGAAACTTCGGCAAAATAACCCTGCCTTAACGGTAAAAATACTCTATGCCCTTGAAGGGGCGGTTGACGGGGTGCATGAAGCCGCTCTCCCGGCGACGCGTCGCCAGGAGCTGGTGGAGTGGGTGAGTTCTCTTACGCCGGAACCGGGGTATTAGATGGCAGCACAGCAATTTGTTGCTGTAATCGCCGAATCTCCGGGAGCAGGGCAATCAGTAACCCAACTTGCTGTACGACCAGCGGCTCTTTACTGTCCGGACGTGGCTCGAGATGCTGAATTCGCTGCTTCAGATCTTCCAGCGCCTGGTATACGCGCTGCTCATCAGCAGGTTGATGGTGAAGCGCATCATCTACATAGCAGACGGCATCATCCAGCAATGCCAGGACGTCAGGATTGGTTAACTGCTCGCGATGTGCGCCGAGGGCGGAAATATAGCTGGTAAACGTATGGTTAAGACACAGCAAGCGGAACGCCGTTTCGCGTGTTTGGGCCGTGACATCCGGTTCACTCGACATGTTCGACACCACCGAAGCAAGTTCCGCATCACGATTGTGCGCGTCACGGCGGGCGATACGGTATGCCAGACGATTATCACGCCCCTGATGATATTGTTCGAGAATAGCATCAAGATAACGACAGTTAGCGTCAGTGGCCCGTTCAATCACTCGCGGCAGATTCCGAAAACGCCAGTCTGGCCAGATAAAGCTGACAGCAGCCCAGGCGATGGCACAGCCGATCAACGTATCGATGACGCGCGGAAGTGCAACTTCAAAACCTTCACCGAGCAGGTTAAAGCACAGCAGCACCAGCAGCGTGATAAACATGGTGGCATGCGCGTACTGGACGTTACGAAAGGCAAAAAACAACACGCCGGTGATCACCAGAAGTATCAATTGCCCTTCGAGAGAAGGTACAAACCACAGGATCGGTAACCCAATGGCGATCCCGACTAATGTGCCGATAATCCTTAGTGCCAGACGATGTCGGGTGGCGTTGTAGTTTGGCTGGCAGACAAACAGACTGGTCAACAGGATCCAGTACCCGTGGTTCATTCCGGTTATCTGGATAATGGCATAGCCGACGCAGAGCACCAGCGACATGCGAACAGCATGACGAAACAGGGCGGATTCAGGCGTGAAATTACGGCTCAGACGCAACCAGATATCACTGAACCCATGCGGGCTGTCATCGGCAAGCTGATTTTCAGACTCATTGCGCGAAAGTACCTGAGCCTGTTCGGACTCAATGGTAGCCAACTGGGCATCAATGGCCCGCAGGTTTGACAGCAAAAATCCTAACGTGTTGAGCAGGTCGGCAGGCTCACCACTCGCGCGCATGCGCTCAAGTGCAGCATCAATATGGGTGAAGACGCGCTCAAAGTGCGGATCGTGCTGATAAGGCGTGCGTAATAAAATACAGCGAGACAGTTGCGAACACGCTTGCCCCTGCATCGACATCAGGCGCTGGAAGCGGAACATCACGTCGCTGTGGCGGAAATGGTCGCGCAGCGTTTGGTACTGAATATGCGAGGAGCTTGCGCGTTCGTGAATATCCTGCGCCACAAAATAGTAATGTAGCGTGCGACGTGTTCCTCGCTGTCCGCGGTCGCCGCGCAGGCGGGTCAGCAGTGACACCTTTGTCTGGTTTAGGGTCGCCATCAGTTGCCCATTCGCAAGAGCCAAATCATACAGCGGCGCCTGGCTTTCATCTTCTATGTCGGGATCAAAAAGACGCGATTTCAGTTCCAGATAGTGCGCTAACTGTTCATAGCTACGCGCCAGATTGTCCTGCAAGGGGCGAATAGGGAACAGAAGATGTCCGGTCAGGGTTAACAGGTTGTACCAAATGGCGCCCGCGAGCAGCAGGATCGGTTGCTGATACCACTGATCGTAAAGCGAGGTGCCGAGCATCGTGTAAATGGCGATCAGCAACGCGCCAAAGGCGATGGTTGCATAGCGCTGCCCTAATCCCCCCAGCAGTATAAAGCCGCTGGTGGAGAGCGTTAACCCAAGGGCAAACAGCCATGGCCATGGGAAGAGCAGTTCGACCGAGGCCGAGGCAATGAAAAAGCACACCAGCGTGATGATCAAATTGCGCAGGCGACCTGCAAGACGATCGTCCAGGTCAGTAAGCGCGGCTGCGACCATACCCAGCGTGAGCGGGATGGTCAGCTTAACGTCACCCAGCCACCAGGGCAGCGCTGTTGTGCCGCAAAGCGCGATAAAAATCCGCACGTAGTACAGCCAGGTGCTGTTCCAGGTATAGCGTTTGAGCAGAGGACTTAACATAAAGGCCATCGGTCCTGATTATTCGAAGCGACGACGCGCGTTGGCTTCACGCGCTGCGCGAGCAACTTCAACTGACACTACCCGGCGACCCACCGGCCACAGTGCAATCGCCGCGATTTTGAAATTCGCAATGCCAACCGGGATACCAATAATCGTAATGCACTGGGCAATACCGGAGACAATGTGCATCAGGCACAACCACCAGCCGAAGAAAATCAGCCAGAAAATATTGAGCACGGTGCCTCCGGTATTCAACAGGACGTTTTTGCCCGCTGGATTAAGCTCATCGACATGAATCGCTTCGTTACCGTAAGGAAACAGCGAGAGTCGGGTAATTTCCCAGCATGAGCGGGTCAGGGGGAGAGTAAAAATCAGCACAATACTGACCAGCGTAGCCAGTAACCAGGCTAAGGTGGTGGCGAATCCCCCGAGCACAAAATTTAAAATATTCAGAACAGTACGCATAAACCCTCGGTTAACTCTGGTTTTCTGTGAATTCGGCAATTGTAACGTTTTTTTGGGCTGGAGCACGTTTTCTCTGGCGGTTACACTGATAAGCAAACCTCTTCGTGTGGATCCGCTTGAGTCTTATGGAACTGAAAGCAACTTCTCTTGGAAAACGTCTGGCACAACACCCTTACGATCGGGCCGTTATTCTCAATGCCGGGATTAAGGTTTCCGGCGATCGTCACGAGTATCTTATTCCCTTCAATCAGTTACTGGCTATTCATTGTAAACGCGGCCTGGTATGGGGTGAGCTGGAGTTTGTGCTCCCGGATGATAAGGTAGTTCGTCTTCACGGCACTGAATGGGCTGAAACCCAGCGCTTCCATCACCATTTGAATTCGCTCTGGCAGCAGTGGAGTCAGGAAATGAGCGACGTCGCTGCGGGAGTTTTACAGCAGCAGTTGGAGGCGATCGCCACCCGTACCAGTGAGAATAAATGGCTGACGCGCGAACAGACGTCAGGGCTACAGCAGCAGATCCGCCGCGCCTTTGCCGCATTGCCGCTCCCGATTAACCGGCTGGAAGAATTTGAAAATTGCCGTGAGGCGTTACGTCAATGCCAGGCATGGTTGAAGGACATTGAAGCTTGTCGCTTGCAGCACAACCAGGCGTATACCGATGCCATGTTGGAAGAACATGCCGAATTTTTCCAGCAAATTGAGTCCTCGCCGCTGAATCCGGCCCAGGCGCGGGCGGTGGTGAACGGTGAACAATCATTACTGGTTCTTGCGGGGGCCGGAAGCGGCAAAACATCCGTATTGGTCGCCCGTGCGGGCTGGCTACTTGCGCGAGGGGAAGCGGCGGCCGAACAAATCCTGCTGCTGGCGTTTGGACGCAAAGCGGCCCAGGAGATGGACGATCGCATCCGTGAACGTCTGCACACGGAAGAAGTCACCGCGAGGACGTTTCATTCACTGGCGTTGCACATTATTTCTCAGGGGAGCAAAAAAGTCCCGACGGTTAGCAAGCTGGAAAATGATGTTGCCGCGCGTAGCAAACTTTTTATCACGACCTGGCGTCAGCAGTGCAGTGAGAAAAAGGCACAAGCCAAAGGCTGGCGGCAATGGTTAGAAGAAGAGATGCAGTGGTCTGTACCCGAAGGTAACTTCTGGGATGACGAAAAATTACAGCGCCGGCTGGCTTCCCGGCTGGATCGTTGGGTTAGCCTGATGCGTATGCATGGCGGAGCGCAGGCGGAGATGATCGCCAATGCTCCGGAGGAGATTCGCGATCTTTTCAGTAAACGCATTAAGCTGATGTCTCCCCTGCTCAAGGCCTGGAAGGGCGCCCTGAAGGATGAGAATGCCGTCGATTTTTCCGGGTTGATTCATCAGGCTATTGTCATTCTGGAAAAAGGTCGGTTTATCAGTCCGTGGAAACACATTCTGGTCGACGAATTTCAGGACATTTCTCCTCAGCGTGCCGCCCTGTTAGCCGCACTGCGCAAGCAAAACTCACACACTACGCTGTTCGCCGTAGGGGATGACTGGCAGGCAATTTACCGGTTCAGCGGAGCACAGCTTTCGTTGACCACCGCATTCCAGCAAAACTTCGGCGAGGGCGACCGTTGTAATCTGGATACGACTTACCGTTTTAATAGCCGCATTGGTGAAGTTGCAAACCAGTTTATCCAGCAAAACCCTCATCAGCTTACGAAACCGCTCAACAGTCTGATGGCAGGCGATAAAAAAGCCGTCACGTTGCTCGATGAAAGCCAGCTGGATCTGCTACTGGATAAGCTGTCGGGATTTGTGAAGGCAGAAGAGAGAATTCTGGTGCTGGCGCGATACCATCACCTGAAACCTGCCAGTCTGGAGAAAGCAGCCACCCGTTGGCCTAAGCTACAGCTGGATTTCATGACTATCCATGCCAGTAAGGGACAGCAGGCAGATTACGTTATTGTTGTGGGGCTTCATGATGGGAATGATGGTTTTCCCGCCCCGGCCCGCGAGTCGATTATGGAAGAGGCGTTGCTTCCGGCGGTGGAGGATTTCCCGGATGCTGAAGAGAGACGCTTGCTGTATGTGGCGCTAACGCGGGCACGGCATCGGGTATGGCTGCTGTTTAATAAAGAAACACCGTCGTGCTTTGTGGATGAGCTTAAACAACTGGATGTTCCGGTAGCAAGAAAACCCTGAATAGCAGGCGGCAATTGCCGCCTGCCCGGTGTTTATTTGAGGCGCTCTGCCAGATAGCGGGCGTAATCTGGGATCAATATGTCCGTTGCATCGTTGAAGTTTGGCGACTGGATAATAAAATCGGCGGTCGACACGTTGGTGGCAACCGGAATGTTCCATACCGTCGCCAGACGCAGCAGGGCTTTGACATCAGGATCGTGAGGTACGGCGTTCAGCGGGTCCCAGAAGAAAATCAGCACATCAATTTTCCCTTCTGAAATCAGCGCGCCCACCTGCTGGTCACCCCCCATCGGACCGCTCAGCATGGCGTTGACGTCCATTCCCGTTGCGCGTTGGATTAAGTTTCCCGTTGTTCCTGTGGCGTACAGAACGTGCTTTTCCAGCAACGGCTGGTGGCGTTCCACCCAGCTCATCAACATCTTTTTACAGTGATCGTGTGCAACCAGCGCAATATGTTTACGCGCTGGCAATGTGCGAGTTGTTAATTCCATAGTACAGCTCCCAAGTTAACCTGGTTACAGAGTACTGGAAGCTCTTGACGCTGCAAGAGAAAGACAAAAAAAATGCGTATGCGAACATAAATGTCATGAAGGAGGCTGTTTCTGAGCCCATTGCAAAAAGTTACTTCGCGTTTGTGCGTCGGCCTGTTGGTACCAATATTTTAAGCGCTGTTCGGTCAGCGTTTGCGACTGAGGCGGCACGCGATCCAGTTCAGATACCCCGGAAAGCAGCGAGCTGTCATCGGCCATCATCGTAGCAAACTGCGGTAATGACGCATGTTTAGCCGCTTTGTTATAGCGTTCAGTTTCCATTTCATAATTCACGATTTTCGCTGTGGATGTGATTGACAGAATATCCAGCTTGACGGGGATAGGCATGGAGTCCCCATCCAGCAATTCCACGCGTGGAGCGTCATCAAAATGCGCTGTGTCCCGCTCATTGTTCAGACGCGGGAGGTGAAAATTAACCTGGCTGACGAGTTGGGTATCAAAGCTGATGACCAGCGGAGGCGAAATATACAGACGTTCTTCGTGGCTGGACAAGCGAATGGTTTTTTCTACGCGAAATACGAGCTGGTGGCGACCATTTTCCAGCTCGATACTGTCGGCGCCGCGCAGTAATGAGCTGGAAACTTTTTTTCCGTCCAGCACCAAAAGGTCAATATCATTAGACAGGCGTAATGAGGTAGCAAAAACGGTTACCGGCAAACACAGGGCAATTAAGGCTGTCACAATGCCGGCTTTCATAGGTTTCTCCTGTCCAGAAAATAGCTGCAAACATGTATCTAAATTTTTCGATAATCACGTTTACTAACATATAGACATATTTTTGAGTTTAGCTCTCATACGCCAGTATGGGATGAATGGTTGCGGGGGCAGGTTTGTCGTACACTTTGTTAAACAGCCTGGAGGAACACGATGAAAGAGACCGATATTGCTGGCATTTTGACATCTACCCGTACGATTGCACTGGTTGGCGCAAGCGATAAACCCGATCGCCCAAGCTATCGCGTGATGAAGTATTTACTCGATCAGGGCTATCACGTTATTCCCGTTTCACCGAAGGTTGCCGGAAAAATGCTACTGGGGCAGCAGGGCTATGCAACGCTGGCGGATGTGCCAGAGAAAGTGGATATGGTCGATGTCTTCCGTAATTCTGAAGCGGCGTGGGGCGTCGCTCAGGAGGCTATCGCCATTGGCGCGAAGACGCTATGGATGCAGCTTGGCGTAATTAACGAGCAGGCGGCCGTGCTGGCGCGTGATGCGGGGCTGACGGTGGTGATGGATCGTTGCCCGGCGATTGAGATCCCGCGACTGGGACTGGCGAAGTAAAGTTTGACTGTCGCCGGATGAAACGTACAGGCCCGATAAGCGAAGCGCCATCAGGCCTGTGTTATTATCAATTACGCAGGCGTGGAGCCTGAAGCTGTTTACGGATTGTGCGCGCCAGTTCATCCATTGACGGTTGCTCCGGATGTTCTTCCTGTAGCTCGCTACTCAGTTGCGCTTCGGCCAGATACGTATGCACTGGCAGACCATTATCGTCTTCCATCACCACGTGATACCAGGGAGCGGCGCGAAGTTCGCTGTTAACCGCCAACTCATCGGCTGACGGCTCATCAAGCGAATATTCCGGGTCGATATCCACGACCACTCCGAGGTAACCTAACAGGGAATGGCGGACCTGCTGGCCGATACCGAATTTGCTGGCAATCATAGTCACCTCCCGGGAAATAGATACCCTCTATGTAAGGGTAATATTCCACTTTTCAAGTTACATGATGCGACAGGCAAACCCTTTCAGATACAGCCCTTCCGGGTAGGTAGCGATCACCGGATGATCGGCGGCCTGACGGAACTGCTCTATAAATTGTACATCACGACCAGCATCTATTGCGGCATCAGCGATGATTTTCTGAAATAAATCGGTCGTCATCAGCCCGGAGCAGGAAAATGTCAGCAGTACGCCGCCTGGGTTCAGCAACTGAATAGCCTGCATATTGATGTCCTTATAACCGCGGCAGGCGCCCATCAACTGGCTTTTGTTTTCGACAAATTTCGGCGGATCCATCACGATGACATCAAATTTCTCACCGCGATCGCGATAGGCGCGCAGCAGTTTGAACACATCATCTCGCACGAACTCGGCTTTACTCAGATCCAGCTTGTTCAGTTCCACGTTCTGGCGGGCAATATCGAGTGCTTCCTGAGAGGTGTCGACGCTGACCACCTGACGGCATCCGCCCATTAATGCTGAGACCGCAAAGCCGCCGGTATAGGAGAAACAGTTCAGGACACGCTGGTTTTCCACATAACGACGCGTCGCCAGGCGGCTATCGCGTTGATCGAGGTAATAGCCGGTTTTGTGACCGTGCTGAATATCAACCAGCAGCTTCATCCCGTGTTCTTCGATAGGCAGCAGAGCAGGCGGCAGTTCGCCCGTGACGGGCCCTTGGGTCAGCGCCATACCTTCTTTTTTACGCACGGCCACATCGCTACGGTCATAAATAGCGCAGTCCGGGAAAACAATTTGCAGAGCACTAATCAGCGCGGCGCGTTGGTATTCAGCCCCCGCGCTGAGCAACTGCAATACCAGGAAGTTGCCGAAGCGGTCAATAGTGACACCCGGCAGGCCGTCGGATTCTCCGGCGATCAGACGGTAGCTGTCCAGACCGTCCTTTTTCGCCAGCCAGTCACGCCATGTCTGCGCCTTCTGCAGACGACGGGTAAAGAAATCAATGTCGATGGATTCAGACTTATCGAAGCTCCAGACGCGCGCACGGATCTGCGACGCCGGAGAGAACGCACCGCGCGCTAACCATTTCCCCAGGTGGTCAACAATATCAACGGTTTCACCGAGGTTGGCTTTACCTTCCATACGTGCGACAGCACCGGAAAATACCCATGGATGGCGGCGAAGTAATGATTTTTCGCGCCCCTTGGCTAACACTAAACGAGGATAATGTGGAATTGTAGATTCAGTCATGCGGAGCAACCTCTCACAAACAGTGACGCGGGTTGGATGAAAGTACCAACCTGAAACCATTAAAATAAAATGGCGCGTAGAGTAGCACAGATGATGAGGTCAATCATCAGCGTCTGGCGCTACTGCATGATGGTATGGCGGGGCCTCTGCTTATCGAGCGACGGTTTAATCTCACTGAACAGGTGCGACAACTTATTCAGTTATCCCCTGCTAATCTATGGACAGCTCAGGAGATTGCCGGTCATCTGTCCATCGGTACCTGTTCTTTCATTTATGTTGATAGGGAGAACCGCAATGTCGAAAGTCTGCATCATCGCCTGGGTCTATGGCCGGGTTCAGGGGGTAGGATTTCGCTACACCACCCAGTATGAAGCGCAACGGCTGGGGTTGACCGGCTATGCTAAGAATATGGATGACGGCAGCGTAGAAGTTGTCGCCTGTGGTGAAAGTGAGCGGGTGGAACAACTGATGAAGTGGTTGAAAGCCGGGGGACCGCGCAGCGCCAGGGTTGATCGGGTTCTCAGCGAACCGCACCGCCCTGGCGACGAGCTAAAGGGATTTAGTATCCGCTATTAAATACATTTCACCGGTTTCGGCAGGCCGGCAATTTTAGTTGCCTGCTTAGCTGGGCCTTTCGGAAACAGGCGATAGAGATAACGGCTGTTGCCTTTTTCTTCGCCAAACTTGTTGGCCATCGCTTTTACCAGCATGCGGATTGCGGGGGAGGTATTAAACTCCAGATAAAACTCGCGAACGAAACGCACCACTTCCCAGTGTTCGGGGGAGAGAACGATACCTTCGTTTTCGGCGATTTTCTCCGCCAGCGGCTCGCTCCATTGTGTGGTGTCTTTCAGATAGCCTTCGCTATCGGTCTCAATTTCATGGCCTGCAAAAATGAACATAGTGCTCTGTCGATAAAGTAAAAACCGCCCTTAGTTTAGCAAATAAGGGGCGGCGTGAGAAACCTCGACCTACAGAAGAAGCTGTAGCAGATTGTTGGCATTAAGCTTCTTCAGCGCGTTGCATTTATACGTCGATACCTGTTTTTCGCTAATCTGCGTCATATGCGCAACATGTTTTACCGATTGACCGTTAACCAGCCTGTCGAGAACATTGAACTCCATGCCAGTCAGGCAGCAATTCAGACTGCGTACCCGACGGGGCTCTTTAGCAAGCAGATACGCCGCATCCACGACGGCAATTCTGTCATCAATGATATGTAAGGTCAGCGTGGCAAAACGCTTTCGTAAATGCGTGGCCAGTGCCCAGCCTTTTTCATTGCACACCAGATAAACCGTTCCCGCCCAGCGCCTGGCCTCCAGTTGAAGCAGAATGTCGACCAGCGCCAGATGCGTCCTCGCGACGGAAAAGCGGCAACGCACAACGAGGGTGTCGCAGGCCAACAGCGAACGGTGCCACTGTAACGCGCCACTCTCAACTTGAGTGTGAGCGTTACGGCGCAGAAGGGCGTAGCGCAACCCTTCGGCATAAAAACGATTATTATCAAGAATGACGTAATTCACGGCGGCCTCTTTATAACGTACTGGGTGTGTAGATGATGCGTAGCGTGCCGGTGTAATCCCCGGCGTTTTTACTGCTGGCTGCAAACGCAGGGGTTTTCAGAACAATAGGGGCTGGTACGCACAGTACGCTCTCACGTCCGCCGGGCAGGACGACCTGACGCAGATGCTGCGGATCGTTGGTGCCTTGCCAGACTAGGGTTTTACCGTTGGCGACGGTTTCGGTTGCGCCCGTGACGGGATTAGTGACGAAGACCTGATAGTCGAGACGATCCCGCGCATCGGTCTGACTTCCGCCGCGTCGCCGGATTGAAAATGCCTCTTCCGCACGGTCCGTTGAGGGGAGTCCGTCATCCTCAAACCGAAGATAAGTACGGGTGCTGGTACTGTTTTTGCCGTCGTACAGGCACATATCCAGCGTGTTTTCACCCTGGATTTCACTGCCACCCGGCCGCCCCGGGAAGTTGGTCAGGTTGAGGTTAACGACAGGCGTTGAGTGCGGAAATGCCGGCAGATAAATCTGCTGATTACCCGGATCGACAACCTCAATGCGCATCGTGGCCTGCCAGCTAGCAATGGCGCGATAGCCTGGACATCCGGTATTGGGGTCAGCGAAGTTCCCGCCGCAGTTGCCACTATCCCATTGACGCAGGTTCTGCCTCAGCGTTGCGGTCCAGATACCCGGCAGAGCGAGCTTTTCCAGTTCGCTTTTCACGATATAGAAATCGAAGTAGGGTTCTCTGGTCCAGTTTGCAACAATCTCTGTCCCTCCCGTGATAAAACTGGGATAGGTAAAGACTTTATTATTGAAAAACATGTAGTGGTCGCCATAGACCTTAAGATCCACCGTTTTGCTGGTAAGGGCATGCGTAAAACGTAAATTGATGGCATAAGGTGTCCCCGGGTTCGCCGTGAACCAGGCCGGGGCGGTCATGCAGGCGCCAACTGCGGAGTCGGTACGGGACAGACACGTCAGAGTATTACGTCCCCACTTTTGCGGATCGGCGACATCATAGCCGCTCGGTTCATGAACCCAGATATCAAAGCGCGCGGGGGGGGCCATGCGATCGAAACTGATATCGACGCTGGTGTTTCTTCCGGCAGGGGCCGCTGCCTGGGTCTGGCCCGCCCACAGGCTTAAAAAAAGTAAAATAATTAAGTGCTTGTTCACATCATTTCCCTTTTGTGATGTTGTCTGCATTCATGGCAGTTGGACCCGTTGGTACCGATCGTCCGGCGAGCATCAGCTGTGCCTGTTGCTGGACAGTATCCGGCAGGGCAGAGAAGGTTAATTCCCGGCAAGGGATCGACCCGACGTAACGCACGACGTCGCGCATACTCTTTACATTCAGCTCGCACTGATAAAACTGCTGCTGACGCACCAGGTAGAGGTTATGCAGCAGAGCGTCGCTTTGAGCGCTAAACCCGCCGTTGCCAAGGTCGCTCCAGCCGTTAACGTTCAGTGGCACGCCGCCGATAAACGGCGAATGTTGCTCGTCAGTTAACTGGCCGAGCCAGGTGTAGCTTGCCGTGGTTTGCACGTCCCGGCGGAGCAGTTTGCCTGGCACCATAAACAACGTTCTGCTGCCTGAACCTTGTGTGATTTCACTGCTGGCACCCCGCGAGACATCCAGCGATTCGTTAATCGTCAACGTAGTCTGCTGATAGCCCGGCACGGCGAAGAGGGCGCGGCTATTGCCTGGAATGTCTGCACTGCCGCCGTTATCCAGCGACACGGCAATGCTCGGATCCTGGGAATCTTCCGGTGTGGCAACGTTAACCGCGATGGCTGAAGCAGGACGTCCGTCGCTCCAGCGGCCCAGCCACAGACCAGAGCGCGACAGCGCAAGCGTGGAGTTGTAATTGCCGCTGCTGCTCAGGGTATGGCGCCGATCCTGACGATCCCAGGCATCGCTGACTGTCAGGCTCCCGTTGCCATATCGTCCGCCCTGGCGCGTGTAGGCAGAGGTATTGAGTGAATCGCTGTTAATACCTGATGCGCTCAGTCCATACTCATTTTCACCACGTGCGTCGGCATACCAGTTGTGCGCCACGTTATAGCTCAACTGGTTTTTTTCATGCTGCTGGTGCTGCCATGTCGCGCCCAGAGAGGTATAGCTTGTCGCATTGCCCTGATGGTTATGCGCCATTGACAGGCTCACGCTCAGGTAGCCGCCTTTATCCCTGCCTTCGCGTGAGTCATCGTTACGCATGAAAAGGTTAATGCTGCTGTTGATGTTCAGACCACGCGTGCTGAAAGCCGTACTCAAGCCACCCTGCCAGGCCCGCGTGCGTGAGCGGGTCATATAAACCGACTCCCAGGGCAAGCCTGCATCGTGGCGATCGTCACTGTCCGGGAGTTCCCGCCGAGAAACGTACCGTCCTTCGTTGCGGTTATCCGAATATCCCAGGCTGGCGTACCAGGTGCCGACAGGGACGGAGAACATCACCGACAGGCTTCGGTAACAGCCATTTACGGCGTCATATCCCGCGCTTCGGGTATTGCAGTTTTCCGCTGATAACGCGTTGCGATAGAAGCTCAGTGAAAAGCCGTCGTTATAGCTGATTTGCTGAATATTGCCGCGTTGTCCTTCGCTGCCGTAAAGGTAGCTAAACCGGGTCGAGAGTACGCCATCGATCGGACCCGCATTGAAACCACGACTCCAGTCGAGTGCATTTTCCAGAAAACGTTGGTTTTTCTTTATCGCTGCGCCACTGGTGAGTGCCAGCGTTGGAGTGACTGGCAGGCGGACACCCGCCTGAGCGACCGCGCTACGTTCATCGTTTTGATTGTTATTGTCGGTTTCGCCTGCCTGCAGGAACCACTCGACGCGGTCAAACGGCGTAATACCGGTGCGGGTAAACGGTATCTGCTCGGTACGTGTCAGCCGGTTATTTTCATAGACGGACAGCGTCACGGTATAGCTCCCGTCGGGGAACGATCGCGTGTCCAGAGTCTGGGCCCCAGCATTGAGATAAAAACTGGCCAGCAGCTGATTGCCCCGGCGGGCGTCAATACGCGCATCATGGGAAAGCAGCACGGTGATAGGGGTACCCTTTGACTGCTGAACCGGATTAATCCATGCCCTTGTCGAGCCTGTACGCAGGCCGCGAATTTTGCCCAGCGGCAGTTGGCTGAGGTTGATATTCCCACCAGCATTACTGAACAGATCGCGGGTATCCATCTCGCCTAACTGAATATAGTACTGACGCCAGATATCCTGGCGAAACCAGGCATTGTTGACGGTTATTTCTTGTTGCTGCTGGTGCCTTGAACGCTGCCCCAGCCAGGTCCAGTCGAGATTAAAGTAGCCGTCCTGCGTCATGGCCAGCGCGCCATTGCCCTGAACGGTGGCTGACTGGTAATCCCTGTCGGCAACAAAATTGATATTCTGTTGATGGATCAACGCATTCTCAGTGCCCTGCGTAGGCTGATACCACTGGTTTTCTGTGGTCTGTTTAGGCAGAAATTTCTTGTCCAAAAACAGGCTAATGCGCGCGTTATTCTCATCATAGATTATGGCCGCGCGATGGGTATCAATGTAATCACATCCCGTTGCGGAGCCATTGCTGCTGCACGCCAGGTTGCCGTTACGGGCAAGTGGAACGGCGAGAGCTGCAGACACGGTGGCAACGAGGGCAGGAGCGTCATTAAACTGACGTTTGATAGCCACGACCACGGTTTCGGGTGCGACAAAACTGACCGATTCAAGTGTGATATCCGTTTCAAAAAGGCCAAGCGATTCGCCATAGAGGTTAACCTCTATCCATAGGCGCTGCGTTTTCGCCAGATCTTCGAAACCTGCCGGGACGGCCATCTCGGCGCAGGCGAGTTGGATGGATGCGGGTAATAAAGCAACTAAGAGGAGAGTATTTCTGTGAAACGCCATGACCAAGCCTCGACATCATCCTGACGTCAGAGGGTGGGCACCCTCTGACGTTATCCCTTATGTACTGTGGTGTTACGCACCGCCTTCCGTGGTCGTCGCCTGCGTCAGCATCAGGCTGACAACGCCGCTGTACTGACCGGTTTTCAGAATGCCTTTGGTGGTCTGAGAAATGGTCAGTGGCAGTACCGCTGAACCGTTTTCAATGCTGCCTGGGAACAGTTCAGTTCCGGTAAATTCGGCATCGGTGGTAGACAGTGTTTTATCACCCAGAATCACCGTCATCGGTACAGTCTCGTTGCCATCCATATTGGTGAGCTTAGCTGCGCTAACGAGGCGCACTTTGACATTGCTGGTGGCGGAGTTAGACCACACCTTGGTGTTCAGGCGGTAGCTTTCCAGCCCACGACCAGGCAGGTACTGCATGTCGATGCTGGCCGGCAGTGGCGTGTTATCGGCCTGAGTCATATCCAACTGTGAGTCAACGCTGGCGTTGACGGTAATATCTTTTTGAATCGCCAGCGCGCTAAAGGACGAGGCCATCGCGGCAACAATCATCAGAGGTTTAATATAGTTACGCATTGATATCTCCATATTTACAAATGAGCACCTTGGCTCTTTAAACAAACTACGTGGGTTTTTACTGTGCCGTCGTGTTATTGCACGACGGGTAAATCAGCTTCTTCAGCGGTTTTATTTACCCAGTTGAAGTAGCGGAACTTATATTTCTGACCCTGTTTCATAGTGAGCGTTTTTAATTTCCGTTCAGTGTCCGGATAAATCGTCGCGTCTTCTTTTATCCATTTACACGATGAAACAGCATCACAAATACCAATCTCTCTGAGCGGCACACGCAATGTGCCGTTGTTTTTTAACGTTCCCCGGCGAGGGTCAATCGACAGTGAAATTACGTTTTCTTCTGGAGCAATGTGGACCAGTGCACCCCAGATCACATTGACACCTAATGTCGCCATTGCTGCAGGGGTTTCTGCCTTGCCCGGAATAATGCTGTCAGGTTGTTTTACCCCTTCAAAATAGACACGCCAGGTGGTCTCTTTTTTCGGCGGTATAAGCGATACCAGACGAACAACGCGCATCGCGCCTGCAGCCAGAGCAAATTTCTCGGGCGTAACCACCACGCCACCTTCTTTCCACGAAGCGACGTCAATTTCTTTTTCCTGGGCTGTTCCGGGATTAAGAATTTTCTTTTGCCTCACCCGAATGAACTGAATATCATCCGTTTTTGAAGCCACCTTTATTTGCGCCGCACCGGATCTGTCTACATTCAGTTCCATGGGATACACGCTCATATTGGCCATTGTCATTTCTGAGAAAAATGGCAATGACAGCGCGGCGACATAAAAGGCGGTTGTCATGCTCACTCTTTTTTTCTGTTTCACAATCAGTCTGCCTGCTCTGAGTTTAAAGGCGGCGCGTTAACACCAGGACACCGTCTGCTTTCCTATCGCTTCAGGGCAGGGAAACTTTAACCAGAACAGCGGTTTGTGAAAATTTGTATTAGTTAACTCGTTATATACAGTTTTTTATCCTGCTTTTCTGGCTTTAAGGTTGTATAGTTAAGCGAAAATACCGCGGCCAAGGATGGGAGGAAAATTCCTTCTGATGAAAAAATAAGCAGGTCAGGGGGCGGTTTTCATATCGACGTACCAGGGAATAAAAAGCATGCGGTAACAGCCGAGAATAAAAGATGTTTTTTATATGCAATAATTCGTTGTTATTTGATCCTGAAGCACATGCAATAAGTCTTGTTGGACAACCCGAGTCTGTATTAACACTTTCGGCGCCAGCCGTTCGTCTTTTACAGGAATTCATTAAACACCGAGGACGCGACTTAAGCCGGGAGGAATTGATCGCTCGCGTGTGGGAAGAATTTGGCTTTACGCCATCAGGAAATAATCTCAATAAAGCGGTAAGCGAACTGCGTAAAAGCTTCCAGTCTCTGGGAGAGGGGCACGAATTGATCGTCACTGTCCCGCGCTATGGTTTCCGTTTTGATGCTGATGTGATTTTTCAGCCTGGAGAGAAAATTCAAGCCGTTGATCCGCAACCCCCCTCAGCGCAACAAGACGTTCTGCCCCGGCGAGTATCCCTGAAAAAGTGGTTCAGAATAGGGGCATTGATTGCCGTGCCGTTGGGAGCGATCTTTTACGTTAGCCGCCCGCAGGAGATAACTGTTCCGGCGAAATTAAAGCCGGTCCAGGAAAAAATCGCGCGTTGTAGTATCTGGGTCATCGAAGATCATGGACGGCCGTTAGTGCTATCAAAATTAGCTGAGCGACTGGAGGCCAATGACGTGGCTTGCGAGCGCGAGGAGTATGCTATTTATTTTTTCAGCGCCCGTTTTTCGCTTGCAACTGCTGATGAACTGTTTATCGGGGCCTGCCCGGTCAATAAAACACGTCTGTGCAAGACCATTCGCTATAAAAACGGGGCTGGAAAATGAAAATAAGGCTTCTTTTTGGACTGGGCGGAGCCCTGGTCGGCGGCGCGGTGGCGCTGTTTTACTATTGCGGCGCGACGGGAAAAAGTGATGTGCTGGCCTGCAGCACTGAATTTAACTTTACGCGCAATGAGGGGAAAACAAGTGAAGTGAAGGTAAATGCCCTTGCTCAGTTCTATTTTCATCGGGACGGTACAGGGTTGACCACCTATAAAGGTGCGGCAAGAGCTGGCGGGCAAAATTTTATCGTTGACAGGGATGTAGACTTTACGTGGGAGCAGCGGGACGATGACAACGTCATTGTATTGACCTACACCAAAACCTGGCTTCGCCACAGTGACAATACGCCGAATGCCCAATGGGGGAGCTTCGCCTATCCGACCTCACGCTACTACCTGACGATCTCTGAACTTTCACCTGCTGTGTGGCTTATTCAGGACCGGCGCTATCCTACCTATATCTGCCGGGGTCAATAAGGTATAAAAAAAGAGAATGCCATTGGCATTCTCTTTTTTCGTATCAGTGATGCTGATTAATCGCGGCTGGCGAAGCCCAAAATGCTCAGCAGGCTGACGAAGATGTTGTACAGCGAAACGTACAGGCTGACGGTGGCACGGATGTAGTTGGTTTCACCACCACGGATGATATTACTGGTTTCAAACAGGATTGCGCCTGAAGAAATCAGAATAAACACCGCGCTGATCGCCAGATGTAAAGCCGGCAACTGCAGGAAGATATTCGCAACCATACCAATCAGCACCACCACGATCCCTGCCATCAGCATACCGCCGAGGAAGGACATGTCTTTCCGCGTGGTCAGCACGTAGGCTGAGCAGCTGAAGAAGACCAGCGCCGTACCGCCCAAAGCCATGGCGATAACATCACCCATGCCCGCAGACAGGTATGTGTTCAGGATCGGTCCCAGAATGTAGCCCAGGAAGCCGGTAAAAGCGAAAGCTGACAGAATACCAACCGGTTTATCCGCCGTTTTATAGGTCAAGAACATCAGACCATACATACCCACCAGCGTCAGGATAAGCCCCGGAGAAGGCAGCATCAGTACGGTACTGGCAGTCGCAGTGAGCGCCGAAAATGCCAGCGTCAGGCTGAGCAGGAAATAGGTATTGCGCAGCACCTTATGCGTGCTGAGTAGCGATGTACGATCGCGTGAAGAACTAATAATACGATCCATGAGTCACTCTCTTATGACAGATGTAATTAATGATGGAGGATAATGAAATCAAGGGGAATGACACAGCGGTTTTACCCATCTTTACGCATTTTAACCCGCCAGGCTTAAGCATATTATTTCAACAAAAGCTCCCGAATCAGATGTTAGCACTATATGTGTAAAAATGCCTGTTAGATATCTGCCAGGTAACTGAAAAATATTGCGTTATTCCTGTTTCTCTCTGACAGTGACAGCGGTGTCTACATAAAACAGAGCAATAAGGTAAAGGGAATGATTCAACATAAATCGAAGATATTGACGTTTACGCTGTTGACTGTCTGTTTGATGTCTATCAACGGCGCGGCGATGGCGGCAAATGTTCCCGCAGGAACAATTCTTGCAGAAAAACAGGAACTGGTCAGAAACAATGGCAGTGAGCCAGCGTCGCTGGATCCGCATAAAGTCGAAAGCAACGTTGAGTTTAATTTAATCAGCGATATGTTCGACGGACTGGTGGCGGTTAAGTCGGATGGGTCTATCGAACCCCGGCTGGCCGCGTCCTGGGAGAACAAAGACAACACCGTCTGGACCTTTCATTTACGTCCGGGCATAACCTGGTCAGATGGGTCTGCCATTACCGCACAGGATGTCGTCTGGAGCTGGCAGCGTCTGGTCTCACCGCAAACAGCTTCACCTTATTCCTCGTATCTGGGCAATATGCACGTAGCAAACGCCCTCGATATTGCCCAAGGGAAAAAAGATCCTGCCGCTATCGGGGTCAAAGCCCTGGATGATAGCACGCTGGAAATTACCCTGACGCAGCCAACGGCGGCGTTTCTGGCGATGCTGGCGCACCCGTCACTGGTTCCGCTGGATAAAGTGCTGATCGGCCGCTTTGGTGATAAGTGGACCCGGCCAGAACATTTTGTCTGCAGCGGGGCGTACAAGTTATCGCAGTGGGTAGTCAATGAGCGCATCGTTGCCGTGCGTAACCCGCATTATTGGGACGATCGGCACACCGTCATTGATAAGGTCACTTATTTGCCCATCAGTTCAGAGTCCGCAGACGTTAACCGCTATAAGGCCGGCGAAATCGACATTGTGTATAGCGTCCCGGTCAATCAGTTTGCGCAGTTGAAAAAGACGATGGGCGATGAACTCTATGTCTCACCTCAGCTTTCAACCTATTACTATCAGTTCAATACGACGCGAGCACCGTTTAATGACCCGCGCGTGCGCCGGGCGCTGAATATGGCGTTAGATAAAGACATCATCGCACAAAAGGTGATGGGGCAGGGACAACGCGCGGCGTGGGTTATCAGCCAGCCGGAAATAGGGGGAGTGCAATTGCATGCGCCGGAATATGCGGCGTGGCCGCTCGAAAAACGCATTACCGAGGCTAAGAAACTGCTGGCTGAAGCCGGTTATGGCCCTGAGCATCCGCTTAGCCTAAATCTGCTCTATAACACTTTCGAAACGCACCAGCGTATTGCCATTGCCGCATCGTCAATGTGGAAGAAAAACCTCGGCGTAGAGGCGAAGCTGCAAAATCAGGAATGGAAAACCATGCTGGATACCATGCACACCGGTAATTTTGACGTCGTGCGCTACGCATGGATCGCCGATTATGATGATGCCTCAAGTTTCCTCAATATTTTCCGTACCGGCGATAGCGAGAATACCACCAGGTACAGCAATCCCGCTTTTGATGACGCGATGCGCAATGCGGCGAAAGCAACTTCGCTGGAGGAGCGAGGCAAATACTACCAGCAGGCTGAAGACCTTTTAGGAGAGGATGTACCAGCGATTCCGGTTTACCACTATGTCCGCACGCATCTTGTGAAGCCGTGGGTGGGAGGATTTGCGCCAGATAACCGGGGAAATTACTACACCAAAGATATGTTCATCAAAAAACATTAAGCGCTGTAGCCAGTATTTGTGCTGAATAAACGGTCAATCTGTTGTTATTTCAGTCGATTAACAATATTTTGGCTGTTTTTCAGGCAAACGAACGCATTGGTGCTTTACAGGTTCGTTCGGGATGTTTATAGTGCGCCTCATTGGAAGCGTGGCCGAGCGGTTGAAGGCACCGGTCTTGAAAACCGGCGACCCGAAAGGGTTCTAGAGTTCGAATCTCTACGCTTCCGCCAATTTCTTAACAGAATCAATAACTTAAGAGTTAGTTTTGATTTTGTACTGCATAAAGTATTGCATCAAAAGCCCGTGTAAACGGGCTTTTTTTGTATCTAAAATCCCTGTTTTTCATCAAAAAACTTATCCAGTCTTCATCCCTTCCTGTACAACAAAACCCTTTAAAAGCAGAAATACGATAGCAGGGAGCCTCCGGAAATTTAGTAATCGACGGATGATTTCACACCAATCTTAAGAACCTACCAGCAATAAGCTCAGCTGACCTACGCCATTACTGGACAACCTGTTGTTCTGTCAGTTAAAACAACTAAAAATGGTAAAACGGACAGCACAGTAATGAAACGAAGTGAACTCAGGAAACTATTGGAAGAATGGTTTGATGTAGAGCGGTATGAAGCGATAAAGGAACTCACCCTTCAGCAATTCTATGTTGAGGTTGAGCGGCGTATCTTGGCTTACAAGATGTTGCTGAAACGGGATACATTACCGCCTCTGAACAGACTTTTATTAGATGATTACCGCTATAAGATCCTCAGAGGTGAAATTTTTTTTAGCGGCGACACGTCCACGCAAGGACATGGGCTTGCCAGAACTTACGCAGTGGTCCCCGTAACCCGGAGCAACGCACAATTATATGTGAAAAGTTTAACTCTGATTGGAACCCATCCTGAAACATCCCAAAGAAGTCAGTCTGAATATATGTCGGAGTACCTGAAGGAATCCGGCATCAAAAGTCTGTCCTCAATTACTGTCGATATCTTCCTGCAAGAGGCTTCAACCGAAGATATCATCGAACACCTGAAGGTGCTCATTCCCCAATGGAAAAAACAGCTAAAAATGAACGATCCGGCTGTTCGGAAGTATCGTTTTGGTAAAAGCACGTTGAGAAAAATCATCGACTATCGACTCATCCCTATGATGGATCTCATTTTTTGGGGGGCAGATAATAATGATACCAAAATCTCACTGTCGCTGATGTCATCGCTGCTTCATGAGAACAGCGAGAAGGATAGGGATGAGGGAATGCTTAAGGTGACTGACTATCCGCTGGCTATGGCGTTGCTGACAGATGAGAACTATCTGAAATCGTTTGAAGATTACATGATGGAAAACAATGTATTAAAAGACACAAAAATTGTAGATCACGTCAAAGACGAGAAGAAGAAAGAAGATAAGTAAAAAAGGGTTACGTTCGCCCTGAGCGAACGTGATCACATCCATCCTCAACCATTTTTTTTCTGTTCACCTACCCCCATTTTTTTCGAAAAAGTCTTTTGCCAACATCCCTAAAACGCCATAAGCGAATTAGCTATTATTGTCCTCGTTGAAACAACAGAGGAAAAAACAAATGAGAAATGAAATCGCAGGTAAAAGATTAATCCGTGTTCCTGAAGTTCTTAGAAGAGTCGGATTTAGTCGAACCACAATGTATGAGCTTATTAAGGAAGGCCGATTCCCGGATAAGGTAATCATAGGGGCAAGATCTGTAGCCTTTGTGGAAAGTGAGATTGATGCTTGGATTGAAAATACTATTTCAGATTCACGCAAAAATAATAAATAACATAAAAGAGGAAGCGAAAATGAAAGTGCAAAAAATAGAAATAAATGTTAGCAATGATGATACAAAATACTTTGTTCTGAAAAGCGGGGAAGACTATGACTACTATTTGCGATGTATGCATGAGTATATGGGGGAAAGATTCTATCATAACCTTGAAGACGATGGTTATATGGAGGGTGTTTTAAAATCAATAATAGAGAATGGTAAGAAAGATTTTAATGAGTTCTTGAAAAAACATAAATATAAAGCATCGATTAAAAACGTATATTTTGATGAAGTGCTTGTCAACCTGAGGCAGATACATCATGTGATGAGTCACTATATTTTATATACATAATCGCTGTCGTCATCTATTCGGCCCCGCAAGGGGCTAATATAAAACGAAATGAATAAAATAAGCATTTAATTATGAGGATATAAGTATGTCTAAAGAAACTGTTATTGAAAATAAATCAACAGAACTGTTTTATGATCTTGCTTGTAGATCGTTTACAGCAAGCTGGAATCTGTTCATGGAAGTGAATGGTGATGGAGATGCCAATGACTATCTGGATGATCCGGATTTTATGAGTCCATTTATTATTTATGTGATTGACCATATTCAGAATAACTTTGAGAGATTTACCACGCAAGAGGGAAACTGTGGTGATATTAATCAGGTCAACTTTGAACAAGTAGCAGCCTTGCTGGTAGGGTATTCAGAAAACTTTAGAAAGTAAGAACTAATCTTGCCCCGAAAGGGGCTAACTATAAACAAAAGGAAAAACAGATGAATAATGATATGACAGTAATCGTAAGTATGTTATGTGAGAAAACACCTAAAGTGATGAGTCTTATCCAAGAGAGCTTGGATATATTTATCGCATTAAGAGGTAGCTCTGTCGAAGAAATCATGAATGATAAGACCTTGTTAGATGATTTAAATCGTTATGTAAATGAGACACTGTATAATGAGATGGATCTGGCATATGGTTCTGTAATCATCAAAATAGTATCTAATAAATAGTATTAATACATTCTCGATATTTATCTAATATTTAACTTAATAAAAGGAATGAGTATGAAAGAGATTATTTTAAATGAAAGTAATAAAATGGCGACAAATCTTATCACAAATGTATTACAGGGATATTGCGAAACGATCTATAGTATCTCTGAAAAACAGCCTGAAACAGCCATGAATATTTTAACAGGGGAAATGTTATCAGAGATAATTTATGATGTTTTGATTGCCTGTGAAGTTGAAGACTATATTAAAAGTGGAAGAGGAAAAGATGTATCTGATATCAATATGGATGAGTTAAAGGAAACGATTTTATACTGGCATAAAGAGCATATCATTGAGCTTGTACTGAAAAACATAAAACCGGATGATGCTGAGGAGCGTATTTACTGGAAGTTAAAAATGACTGTAAATCAGTATTGAAAAAAAGCAATATTCCCTCGTGTAGAGGGAAATAATCCTGTAATGAACTGGAGATAACCAATATGATTGATGAATTCCATATTATGTATATGTATAAAAAAATCCAAGCTGAAGCTGCGACGACAGATATGAAAACTCTGGAACAATTTTTGAAGAAGTTCCGTCAAGTCGTTTCGGAACGCCGGGAAGAATACTATCAGGAGATTGGTGAGAAAAAGGCTCAGAAATTGAGGGCCAAGAGATTACAACAGTTGCTTGAGATAATGGGGCGTGATCGTGTATCACCGGTGGATCTCATTGACTGGCGATAGCCAGTCATAATATTGTAGCTTCAACAAGCAACGGAGGTGTCTATGGGCTGGGAGCTTCATATAATAAGAACGGAAAATTGGTTCGAAAGCGCAAGCAATCCAATCAGTAGTGAGGAATGGCTCCAGCTTGTTAATGATGATAAAGAACTATCAATAGATCGCAAGAATGGGGAGTTTTTTGCTATATGGAGTGGTCAAAGTGAACACGATGAACGTTGGCTTGATTGGAATGATGGAAGGATTTCGACTAAGCATCCAGACGAGGCGCTTTATTGTAAGATGTTGCAGATAGCTGATAAGTTAAATGCTGTAGTTGTTGATGAGGATGACCATAAATATTTGCTATCAAGCGAACTGATGAATCCGTTATGGGCTAATTCGTCATATACTAGTAAAAACACATCTTTATGGCACTGGTTAATTTCAAAGATAAAATAATATTTCCCATAATAAAATAGTTGATTGTTATAACATAAGACAAATTAACGGTTGTATTTAACTACTATATCTAAATAGATGGAATGAAAAATGACATCTTACGCTAGTGATTTAATTATTTCGCCCTTTTATTTTTGCTAGGTTAGTGTATAATGACTCTTTGAATATAGTGAAAGTACATTTGAGTGTATATTACTTTTTATAGTGATCAAAATGGACAAAAAAATAGAGTTTCTCTATCAATCTATCAGTGATGTTCAGAGTACAATTAGGGCGATTGATGTTAAAATTGGTTTTCTGTTTGTCGTTGCTTTCATGCCAATAACGTTGGTGAAAGATATATCTGACGCTGTTTTGTTGTTGTGGAAACAATATGATATCTGTAAGCTGCTCATCATTATAATGATATGTTCTTGGATTGTGTCCGTGTTGTATTTGTTTTTAGCATTAACTTCTATATCAAATCCTACTTCTGGGATTTATGGGCAAAAACCGAAAGGAATATTTTACGGTGATGGCATTTTTAAAATTGAGTATTCATTTATTGGATCTTTTATAAAAGCAAAGGCAAACTACACGGTAAAAGATGTTTTTGATCTGTTACCCGATGAAACGCAGATAATGCATGAGTTAATTTATGAAAAGATGAAGTTAACTTATATCAGGGAAATGAAGTTCTGCCGATACGCTATTTGCACGAAGTTTATTTATGTCTGGCTATCATTAAGTATTGGATTGTATCTTTACTCCTTAACTATCAAGTAAACATTATGGATAATGCAAAAAAAGATCAGATAAAAGATATTGTTAATACCGCTCTGGACCGGGCTGAATTGCATTGGGAAAATGGTGGGAAAACAATAGTTGTTCATGAAAGCCTTGCAAAAGCTAATTTAGGAATGGAAGGATATGCGATAGATGCCGCTGTTCCATCAATGTTGCCCGGACACCCTTGGGTCTCTGAAGATGAGACAATCATTAGTGAGTTTGTTGCTTTCGTTGCCGATATGCGCGACTCAACAAAACACTTATTAAACGCAATATCTGCAAGGACAGCTAAAGTATCGCAACTGCAACGGGTATTTTATGAAACCTCGGCGCTTTTACCTGCTTTAGCAAAAACAGTAGAATTTGAAGGGGGGCAAGTAACAGAGTATTTAGGTGATGGTATTCTTGCATTTTTTAAAGTGAGCGAAGATGACAGAGCCGATGCTATGTATCGTGCTAGACGAGCAGCAATTGATTCAATAGAGGATACGCGTAATATTATTAATATGGCTCTTTCAGAGCGATATTCATTACCAGCGCTGGATATTGGTGTAGGACTTGCAATGAGCAAAGCTATTGTCTCGTTAGTTGGATTGCCTTCAAGTAAGCAACCTAAAGCATTTGGTGAGTGTGTATTTAGGGCGACGAAAATGTCTTCAGGAAGAAATGAAGTTTGTGTAGATGAGCGTATGCAGAAATTTTGGCCTAAATCAAAATGTGGGCGTGTGGTTTTTAGGCTAAAAACGTTTGGAGAGGGAGAAAAGGCTGTTTCTGGATATCTGATGGGGAAAAGTTAATATTCATAATATTAGAGAAGTAAGCAGTAGCGAAAATCTGTACTTAATCAAAGTAACTCACGTCTTGGCAGAAACTGTATAGAATAATAACTTTAACGTTTCTGCCAGATTAGAAGAAGTGAATTTAATCTTTAAATATTTTTTATGCTTGCCCTCTTGCTATTGCAAGTACATGATCAACACTATTTATCAATAGTGCTTGATGAGAGGAAAATTGAGTATCAAGTGGTGGTTTTAGATCATTGTGTGACCCAAAATCATCTTTATTCGCAGTAACGAATATGATTTTCTCATTAAAACCAGCCCCCCGTAGTTCTTGACATAACTCTAAAAAGCATTCAACAATTTCACAATCTTTTGGCTCAAGTTTTCCTTTTCTAGCTGGTGCTTCAAGTTTGCGAACTCTCTGCATTGCTTTTAGCGTATGATCATTAGTTCTTTCAATACACCGACAAGAGTTTAGAAATGATTCTGATAAGGACTTTATTTTACTAGATATACTGAGACCTGAAAATTTCGGTGGCATAGAGTAATTGGTATTTAAAACTAAGTTAGTCACGTTAATTGTCGAACTTATACTACGATCTAGCTTTTTTATTTCTTTCTCCATAGTAGAAAGAACAGCATCTATATTATCAATCCACTCCTCGTTAACGTTTTGGCAGGAAACTAACCAACAAGACTTGCCATTTATTTTGATGAGTTCAAGCATGTTGCTTGCATAAGATTCTGACAATCCATATAAATGGATAGAATTTAATATATCTAATATTGAGCATGTATCAAAGAAAAACACAGGTTGTTCATCTTTCAACAATTCATCTTTGACTTTGTTTATTGATAAATACATGAATCATCGCTCCATGTATGTGATTAGATCTCTAGCAAACTCATACTCTATAACTAGCTTATGTGCTGAATCTTCGCTCCAACCTTGTTCACATAATACACGTACAAGATCAGAAGTATTCACATGTTTATCTTTTTTACATGTTTCGACAATAAATGCAAACCATCTTTCTTGATCACTAGGATGTGAACTTTCTGTTGATTTATTCGCTAAAGCTGAAAATTGCTTTAATAGCTTTCCAGCTTCATCTCCTACAACATCTTCTGCAGTTAAGAAATCCGAGGTTATTTCAACATCAATTTTTAACTCTAGTGCAACTGGTTTCAAGCACGAGTTATAGAAATCCGTAATTATTGCATTATATTCCTCGTAGTTTAGCTGTCCTTTTTCTAAAGGTACAACATTAGGAATATACCAAATATTATTTTCTTTCTGGAAGATGCTTAGACCAGCATCAGGTAAAATGTTATCACCTGACCGTTTAAAGCTAAAAGCAATTTCGCCTAAGTATTTTGAGTTTTCCTCACTTTCATATGCTCGACTCCAGTGGTTTTTTGTGGCATCAGTAACCTTTGAAATAAAATCTTTTATCGATTTATCATCAATTTTTATAAATACATCTTTGAATGTTTTCATTTTTATCCTCGTGGTGACGATTTTTATCATTAACTATTTTTATAAAAATCAGATCAAATACAGACATAGTGGTTTCGAAATAGCTTTTGCAAAAAATAAATTAACTCGAACAACACGCATCATTTATATGATTAAAAATTTTCGACTAGGCTCATAATCTAACATTAGGGTAATTAGGTCAAGAACAGATTTGAAGATGGGTATCTATATCAAACTCGACGATTCTGGAGCGTAGAAGAGCAGGGGACCAGTAAAAACGGATTAAATATTGAGTTTGGAATTGACGGATGGTATCCCAGCTAGTCGATCTTATGATTTTAAACAGCCATTTTCCTTCGTTTTGGACTTGATGACTCAAAATCTAATGAGATAGAAGAAAGCTGTTCGAGACTCAGCTCAACAGAGCGCTGGAACTCAAGAGCGGCCTCTGTGCGTTGTTTTATCACCAGAGCAATGATTTCGGCATCACTTTTTTCTTCAATGGCTTTCCTGTAAAGTATTCGGTCATTAATTAAATCAAAATTCCCTGATGATTTAGCAGCGGTGTTAGCTGCTGAGTGACTTATAGGATTAAGCTCACTAATAAAGCTACCCAAAAGAGATTGTCTCTTCTTATCCAGTCTGCGCAGCGTAGTATATGCAGATCTATATTTATTAATTTCATATGCAAATGCATCATCATCACGTAGTTTACGGTATCCAGTTCTATATTCCTCCATCGATGGATGATTTTTGAGTTCTTCAATCGTATTAAAATATGCTAATAAATCACTGTTGTCTAATTGTACTTTTCTCATATATACCTCGTTAATAAAGAGTGGATATATTTATATATTAAGGTATATAGAGAAGGTGTCAAATTAATGATAGGGTTAAATATTTTATTTTTACTTTCGTAGAATAAAAACTATCAAGTATGTTTTTTCCCTTATTGTTGTCCTGTTTTAGGATGCAGCTTTTAAATAGATGTCGATATCAGCTACTTCTTTTCTTGCCGCTTCATTTTCTTTTGTTCTTTTATATGCTTTTCTTGGTTTATCGATCTGGACACTGTTTTTAGCATTAGGAACAGCATTATTTTTCTTCTTCTTGCTAAAAACAAAGGCATCTGTGTAGATCTCTTTATTTTCAGTATCCAAAGATAAGTTTCGTCTTTCTTTCTGTGAAAGATCTGCATAATACTCTGGATATTGTTCAATATCAGCATTGAGGCTTTTAGCATTACTCAAATGCTCTTTACGTTTCTCATCAAGTTGATGACTCATACCCTTGGCAAAAATATTAGAGTTGATATACAGGTGTCCATGATGTTCAACCAGAATACCTTTTTGTTTTAGCTTTTTGAATATGTTTGACATATTACCGGATGCGATATTCAACGCTTTACAGAGTGATGATTGTGAAAGGTTGATTAGGTTTCCAAACTCCATATATTCTAAGATATAAGTCAATACGCGGAATTCATTCTTCGATATGTCCAGATCAGAAAAAACACGAAAGTTAGAAGTGAAAGCAAATACATAAGGCTGTGCAAATGAGATCGCTTTATCTTCTTCTGCTGCAATAACGGTGGTTGATTTTATATCTTTGTTTTGTAGCAAGTGTCTTGCGATATCAATCTTTTGCTCTGTGGTTAATGTTTCAAATAAGCGAAGTAGTTCAGTGTCATTAGTATTCATATTATTCTCTCTTATAGTTTTTATTATTCTTATTTTAATACTATGCAGAAAAATGAAAGTCAATAGTAAAACTATAAATAAAATAGAACTTTTATTATTATGACATTGCTATATGTTAAAAAAACTATGTTTAAACATAGATTCCGCTATGTTTAAACATAGGACGGTTCTATGTTTAAACATAGGTATCTGCTATGTTTAAACATAGGAAAAAAAGGTGTGAAGCCTTGATTTTATTGGGCTGGGACAGTGCTTATAATTAAATAATTAGTAAGAAGTTAAGAGAGTCTAGCTTTCCTTTTACCGTATGTGCAGAGAGTTTTACGTAAAAATATGTGGTTTCTGGAGAGTTATTTGCAGCGAAGTGATTGTTTCATACAATCACGCAGCGCTGCTGGTGTTTCAGGAATACTGCAATTGTTTTACCTTTATTTTATTGGCGGCTGTCGCCGCTATTCTCTATGGATAAATCCATCATTAACAGGGGTGAACCCTGTTTCAGCAATGTGATTGTCTTGAGCAATCACTAAGTGCTGCTTCTATGAATATAGTTTTCCTATGCGTTTAAGAGCAAATGCTATATGTTTTAGTGCTAACATTATTTTGATATATAGGATCATATATATCTTATTATAATTAAAAGAACAGAGATTGATCCTTTTGGCTTTTCCCTCAAACATAGCAAATACCATTGTTAAAACGGTAAATATATTTTACAGCGTTAGGGCGTAGCCGTGCGTCAGCACATGAGCTTTAGCTCATAAGATAAATATCTCTTCAAAAGAATAAGATAAAACAGGTAACGCGTTAATTAACAGAAGTTAAATTTGATTTTCACCAATTTTATATGGTATTAAATAACAAAAAAGAAGGAAAATAAAGGATGAACAACATTAAGATTATTACGCTCTATCATACAAATGAAAAAATACCATTTATAACTTGTATAGTTAAAAATGTTGAAGAGAATGAACAAGGAATAAAACTCACTTTGGAAAGTGGTGATAATATCCATGTCAAAGATTATGACTATTTCTTCTTATCAGAATCAGCAAATGAGTTTGATCAGGAACGAATGATTAATACATACAGAAGATTGATTTCTGAACTGAGCCAAGTTAGCGAAGAAACAATAGAGTCATTGCTACCGAAGACGCTAAGTTATATAACAACTCAACTCACCACATAACACAGGTAATTGATCTGAATGATTATGATTATTGCAGGGGATAATAATCAATACATCTTATTGGCTCAAGCTGATAAACGTGTGGGATCTAAATAATATACATAAAACTCTTTAATGTTGTATCGATACACAAACTCTACCGATAAATGTTTTATAAAGAGTTTTAGCGTGGAATGAAATGGATAAAAGGTCATTTTTAAAAAGCCTTAACCTTGTCGTAAAGTTAAGGCTGTCAGATATAGTTATTTAGTCAATATAGATAACGTTTTTAGCATCCAACTTACTTGTTCACTAAAAGGGTATTTCCCAAAAAGTAGATCATCATGCGTTATCCATATTGGGTTAAAAATTAATAATGCAGATGTGAATACACTAATTAGTATCAAGCTAATGAACCATCTACTGCGTAGAATACCTTTATCAATACTCCAACTGGCTAAATGTTTATCTAATCTAACTTTAATCCAATTTCGTCGCCAAATATAACCAGTTGTAGAAATAATCAAAGACATAATTATGATGAATAATCCACAATAATGTGCTACCGATTGAAGGGAATCCCAAAGCTCTTGCTGAGTTCCCCATCGACTGAACGGAGTCATATATATTTTTTTTGTATCTTGCTGCCAGTGATGGTTAAAAGCTGTATAGATTGGCATAAGCAGGTAGATTATAAGAGAACTCATAATGGCCCACTTAATGACGGACCAGCGCTGGATTGCTGTTACGACTCGCTTGAGGCTGGTTAATGCTTCATCAAGATATGTTGTAGTGAACCCTCTGTTGAGTGCCTCGCGCAGCATATCACCGGATTTTCCTCGCCTGTTAGCATCAAGCATATCCTGATGTGCTTCTGATTCCATAAAGGTATGGATCGTTTTTCGACTGATTGACGCAATAAGAGGATTGAGTAATTTGTTTTTTGTTGTACTGTAGACAAGATTATCCAAATCACTTTTAAGCATTAGCTCGATCACATGACCCGCATCAAGTATATGAGGGTTAATTCCGTAAACAATCCAGTGAATTTGATGATTATTTGCCTGTGGTAGTGGGCTGTTAAAACGAGCAAATGGAACTGAAGCGTCATAGCGGAAATTTACCTGACGTGCTTCATCATCAATCCCATCTGACTGCAACTCGACTTCACCGTATTGAGCAAGATTGGGTATTCCCGCTTTATAGAGGCCATCTTTGATAAAGGTTTGTACGTCATGGCTGAAATACACTAACTGGTATGTTGGCACTGCCACACTGTGCAACTGAGTGATCTGTGTTATTTCTCCTGTACCTTTACAGGGAGAGCATTGTTGGCGACCTGAACCATGACAATAACTACATTTAACTCTACCGCCAGAGCAAGAAGTACAGTGCTGATAGTAACTTTCACTACGCATTTGCTTTGTGTAATGATCATAATGACTACGGTGTGCCAGTATTTGACCATTACCGCCACAGCTCGAACAAGTCGTTTTACCAGAACCATGACAATGTGAACAGTTTATCTGTCCTCGTCCATTACAGTTAGAGCAGTCCTCTGTCAGGCAAACGTGGCGAGGGTGGGAATAGATCTTGGTATCCTGACGGACCTGCCCGTATGGTCGAGAAAGTATCAATGCACGAGCCTCTCGCAACGTCTCTTGACGTGATAGTACCGCGCTGGTTTCTGCTTTGAGTGCATCTGTATATCTGAGTGCATTGTAAAAAACCAATGTGCTATCTGTCGCTGCTACTCGTCCTGCTTGGCTATGTTTCTCGGCCTCAGTACGGAAATCAAGTCGTAAGCTAATCTGGTAGCTGAAATCAATCTGTTCCTGAAGTGTTAGTATGAGTTTATCTGATTGTAATCTTGTAGAGCGTTCAACAAAGTCTTGTATGTTTTTCGTGCAGGACGATAACCAAGCTTCTTTCATATTTAATCCTTTATGAAGCATGTATCAATTCGAAAAAGATTAAATGAACGGCATTCAATGATCAACAGAAAAACGAATAAGAAGTATTTTCTCATTATTTTTAATAGTCTCTGTGTTTTTGAGTGTAATTTAACTTAAGGGCGATGAAAAATCGTCAGGTAGGTTAAATAAAAAATAATATTGCAATGGAGATATTAATAGTGGTGTTTTATGAACAGCAAAAAATAAAAATCATACTGACGTAAGTCCCTTTTTGTATTGAGTGAGATTCCAGCAAAGTGGTATTTGAAATATAAATTACTCTGCTTCCCCAACAGAACCAATAGAGAACACTATCTAATCATGGGAAGGGCGTATTAGCTTTGTCCAAGAATGAAACTATCCTCTTCACCCTGCCTGCATCAACATTCGAATGAGCGACGTGTTACGCCGCCTCTCCTGATTCATATCTTACGATATGCACCCTCAATTGATCGCTATTAAAGATCGATAATTTATATTTGATAGTCCTTAGCTATCAAAATGAGGTGGATTGATCGGTGTTTTAATTGTTTATATCGATCGATTATAAGCATATGATAGCTTTATCCTATCAAATGATTTGAATTCGATCGATACAAACGATATGACGAACAGGAAAATAAATTGAATCCTATCAATTGATTAACGCTTTTTTACAGCCCAGAGAGACCAACCTATGGGTAGGGCTGTCTTTGACATAAAGTTTCCACACATTGGGGATAGATATGAAATTACGGATAGTGATGCCACTGGTGCTGTCTGCCGCCGCACTAACAGGATGCCAGCAGCTCAACGATGGCGTGAATACAGTTAATGGAGCAATCAGTTCTTCGTTGTCTTCAGTAGGTAAAGCGCTGGGGGGAACTGCCACCACTCAAAGCCTTGGCCCGGTATCGTCTGTATCTGGCCTTGGTGCTGTCTGCAAAGACTATGAAGAAAATGCAATGGCAGCAGAAAAGAAATGGACAGGCAAAAGGGTCGCTATCACCAATGCCACTGTTCTGGAAGTGACGAAGGGCAGAAGTGCCAGCGATATGATGACGGGAATGCCCAAATCTAACCCTAACTATTATCTGCTCTTTAAAACAGCTGATACAAACTACTGCGGCGGGATGGTCTGGCTGGATTACTACTCTGGTATTGATGATGCAGTTCTTACCTATAAGAAAGGCCAGAAAGTCAGCGTCACCGGAACAGTCAACAACTTCGAAGTTCGTGGCTTTGCCACAGTAAACAATGCCGATATGCCAGTTCGTCTGGTTGTTCTGAGAAACGGCACAATCAACCATTAACTCTGGGATAACACTATGCGTAAATTTTTACTCGTGGCGGGTCTTGCTGCTCTTGTATCGGGATGCGGTGAAAAAGGCGATTTTGAAAAAGCGATCAACGCGAAACTATCACAATCAAAGCTGTGCTACTCCCTGCAGGACAACGACATTGTATTTAATAAAGGTTTTCCGATTAAGGTTAACCGTGGCTACCGTTCTGCCGGATACAGTGCCAGTGATGAAATCCTTAAAGGACTTGTTGAACAAGGGCTGCTCACTGTTTCTCAGCAGTCTAACGGCTTTAGTAGTGTTGATGTTCTGGAAGTAACAGACAAGGGCCAAGAGGTTGAGTTTTGGAACCGTGAGAATGGTGCCTGTGTTGGTCATCGTGCTGTTGCTGAGATAAAGGAATGGACCGAACCGGGAAACGGTAATCAGAAAGTTGTTCGCGTATCTTATACATGGAAGTTGGCGGATGTTCCTTCATGGGTGGACAAAAAAGCGTTCTCCAGCGTCAAGGGTATGAATGAACCTGAAGAAGGCATGATTAATCTTGTTAAAACCAGCAATGGCTGGAAAGCGATTTAAGGGGCTATCATGGAAAACAAAACTATTCAGTGTCCGTTTTGTCTGAAAGAAAGCCAACGCGGAGTTCACGTCTGCACTGGCTGCATGGCGACTGTTTTATATGGAGCCTACCCCGGCTGGTATGCTTTCGTAGTTATATTATTGACCTTCGGCCTGTCTATACTGATCGGAATGTCTACAGGCATGGCGGGAGCTACTATCAGCCTGCCAATCATTGCGGTTGTTGGGTTTGTCGCAGGTAAGGCAATTTTCTCTGATAATGTTGTTTTCAGACGAAGAATGTAGCTTTTAAAATGGAAAGGGCTATGTTCTTCTCATGGCCCTTTTTTGAATTATATGTGGTTTTATATGCGTATGCTATTGATGTTTAAAATTTCATATCATGACTAAGGTCTATTTTAGATGAAAAGCCTCTGTTGTAAATTGATGCTGCGAGTTTAACGTTTAAATTGATTATTCTCCTTGGAGATTGAATCGGGATTCCGCGAAAGCATTGTATATGCTCTCGTTCGGGAATGGTGGAAATGTTGCCTGCTCAGCCGCAACTTTTAATGCAGCACAATATTGCTTATTGCCATCCCTTACTTCAATGTTTTTAAGTTTTCCATCATAAGCAAAATCCAAATGCAATTTACACTTTTTACCAGACCAAGCATACCTTTGAGCAAGTTGTGATTCGATAGCATCTTTAATCGCTCTGGCCTGTTTTCCATATTCATCATTATCGGTGAAACGACCGGAGCTACAACTGCCGAGAGCTGTTGTTTTATGGCAATCAGCTGGATGAAGTGGGGCGCAGCCAGTGACAGAAACGACTAAAGCCAGTAAGGTTAATGGTTTGTTCATATGTACTATCCTGCTAACAAATATAAAAAGAAATTATATTAATGTCATTTTAGAGATCTATATACATAATACAGATGTCAAACAAATTATCATTTATTTTTTTTACAGGCAATAGTAGCATGATCCAACCAAGGATTCTCATTAACATGAATATAATTGATAGAAAATCCTGATTTAGTTATTTCTTCCTTGAGACAGTCAAGAGGTTTTAGTGTACGCCATGGTTGACCTTCATGATAGAGTTGATAACTCTCAAGGTCATAGTTGTTAATATCTTCTTGCTGCTTAGGTAGACCACACATTGTAGATATTATTAAAATACCATCTGGTTTAATCAGACGTTTCATTTCTGCGAAGCAAGTTAATCTGTCTTCGCCAATGATGCAATGCAAGCAACTTCCATCATAAATAATATCAAAGCTTTCGGAGGGGAAATGAGAAATATTGCAAACATTATCAACATAAAAACTACCTTTCAGGTTTAATGATGAAAATCGCTCATTAGCCCATGTTATTGCTGTTGATGATATATCGATGCCGTAAACATCATAACTTTTTTTCGCCATCAGTTGCGAAGACATCGCTGCATTGCCACAACCAAGTTCAAGAAATTTTGCAGGTGGTGCCGGGAAAAGATTTTCTTTGTTGAGCATATCAAAAATATGATTCAGTTGCTCCCACGCTCTTGCGTATCCTTCACCTGTCCAAGCATCAAGATTTTGCTGGCGCAATATCCGATATTTTTTTTCATACGTATCATCATTGTTCATTTTTTATACATTCTCTATTTGTTTAGGTAATAGTAAATGATATTTGCTGGTTACATCAAAGTTGATCGATATTCTCAGCATTTCATTTTTCGATAGTGTTTTTGAGATGTAGATCACGTAATTATATTTCTCTGTTCATAGGATAAAATGAAATTTTTACAACAAATCTTTCTATTTCCTTCAGAATCATTTTTTTTTGACTAATGTCAATGTGTTCTTATGCAAGAGATATACATTTAGTCAATGTATCATGTGAAGAGGGAGCAAGATGGATATTAATGAGCAACAAACTATAGATAACTACGAGATTGAGATCTGTGAGTTTGAGGAAGTAAAGGATATTGACCCAGTATCCAAAAGAAAGACTCTTGGATGTTGGGGCCCTAGCCCAGATGATGGATATAACCAATGTTGAAATAAAATAAATCTAATAAGAGCAATGCGACTGTTGCTCTTATTTTATATTGGATGATTATGAATTAAGATGAAAAGCGTATATGTACCTAGAAGGATAATGGATGAATATATTGTCATCAATCAATCTAATAATAAGTGCTATAATGTTAATGAGCTAGTGTTTGATGTTTTAATGTATTCAACTGAAATAAACAGCCACAAGTTGGAAAAGAAATACGGATTTGATGATATTCAAATTCAAAACGTATTAGATAAAATATATGGCAAGCTAAATGAATCATGATTCCTTGAAAGAAAAAGCATTACAAAGAGAATGTTTGATAACCGCAAGTATTGAGTTAACTCAGCATTGTAATTTTAAATGTCTACATTGTTATTGCCCATCGAATAAAGTTCATATGGATTATAATGATGTTATTGCATGTATCGATAAATTATACAATATGGGAGTTTTATACTTAACATTTACAGGTGGAGAGGCTTTTTTATATAAAAGATTTAATGAAATATATTTGTATGCAAAAAATAAAGGATTTATCATCTCGGTTATGTCAAATTTATCTTACATAACGGATATAACTAAGAATCTTCTTATTAAATATCCACCCAAAGTTATTATGGTTACGTTATATGGAACTAGTACTGACGAATACGAAAAGTTCACTATAAATAAAACCGCGTTTAGAAAAGTTATTGATAATCTGAGTTTTTTACTTTCTAATAATATTGATTTCATGCTAAAATCAATTCTTAGCAAAGAAACCATACCCGCAGCTTTGAAAGGTAGGTTTGATGATATTGCGAGAATTTATAAAAAAGAAATTATGTATGATGCAATAATTTTCCCGCAAAAAGATTTAATGAGAGGTAAACTATCTCAAAGAGCTAGTATTGATGATATTATTAGTTTCGAACATAGTGATCCAGAAACTATAACTTTTTGGAGGAAATCGATATCTAATATGACTTCTCAAGCATGTATTAAATGTGGAGGTGGAATTAATAGCCTTTCAATAGATGCTGAAGGATACGCATCTATATGTTCTTTATATGTGGAAGATAAAATTAGTTTTTTGAGTAATGATGAGAAAACTATAATAAAATATCTGAGAGATTCACATAATAAAATGCAAAGTTATTATATCAATAGCAAATGCTCTACATGCGAGAAAAAATCCATTTGCAGATGGTGTGCTGCATATGCCAATTTAGAACATGGGAATTCATCTGAACCAATAGATTTTATGTGTGAGTTAGCACAACGTAGAATTTCTGGGGTTACGGAGGAGCAATGAAAAACTTAACATCGGCTACAATTGAAATTATAACATCATGTAATTTTAAATGTCCGCACTGTTATCTTGATAATAAAACCTCAGCAGGACTAGGTGTGAACGAATGGAAAATCGTGATAAATAAATTAATGTTAAAAGGATGCAGGAAATTAATTATTACTGGAGGTGAGCCTCTTCTTTATAAAGACTTTATTTCATTATATACCTTCATTCACCAGCAGGGACTTGAGATTTCACTATTTACTAATGCAAGTTTAATGACTGAAAAACATTTTGAACTGTTCGGTAAATATCCACCAAGTTCTGTTTCTGTATCTATATACGGGAAAAATAATAGAGAACTTATTGGCTTTGCTAAAAATAAAAGAGCTAACCTTGATAGGATAATGTCTAATATAGTCAGGTTAGAACAATTAGGTATTACAATGTACAAAGGGTTAACCCTATGTAAATCAATATCTGTATCTTCGACGGATCTAGCTTTCTTTTCGGAAAACAAAATTGAGATAAACACATATCTTATTCCATCATTGAATTATCAAAATAATATAAATGAGAGATTGGAACCGAATGAAATTGTTAGGATTGAAAATGAACTTGCAATGAAAAGGATAATTAAAAGTGATAATCTAGCAATGGATAATTTAGACTATTATAAGAAATGTTCAGGAGGATATTCGAGTCTGTTTATTGACCAGTTCGGTCGCGCATCTATTTGTGCCATATACAGAAAAAAACAATGTAATATTATAGACGGAAACATTAATGATGTATGGGCAGAGTTAAATTCTATCAGTGAACAATTGCATAAGATATATTATGACAGTAAGTGTGGTAAATGTGTTTTAAACTCTACATGTAGGAATTGTCCTGCATATATGGTTTTAGAGCATAACGAATATAAAAATAAATATCTCTGTGATTTAGCTAGTGCACGCATGAATTATAATTGAATATTTTTAGAATGGATTTATTTTAGATGGTGATCCTTTAGTTTACGTTGCTCAACTCGATAGAGTCAGACTTGTGTTGTTATCGAAATAAAAAATTATCTGCTTTGAATGAATTGGAAAGAGAATGAGCTTTCTTTGGAAGGCTTGTAATCATCATTGTTGAATTTTGCGAGTATTTTGGCCTGTTAATGGTGCGCATCAAATTATATGAAATCTAAACATGGTAAACATTTCATAGGGATTTTACGAGTCAAGTTATTATCCTCCCACTGGGTATGGTTTATATTCAATGATTATAAAAATCCGGTGGCTTCATTTTAGGTACTGGCTTTTTTCTGTCTGCCGTCAGTGTTGGTATGGAATCAAAATCGTTATCTGTTTGTTCAGGCTTAAGCGGTCGACTTGGGAAACGTCTGATCTCATCCTTTGTTGGCTTGTAGTCATCACTGTTCAATCTGGTACGTCTATCATGCTCAGCGCGTAATACATAGATACCCTGAACCTCATCGAAGACATAGTTTTCAGCTATACGCTTATCGTGCTCAGTATCTACTGAAACAGGAGCTGGCTTATTCTTGACCCAGATGAATTTCTCTCTGATAAAATCTACTACCAGTAAGGTGAAGCGCTTGAACACACCGCTCTGACGAGGTTCAACTTTCTTCCTCTTAACTTTGACTGGAGCGCGTTTAAGTGCTCTGGCTGCTGAAGAGGATGTGGTTTTCAGCGTAGTGCGTGTATGAGGTGCAGGAGCCACCAGCATAGGTTTCTGCGAGCCTGTAGATGAAGCTCTACCTGTGTTATCAGGGATAACAATTTCTTCCGGTTCAGCCAGTGCATGAACCCTAAAGCTGGCAACATCAACCACGATGTCTAATGGTAGATCTTTAAAGGTAAAGTAGGCTTCGTCAGCTTCTTTTTTCAGCTCATCACGTATCGCTTGCTCTGCAGCACGTTGTTCCTGAGCGGCAACAGTGCCCCAGCGGTCACGAGGAATATGAAGTATTGGATCGCGGTTTGTTTCAATAGCTTTAGCCAGCCAGATTGCTTTCTCTTCGTTTGTAGCAGCAGCCGTAGCCTGTACAAGGGCTTCCTCATACTGAACCCTGATAGAACGGTGATCGATGTGTTCATCATGACCATACAGCTCAAGGAACCCATTACAGATGTTCTGCCAGCCTTTACGCCAGCTATCAAGGGTTTCAGGTTTATCCCACTCACGGACCTTTTTACCAAAGCCGGTAGAAAGAACCTCACGGGTTGTTCCCATGATATGGATATGCGGGTTATGACCATTAATATCGTGGATAACAACATCAGCAATGATGCCTTGCTTGGTAAAGTGCTCAAGAACAAAAGCAGCAGTGAGTTCAATGTTCTGTTCTGGTGTTAGCTCGGCAGGAAGAGCAGTTTTAAACTCTTTGGCAAGACGAGCATCTTTTCTCTTCTCTGAGGCTTCAACAGCATTCCAGAGTGTTTCACTGTCAACAATCAGGTCAGGTGGAGTATGTTCAGGTGCAAAAATCTGCGCAAAGGCAAGGTCCTTTTTATGTGCTGTTTTGCGACCACAAACTTCACCCGTCCTGTTATCGAAGAAAACTTTACGGTGACGATATGCAGCAGAGTTAACCGAAGACTGACCTTCGCCTCTGCTGATGTTCTCCATTTTAAAACTGTATATCGCCATCCAAATATTCCTCAATGCCAAATGCTGCTATTCGTTTTACATAAGGAAAACGCCGGGGTTGACGTTGACCTTGATTTTGTTTCCGAAGGAAACGGTTTTAGCCTGCGGCAGCAACCGTCGGTAGACCCCACGGCATTAGAGCGAAGCGATAATGCGTAAGTGGGCATTGCTTTATTTTTTATCGCCATAAATGGCTCAAAAATAACGGCAATGTAGAAGGCCTGCCTTTATTAATTAATACTAAATATATGAATGTCTGTAAAACAAACCGCCGAATTAAGCGGCGCAATCTGGATGAAAGGGCGAAGTGTTCCACGATATTACATAAATGGGGTTTTGATAGCGTCCGAAGGACAGGAAGAGTATTAATTTATCCCGCCGCAAGGCGGGAAACCACTAAAATAGAAAAATAGCAAAAGATATTGGTAGCTTTCCCTGTTGCACAATTCACAGGTTAGGATAAGAAATTAGAGTGGAAAATCGAAAGATAAAATGAAAATCACTGATAAACAAAAATAAGTAACGCGGAGAGAATCGTTCAAAGTTGTTAGTGAATATTAGCGCATAGTGTTGTTATATTCTTAGTGTGTACTTTATTTTTACTGGTAGTTGTTTTTTTGTAGGGAAAAAGAGGCAACATTAATCAGAGATTACTATCACGATAAAACTCATGACTTGCCAAAGTAAATTATTTAATATAAAAGAATATAAGAACATAAAATAAACGGGGTGAATATGAGTATCGGTGAGTTGTGTGAGTCAGAAATAATACTAATCTGTGTTAATGCTGCATTATGGACTATTAACATTGGCTTTATAAGTATTTGGGTTGTCAGATAAGATTTAACACCTTACTTATTGATTTATCTGTAAATTGTGTTAATACATAATCAGGAAATCAATACAGGGAGGTTTTATGTATAAAAATAACGATGAAGCCATCGATCTTGAAGCAAAAAGATTACTTGATAATGGAATCTATACCGATCTGGAAAAAGCGTATAGTGAAGCAGAAAAGATAATCACAGAAATAAGAGTTGAGTTTAAAAAGAAACAGGAAAAGAAACAGTTCCGTTCCCGGATTAAATCAATCAAACGAGCACTTTCAGATGATGAGTTCAGAAGTAATATTCCTTATAATCATAGGCATCAGTGGAGAAAAGAATGAGTGATGATGAAATAAAAAATACCTATCTAACTGGCAATGTTTTTCAGAGTGATAGAAGTAGGCCTGAAATTAAGAAAACACTTGAGCAAAAAATAGCAGGAGCACAAAATAAGCTCAATTATCTTAAAGCAAAAGAAAAGAGGGATAACAAAAAAGAAAATATACGACAAAAAATAATTCTCGGTGCAGAGGTTGCCAAGGTTTTAAACTGTGATATAAATGAGGTAGATAAACAATTACTCTTTGGAATGTTGTTAGAAGTTCCATCATTACATACTCACGATATTGAACGGTATAAAGTAAATGGGCAAATCTACATTGAAAGAGTTCTCAAGAAATTCAGACCATAAAATAATTTCACGTCCGAACAGCTCTCCGGCTTAAAACTTGTTTTAGGCTGGGAAGCTGTTGACCAAGCCCCAGAGGGCGCGGTAGTCAATTTTTACTGCCATCCGTGGCAATAAATTACAACCAAACTCAGATGGCAAAGTCTTCAAGAGCTTTACCACCTTCTAGTGCAGCAGCAATAGCTTTTGGTGTACGACCTTGACCCGTCCATGTCTTTTCATCACCATTTTCGTCAATGTACTTGTATTTAGCAGGACGAGGAGCACGAACAGTAGCCGGACGGGAAGATTTAGGATTGCCCAGCAGTTCAGATGGATCAATACCATCTTCAAGCAGTTGTGCACGAAGCGCTTCAATTTTGGCCTGACGTTCAGCATTTTGTTGCAGTGCAAGTGATTCTTCTTGGCGTCTGTCTTCAACAATAGCAGTTAATTTTCCCAGCATCTCTTCCAGAGTAGCCAGATCTGTTTCTCGTGCCTGAGCGCGAAGGGTACGGATGTTATTAAGTGCTTTAATAGCTTCAGTCATTATCTTTTATCCTGAATGTTTAAGGTCATGAGCAGGATAACATAAAAAAGATGATAATGGATAAAATTACCCCTCTTAAAATTATTTATTAAGTGTTTTTTATGGATTATATCTTAACCAACCTTGACCTCTTTTTTATTTTTGTTAATTGATATGTACGTGAAACAAAAAGGACGATGAAAATGAAAAAACAAAATAAGAAAGGGTTCTCATTACTGGAACTCATTTTGGTGCTGGGTGTCGGTAGTATGATGGCTTTTATGCGTTTTCAGGATATGAGAAATGATCAGGAAACGGTGATTGCTAAGGCTGTTGGTCAACAAATGAAGCAGATAGGGGAGGCGGTAAATGGATATATTAATATCCGATACGACAAGCTTTCTACTCTGACCTCAAGCAGTAGTCAGTCAAGCGATCCGGGTCCCCGTACCTGTAATGGTTCAGGTTGTGAAATCACTTATCAGACACTCATTAATGAAGGGTTATTGCCAATATCATATACCGGGGTAAATGCCCAGAAATCTTCTTATAAGATAATGTTAAAACGTTCAGGAGCTACTCCTAACTATGTGGTTAATGGCTTAATCACAACAACTTTACCTTGGAGTGAAAGCGGAAAACTTCGCTACGATTTATTAGGTAAAGCTATGCAGGAAGCGGGTATTGATAGCGGAATGACGCAATCAGCAGCTTTAGTATCAGGTCTACAGGGCGCATGGACCGAGACATCATCAGCTTTTAATAATATTACTGCAGCGGGTCTACTGGCGTATCGTGTTGGATACGATTCTTCTATGTATTCAGTGTATTTGCGTCGTGATGGCACATTACCTATGACAGGTAATTTAAACATGGGTAATCAGGACATAAATAATGCCAGAAACATAACGGCAGTGGGAATCACAACTACGGAGGCATTACGAACTAGCGGGGTAGCGGTGATAGGCACAACATTAGACGTTGGCGGTGTGGCAACATTAAACTCTGATTTGGTTGTAGCGGGTAATGGCCAAGTCAATGGAAATTTAAATTCTAATAATAGCGTATCAGGAACAACCATAACGTCCAGAGGTGAGACCTATACTAATAACTGGTTCAGAACTATGGGAGATGGGGGGATTTATTTCCAAAAATATGGTGGTGGATGGAATATGACAGATTCCAATACTATAACAGCATATAATGGTAAAAACATTCAGACTTCAGCAGGATTATATGGCGGATACGTTAAATCAACCGGGAATATAGATGCTAATGGAACAGTTAACGCTGGATATGTATGGGCATCAGGAAACCTTAATTCTAACTACGTACACTCTAACGGCAATATTGATGCAGCTGGAAAAGTTTATGGTGCTGGTGGAGTTGTGTCAGGTGGTAGAACAACAGTTGGAGAGTATCTTCATCTAAATGGAGTGGCCTATGCTGGAAATGGATGTTCTCCTAATGGTTTGCAAGGGCGAGCAGTTGATGGTTCTATATTATCTTGTACTAATGGTGTATGGAAAGAAGGAGGCGGAAGTGTAAATAGGATGTTTATTATTGTTGAAGGGAAGTGTTATGTTCCAAATAAAGATACAGGAGGTTGTTCTTGTCCAAACGATCCTAATCGTCTAAAACAAATAGAAGTGTCAAGATATAAAGGAAATGAATGTAATAATGGTGGAAGTAACTGTAGAGAGCCAGACAGAAGATTATATACATGTAATTAGGTGACTGGCGGCATTACGAACAGTTTATTTCCGCTGAGGCTGATTTAGTTGCCCCATGTGTGGGAATATACATTCTTTCCAATGGTGAGTTTCCTTTAAGGGAAAACGAAAGGGCCGTTAGGCCCTCTTGTTTAAATATTTATTTCATTTAAGTAATGACTCAAGTTGTTCAGCAATTTCATCAATGGTATTTATCGATGTATTTAATGCCATTTTATCTACTAGTGTAGGGCTGAATTTTAAGATATCAGATTTAGATACTTCATGCCAGATAGGTAGTATTACTCGGTCTTCACCGTTCATCTCTCTGGCAGTCAAACCATTTAATTCATACTCTGTCCAGTCCTTTTTGATAAAGGATTTAGATAAAACAACAACTCCAAAACGAGAGTTTGCTAATCCATAATCGATTGTCTTACGTAGACTTTTACCCCAACCTAAAGAGAATTCGTCATACCATACATTTATCCCTTTTGCTTTTAACAACTCAGCAAGTGGACGGACAAAACTATCTTTATCTTCTGTTGCATGAGAGATAAAAACATCATAACTCTCTAGAATATCTTCTGTCTCATCATGTTTGTTGATAATTTGACGATTGAAATTATGGTTTGAAGATATTACTCTTTTTTGTGATTCCAACTCCCTTGTGATTTTTTTCTGATGATCTAACTGTTCTTTTTCAATTTTCTTTTGAGCTGCAATCCTTTTTTTCTGCTCATTATCTTGCTCTTTAAGGAGTTGGACTTGATAACGATGTAAGTCTCCAGTTTTAGTTGCTATTTTTTTATTGATATCTGCTTTTTTAGAACTACATTTTGTAACATCGTTATTATAACGATTGATTTCTGACATTTTTGAGTTCAAGGTATTTAATGATGTCGATTTAGTGATACTACGTTCTATTTGATTTATTTTTCCTGAAAGTTGAGCTTCTTTACGTTGCTCGTCGGAAAATTGTTTTTGTAAATTAGCAATGTCTTTTTGTAGTCTGTTGATATTTGACATGGTATTACTTATTGACATTAGATGTTCTCCCAGACGATATTGTGTGCAATATACTACGTCGCTAATGAATTTTAAAGCTTTCTCTCGATGTTTTATATTACTCCACGGGCTGCAAAAATAATTGCCGTAGTGGGGTTTTCTTAATGATAATATCTCCAGTAGTTATTAATATACCTCTATCAATCAAAGGTTTCAGGGTCTCATGGATTATATGTCTTCTAAAAATAAGAGGGCGATGAGGTAATTGAATGGTTTTCTTATTGGCGATTGCCTCTGCTTCTAATGATATAAATTCAGGATCGAGAGGTAGGATGTCACTCATTTCATCAAATATGTTATAAACAGTAATGCTGCTTCCATTTGGTATGTTATCTATTATATTAAGCATAATGCTAATTATTAAAATTGACCATCTCTGGAACATCCACAGGCTTGGTGATTCTTTCATTTCTTTAAGCGTTATAGGTAATTTTGGCCACTTCCTCTGCATGCTCGGAGTAAATAGCTTATTGTTTATAAGCCATTTATTCCATGTGCTGTAGTCTCTATTGAATAGTTCATCAGTCATGTCTAAATACTCATATGAGCGATTTTTCAATCTATTGCTCATATGAATTGTTAGGGATTTTATGTGTATTCTTTCTTTACAATCTTTAATGAAATGAGATCGTAGTCGTGATTTTTCTTTTTCAAGTGATGGATATTTCAACCAGCGCCATTGAGGTTTGTTACTATCTATAGGATAGAATCTTATAATTACACTTCCTTCAAAATCATCCATTCGATTAAAATCAAATTCATTTAGTAAATATATTATCCATATATGAAATTCTTTCCCTTTATGCAAAGTGTCTCCGCGTAGGATAAAACAATCATCGTTTTTTTGTATAACCGATATTTTATCAACGGCACGATTCTTCTTTTTGTAAAGGCAGAAGCTTTCAGTAAAAATCTCATTAGATTCTTCATAAGTTATACTCTCATGAATACTTGGCAGGAATATAGTTTTATTTTTCAGTGTTTTGTTGATTGAATTTAGTGTGTTTTTTAATCTTCTTGAACGTCTTTCATTTATTTCTTTTTCAACAGCTAACTCATGACATTCAATCGCTTTAATACACTCAGAGTAATAAAACCATTCATTGGGAACTTGATTGTTTTTAACACGTTGATACCATTCTTCTATCTCGATATCTTCAGAGTATTTAAACACTAACTCTACTGCATTTATTTTGTTATTTTTAAAGTAACGTACTTTTTCAGGCTCGCATTTGTGTGTTACGCAGATTTCGACGATGTATAATCCAGTATCTGTGTTAAGACAGACATCTGACACATAGGTTCCAATTCTATGTTCTAAGGTTGCGGATAGTATTTTGGTTTTTACTAGTGGTGTTTTTAGCGTGTGATTCTTATACGCAAAAGTCATTTGAGGTATTGTTAATACATCTAAGCTAAGAAAATAATGTTGCATTGCTAAATGCAACTGTGTCATTCGGCAAGCACGATTTTCAATCAGATTTCTATGGGCGAAATGATGTTTTTTTAATTTTCCACCATTGCGAGCAATTAATTCATCATTACATGACTTACATATGCAATTACACTTAGCTCCATTAGGAACATCATCAATATGCATGATCTGTTTTGTTTCTTTTTCCACAGCATATTCAATGATCACTACAAACTCCATTTCTTTACTATGACTGACTTGTCTAGATTAAATCCTTATATTGAATATGTCTACTGTATAAGGCAACGTAATCCTTAGCTTTCAGGTCTTTATTTGCTGCGAGCAAATTGAGATAGCATGACCATGTCATTAATATTGGCACCTAAATAGCTGTGTGGGATTGTAATCCATTCATAGCGTAAGACTTTGGTGCTGTTTTCTCTGTCTGCCACGCTGTATCAGGTCTACGATGTATGCCTTTACGCAACATGTTACATGCCAGTCAGCGTAAGTGTAGTGGTATTAGACATTGCTATTTAGATAACAAATCCACCACTGCAACATCAAAAGGAGCTGATCAAGATGTTTGCCTAAGAGTGTAAATAATGTGGACGCTGTCGTCTTATTTATGGCATATCTGAATGACTTTTGCTTTTCATATAACCATATTGCATAATGAATTGCCTGTTGACCTGTCAACGCCACCATATAACCATCAATATTGATTCCTGATAGTCATTATCATTGTCTTTATCACTCGATTACCGACATGAGTATGAGATGCTGGTAGCATATGTTAAAAAAATGCTGGTTCTGTTTATCTGCAATGCTCTGTGTTGTGATAGTTCTACTTCAGAACGGGCTAAGACCACGATTTTATAGACTTTTTGCCCTTCCTAAATTAGATTGGTTAGAAAAGTCAGTAGCGATTCCTTAAGTAAAGGTGGGGTTTTCAATGGAACGTAATGTTTTGGGTCATGCTCAAAGAGAAATTTCAGGAGCAACCACATTTGGAAAATATGATTTTCAATATCATTGGGCTCTATGCAGAATAATTGAAAAGCATAAATCAAATTCTGACTATGCCTTATTGATCGAATATCATGAGGATGTCGTTATCGCAGACTCATTGTATGGAAGTTCGGCAAAATTTGAATTTTTTCAAGTAAAGAACACTGGAAAACCCTTCACTTCTGACGCCTTAACCAAACGAGAGCAAGGTGCTGAGGGAGCTAAGAGTTCCATTCTCGGTAAGCTCTTAAGCTCATGTATTGGTACAGACTATGAAGCACGAATTACGGAAATAGGTCTTGTGTCCTCCAGTGGTTTCTCATTTGAACAAAGAGATAAGAAGTTAAAATTAGACGTTATAACTTCAGGTGATCTTAGTGTAGATTGCTTGTCGGGGTTAACTGGAAAATTAAAGGATGAGCTTGGAATATCTCTCTTGCCAGAAAATCTAAAGTTTATTGTTCCAAAAATAAAATTAGAGAACCAAGAAGAATTTGTCATTGGTAGATTTGCTGAATTAGTAAATGAAATATTTCCAAATAGTCATTGCAATGCCGTTAATATTTATAGAGCGATAATCGATGAAATTCATCGCAAAGGACAGAATAGTTACGATTTTACTTTTTGGGAGAAAATGGTTGAGGATAAATCTCTAACATCTCATAAGGTAAAGCATGTTATAGCTGTTAATACAACATGCCCAAAATTTGAAGACTTTGAGAAAGACTTTGAGTACTTAGCTAAAAATGACATGAAATGGAACACCTTAACCTATCGGAAGATTAATAAAAAAATAAAACAACTTTTCTTGCGCCGAACCGGACATTCGTCGGCTTTTGATATGAATATAATGAGAACAGTCCAGCAGGCGCTAAGTAGTGTCTCTGAAGAAGACTTTACAGAAACCCGTGATTACATTGAGTCAGTTATTTTAAAAACTCAAGAGCTTAATATTGAAGATAAAGTGCCAGAATATGACGATATATTATGCGAGGTAATTTATAGCTTTTTAAAGGTGATGCATGAATAATATTGTAAGCAATAAAGATAACTATAAATTATTAATTCGGAATTTAAGGAACAAGAAAAATGAGAAACTTGACATTTCAACGATTAGTTCTGATATCAGATTCGAAAAGACTTGCGAATCAGTTCTCGTTCCAGAAAAGATTGAATTTAATTACCGGAAAAGATAATAGTATTGGCAAGTCCACTCTAGCAAAAAGTTTAATGTGGTCTTTAGGATGCGATCCTGTTTTCGATGAAGAGTGGAAATCAAATGACATCAAATCCATTTTATACTTTACTATAAATAACAAAGAATATTTTTCATGTCGTGGAACCCACTCAATAATTTTGGGAGCTATCGGCGATGAAGCTCAAAGATATATAAATATAACTGGTGATTTTTCGAAAGATTTCTCGGATCTCGTCAATTTCAAAATGAAGCTTCCTAATCGTGGTGATGGAAACTTAGAGACGCCTCCTCCAGCATATTATTTTTTACCATTTTATATTGACCAGATAAAAAGCTGGAGTTCACCTTGGAATTCATTCGAGAACTTAGGGCAATATTCTAACTGGAAAGTTCCATTAATCAAATATTTTACTGGTTATCTTAAGCCTGAGCATTTTGATATTGAGGAAAATATTTATGAATATAGTGAAATCAAGAAAGAATCAGCACATAAAATAGAAAAATTTCAAAGCGCGGTTGAAGTTATAGTTGATAACTCGGTTGATTCGCCTATAGCTTTAGATAATGATGATTTCATTAAGATTCAGAATGAAATAAAAAATGAACTTTACGACTTGATCGATTACCAAACAAGACTTTATGACGCTCAGACTACTATCACTTCAAATATTTACGATCTCGAAAGTCAGTATTCGTTAGCCATTACTTCTGCAAATGAACTCGAGGAAGATTATAAGTTTGCGGTAGAATCCATACCTACTGACAATTTAGAGTGTCCATTGTGTGGCACTCTTCATGATAACTCACTACCTAACAGAGCGTTGCTTCTTTCAGAAAAGGATTCATTGCTTAATGAGGCAAATTCAATAGCATCTAAAATAGCGGAGCTCAATTCTTCATTGAACTCATTAAATGATGACGCTCAGTTTATTACTAACGAAATCGATAGGATAAATAAGAAATACATTACAGACGACGATGCAGTTGAAAAAGATCTCATTGCTCAAGTAATTGATACCATATCTACTGAAAATGTTTCAAAAAATATTCAAATTAAAATCGATAATGAAGACCTTAACATCAACAAAGCCAACAGTTCTATCAAGGATTTAAAAAAAGACCAGAAAAAACTTCTTTCTACCAAAGAAAGGGAAGAACTGAATTCGTCCTTTATGTCCAAACTGTTGGCAAATATTGAAGCACTAGGTTCGACAGGGATAAATCTTAGCAAAGTTAAATCACCCACTGATTATAAACAGTTGCTTGGTGGTGGTGCTGCTGAGGCTGCTAGGGGACTACTTGCTTATCAACTCTCTATACTACAACAAATTCATGGTGCTAAATCTTGCGTAGTGCCTCCTTTCGTTATCGATACACCCAACCAGCAGGAACAGGCGGGATACCGTTATGAAACTGTTATTAAAGAATTAATGCGTAGTGTTCCTCAGGATTATCAAATAATACTATGCGCAATGGAAAATGATGCTTTAAATGAATTTAAACATGATGCTAATGTTATTGAGTTAAATTCAAATAGACTTCTAACTGCTTCGCAATATAATTCTTTGAGGTCTGAATATAAATATCTTCAGTCAATGATTACAGGTCAAAGTGAGAAGGAATAAATAAGGTTAGCCACTTAATCTTCATTTTAGATAGTAAAAGATAGGGGTAAAGTATGGTGAAAGGCCATCCTTGGCCTCTATTGTTATCTTCTTTGAGCAAATTCAAACGGCCTAACCATACCGTTGCTGTTCGCATCCAGATAATCAGCCCACCACTGGAGCAACAGGCGGTGCTGGTCAAGGTGCTTGGCCTTGTGGGTATAAGCAGCACGGACGCTATTGCTTTCCTTATGGCTCATTTGAAGCGCTACAGCGTCTTCTGACCACAAACCTGACTCAATTAAGGCATTACAGGCCAGCGTGCGAAAACCGTGTCCACAGATGTCCTGCTTCGTGTCATAGCCCATATTGCGAAGGGCTTTGTTGATGGTATATTCAGACAGAACAGCTAAACATGGGTAAGACAATAGCCTGACCACTCATCCATCAACGCCACACGCTTAGGCCATAACGTCCCACGTTGATACGCTGCCTCAGCCTTATCAGCTAACTGGTGAGCCAGCGCATGTTCAATTACCTCACGTTGATGGTCTGTGGTTTCACCAGCCCAATCACGAAATGTTGAACGGAAGCCATGCTGTGTCAAACCACTGTGTCCCATCCGTTTCAATACAGCCAGCAATGACATATCTGATAGTTGTCCACCACGCGGGGCAGGGAACACAAGGTTATTGTCCTTGAAGCGTGGTAAATCCTTTAACAGGGCAATGGCAGAATCAGACAATGGAACACGGTGTTCTTTACCAGCCTTCATTCTGCTGGCTGGGATGATCCACGTTTTGTTCTTCAGATCTATTTCTGACCATTCAGCGCCACGGACTTCACCAGAGCGCGAAACTGTCAGTATTGAAAACTCAAGTGCTCGTGCTGAAATGCCAGCTCGTTTCTGTAGTTCAGAGATGAAGGGTTTGATCTCACTGTAAGGCAATGCTGCATGATGCTTTTGTTGCTGAACCTTGCTTGGCATTGGCAGGAGAGGCTTAAGCATACCTTTCCACGAAGCAGGGTTATCACCTTCAAAGTATTCTTTCGCTTTTGCGTAATCGATGATCGCTTCAATGCGACCACGCAGACGGCTGGCAGTTTCGTTTTTTGTTAACCAGATTGGTTCAAGTATCGCTAATAGGTCAGTCTTTGTAATCTCAGCGATGGGTTTTTGACCAATAACAGGATAAGCATACGTTTCCAGCGTGGACCGCCATTGGGCAATGTGTTTCTGGTTCTTTAGCTCTTTGGTCTTAATTGCGATAACGTCTTCAGCACAGCTAGCAAAGGATTTGTTCTTGTGGGCCAGACGTTCCTGATGCGCTTTATGGGCGTGCTTTTCTGCAAGAGGGTCAATACCATTACGGATTTGTTTACGCAGCTCACGAGCTTTGTCACGCGCTTCCGCTAATGAAACTTCAGGGTAGGGGCCAAGACCCATGTTTAAACGTCTCGGAACGGTTCTTCCTAGAGCATTTACTCTTACCCCCATAGCAACGCAAAGCACCCATGAACGGGACTGGCCTCTGTTTCGAAGATACAGGCCGTCAACGCCACCGACGGCAAAAGAGCCTTCTTTTTTTAACTTAGCAACTGCTAGTCCGGTGAGTTCTTTTGCTTTTTTCGGCATAGTTAATCCTGTCATACAAACCGCCATGCATAAGGTACTGCATAAAATGTCAGATTTTTTCGGATGTAGCAAGACGTCCTCGAACAATCAATTTTGACAACATATTGTTTATTAATGGTAAAAATGGACTATTTCTGGCATTCTCGGACATTAATTTGGCGGACTACGCTTCCGCCAAATATAAACCCCGAGCTATTTAATAGCTTGGGGTTTTTTCGTTTTGTGCAGTTTATGTCATACCATCTTTCACCAGCCTTAGTCGCGCAAGGGCAACTCAGCGCTGTTGCCCGGCGGAAAGCTGACGAACTGAATCATCTTCATATCTGGCAATGCCTACATGAGCGAACGTCTTTTCATTCGTCGTAATATCCATAGCAGCCCCAGCATAAAGGCCAGGTAGCCCATAACGTAATATCCCTGCTGTCTTCGTTCTGCGAGCGTTGGGTCGGCTGCCCATGCCAGAAAGGCGGTGACATCCCTGGCATATTGCTCCTCCGTTTCAGCTTGTAGCGACGCCGGGCGCCATTGAATCTCTCCGCTGGTCAGCGGTTTCGGCATGTTAATCACGCCACCGGGAAAATAGCGATTAGCCTTCAGTTCGGGATCGGCAGGTTGATAACCGGTTAGCAGTGCGTAGACGTAATCTGCTCCCTGGTCCGTGTAGGGCAGAAAAGCATCCAACAGAAATTGCGGGAATCCGCGATCGTATGAGCGGGCACGCACGATATAGCTCAGGTCAACGGGAGAAGCACCATTGTTAAGGTATCGTGCTTCCTGCTCGTTTAGATACGGCGAGATGAAGCTGTCATTTAGCGTCCCGTCTCGCTCACCAATCTGGCCGTCATCCTGAATCTCAGGAAACTGATAGCCGCTGGCGATACTTCTTGCTTCTTCAGCCGTGAGTTCCGGACCGCCGGGTCTGGTCAACGACCGAAAGCTAAGGTGCTTTATGCCGTGACAAGCGCGACACTTCTCTTCATAAACCTGCAGGCCACGTCGAAGCTGCGCTTTATCATACTGGCCATTGATGCCGCTGAAGCTCCATTCCTGCCGTTCAGGCGTGGCTTCCTGCGCATATGAGGAACCCAGTCCCAACAGAGAAAAGGACAGAATGCTGATTTTCAATAGTTGTTTCATCATCAATCCTGCTTTTCCAGAAAACGACGGCAAGGTAATACGATTAAAAACCAGGCAAACCAAATCAGAGTCGAAAGCTGCGATGCGGCACGGATCCAGCCCTCTTCGTTACGGAAACCGTCAATAAGATCGGGGCCAACCAGCGCTTTCGACCCTAACCAGCCTAAAAAGCAGGCATTAATGACCCACAGCCAGAATCCGCATTTAACCAGTTTGCTGTAATGGCGAAAACGAGCCCGGGAAGTATCAAGCCAGGGAAGGAAATAGAAAATCAGTACCGAGCTGCACATTGCGGCTAAGCCAACGAATTCATTTGGGAAGCAACGCAAGATGGAGAAGAAGGGGAGAAAATACCATTCCGGCGCAACAATCGCGGGTGTAACTGTTGGATCCGCAGGAATAAAGTTATCGGCGCTGCTCAGATAATGCGGCGCGAAGAATAAAAACCAGGCGAAAATCATCAAAAAAAGGATGATTTTGATGGCATCAAGATCGGTAATTTTGTAATCGAACAGCAGGCTCCTGGACTCTTTCTCGCTAAACCTCTTTTTCATCGCCTGCGCAAACGCCGACTGTACGGTGCGAATATGAAAAACCGTTGCGCCGACAATCACAAAGGGAAGAATAAAGTGGAGAACAAAAAAGCGGCCAAGCATCGGCGTTCCCGGAGTATGGCTGCCGACTAAATATGCGTAAAGGGTATCGCCTACCAGCGGAATGGCCTGGGCAAAGCGGGTAATTACCGTAGCCGCCCAGTAGCTTTTTTGCCCCCAGATAAGGCTATAACCAAGAAATGCGGTCATCATCAGCAGGATATACAGCGTCACGCTAATCATCCACATTGTCGTCCAGGGCTTGCGGTAAACGCTGTAGTACATGCCACGAAAAATATGCAGATAACAGGCAAAGAAAAAGAGCGACGCGCCAATAGCATGCATGTTGCGTAACAGTTCTCCATGGCGAACCGCACGCATAATATGAATAATGGAGTCAAATGCCAGCTCGGCCGTCGGCACGTAAAACATCGCCAGCACGATACCCGTAAGGATCTGCACGGCGAGTATAACCAGCAGGATGGCGCCGATTGCGAATACCCAGAGTCCGGCAATCGAGCGAGGAAACGGGATACGCCAGCGAAGCGAATAGACGCGCTCACTCCTCATTTCAGGCTTCCTTCGTGCCGATACGCACGGCCTGACCATCCGAATGAATCACGTAGTCCGGGATTGCCAGGTTGGTCGTCGCGGGGCCGCGCGTCACGCGCCCGGAGGTATCAAACTCTGAGCCGTGGCACGGACAGATCCAACCCACGCCTCCTGGTCGGGCGTTGGGTACGCACCCGGCATGTGGACAATACCCTTGAACCACCAGCCATTGAGGATGAGCTGCTGAGACCCTCTCGCTGTCCGGTTGTGGGTCGATAAGCGTATGCCAGTCGGCACTTCTGGCAGTAATAATCTCATCCTGGGTGCGATGGTGAATAAGAATCAGCTTTCCCTGCCATACGCGTCTGACGGTTTGTCCAGCAGCAACCCCCGCAAGAGAGACATCAATCGGTTCATTTTCCGCAAGAGTCTTCTCATCCGGGCCCAGGGCCGAAACCAGCGGCCAGACGGCAGCAGCGACGCCTGCCGCGCCGACGAATTTTGTCAGTTTACACAGACATTCCCGGCGCTGTTCCTGGATTTCGCCATCTGCAAGTTTATTCTCTGTCACCTCGTATTTCTCCCTGAGTATCGCGGATTAACGTTTGTCGATACGCGCGTAAATTTCCTGAAAGCGCTTATCAGCAATACCCGGTGCTTTGAATGCCCGATAGCTTGCTGGTAACTTGGCATCTCCAACCTTTATCAGCATCACCATGCCCTGAGCGTAATGTGGTGTACATTTGATGCCGTAAAATCCGGCATTGTCATAAGTTACTTCGATCTCTTCATCTATTTTTCCCATAAAACCGGGATAGTTAGCCGGAGACAATTCAGCGATTGAAGCCGCGTTGTGGCTCTTATGTTTACGGATAAACTTCACCGTATCCCCGGGCTGGATCTCCAGATAATCCGGCTCATAGACCATTGGTCCCGCAGACCCACGATTTTTCATCAAAACGTCGTGAGTTTGTGCGAAGGTTGAAGAGGTGAGGGCGAGTAAACATAAAACTTTCAGACTCTGTTTGAGATATTTCATCGATTCTTCCTTAAAATTCATCCGGTCTTTGATAACGGATAAAACAGTTTTCAGCGCCTGTTTCATGTTCAACAATGGCGTCGATACCAAACCAGGCATGGAGGTTTTCGCGGGTAAACACGGCGCAAGGAGTCCCCTGCATCGCCATTTGCCCGGATGTCATGACGATGATGCGATCGCAGAACATCGCGGCATGATTGAGGTCGTGCAGAGCGGCAATGACCGTGAGCTTTTCACGTTTAACCAGACTAAGCAGGCCAATCTGATGTTGAATGTCGAGATGGTTGGTGGGTTCATCCATCAGTAACAACTGCGGCTGCTGCGCCAGCGCCCGGGCGATATGCAGGCGCTGTTTTTCTCCCCCGGAAAAGGTATGCCAGCATCGGTGCTGTAATTCACGGAGATCGACCTTCTCCAGCATAGTTTGCACGATATCGTCATCTTTGGCGGACCAGGGCGAGAGCAGGCTAAGCCAGGGCGTGCGCCCCAAAGAAACGGCTTGTAAAGCGGTAAGACGCTCGCTGGTTTCTGCCTGTTGTTCGACCAACGCCACCCGCTGCGCAAGGTGACGCCGCGAATAATGCTGGAGCGCCTTTTGCTGCAGGGTGATACGCCCGGAAGTTGGCTTCAGCAAACCGGCCAGCAGTGAAATCAGTGACGTTTTGCCCGAGCCGTTGGGACCGATGATGCCGACAAACTCGCCGGGCGTTACGCTGAGTGAAATATCTTCAACAATCGTCTTACCTTTTACCTTCCAGTACAAATTACAGGCTTCAATAACGACTTGCGCAGAGGCAACGAGTGGCTGTACGAGATTCACCGTCATTTGTTCTGGTTTCCTCTAATCAGAATGATTGAAAACGCAGGAGCGCCAACCAGAGCCGTGATCACGCCTATTGGTAGTACCTGACCGGGTAGTAACGTGCGGGAAATAACATCAGCGATAATGAGGAAAATAGCTCCGGTAAGCGCACTAACCGGGAGCAGTCGATGATGCTGGTTGCCGACCAGCAGACGAGCAGCATGAGGGATCACCAGACCGACAAAGCCGATCGCACCCACAATGGAGACCATAATCGCCGTCATGCCGGTGACGGCGGCAATCAGTACTGCACGGGTACGTTTTACCGGAATGCCCAGCGATGCCGCAGACTCCGCACCAAAGGAGAAAGCATCAAGATGGCGGGCATAACAGAAGCACAGCGCGATACCGACCAGAGCGGTAGGAATGGCTAAGACTACATCGGGCCAGCGTACACCGCTCAAATTGCCCAACAGCCAGAACATAATACCGCGTGCTTGCTCGGCGTTTGCTGAGCGGGTGATGATAAGCGATGTAATCGCATTGAAAAGCTGGGAGCTGGCGATCCCGGCAAGGATGATTTGGGTTGTTACACCCCCACCTTGTCTACCGCCAGCGGCCATCGCCAATAGCGCAACGAACAGAAATGCCGTCAGCGCACCAATGAAAGCGCCCAATGACATACTGATGATGCCAGCCCCAAGTCCAGTGAGAGCAATCAGCACCGCCCCGGTGGACGCTCCGGCAGAAATCCCCAGTAGATAGGGTTCGGCGAGCGCATTGCGTAGCAGCGACTGTAACACTACGCCGGAAACAGCCAGGCACGCGCCGCAACTGGCCGAGACCAGCGCTCGGGTCAGGCGGTAGTTCCAGACGATCCCTGCATCCAGCGCATCGACAGGATAGTGTGTATCAAAAAGATGATTTGCCAGCGTGCTGAGAACATGCTGCCAGGGGATAAGCGTTTCGCCGATGGAAATCCCCGCCAGCAGCACGCCACACATTAGCGCACTGACCCAAACGGCATGCCCACTGACTCTCACCGCAAGCTGACCAACAGCGCGACGCATCCTGCGTGAATCACTCATGATTATCTGCGTTCCTGAGTAACGGAGATGCGCTATACCGTGTGAGGATATAGCGCAAAACGTAGATTAATGAGCAGCCTGCGGATGTGCTAAGCCATATTCAACAAGGGCATCAGCCAGTTTTTCCACACCATCAATAGTTCTGATCCCGGCATTCATGGTCTGTACGTCAATGACCGGTAGATGGTTTTCCTTGACGGCAGGAACCAGTTTGGCGACAGGATCGGACTTGAGGTATTCCATCTTGATCTTCCAGTCATCCGCCGGGAAACGGCGACGGCTCATCTCACCGAGCACAATGAGTGAAGGATTCGCTTTTGCGATGGTTTCCCAACCCACCGTTGGCCACTCTTCAGCAGAATCAATCACATTCTTCACTCCCAGCGTTTGGGCGATCCATGCCGCCGGACCAAACTTCCCGGCAACGTAAGGGTCAAGCTGGAGATCGGCGCTTGAGAACCAGAACACGGCGGAAACATTCTCATCCATTCCGGTAATTTTGTTTTTCGCTGCGGCTTCACGTGCTTTAAGGCTGGCAATCAGCGCCTCGCCTTTATCCTGAACATCGAAGATTTTCGCCAGATCGGCGACTTCCTGATACACCATGGCAATATCAAACATGCCCTTACGGACACCATCACCACCATCTTCGTTATCTTTTGCACAGTCAGCTGGCGCGGTGTAAACGGGAATTTTCAGTTCACTAAACTGTTCGTAAGAGGCAACCGTGCCAGCAGGGCCGATTTGCCACTCAAACTGACTGGCGATCAGATCCGGTTTTTTCGCCACGATCCCTTCAAAGCTTGGAATATTTTGCGCGATAACGGCGACTTTTTCGTTTGCTGTTTTATAAGCCTCCAGTACCGGGCCAAACCACAGCGAAGTACCCACGACGCGATCGGCCAGCCCCAGTGAATAGAGAATCTCGGTACTGTTCTGACCCACCGTCGCCACGCGCGTTGGTGCCTGATTGAAGGTAATATCGCGGCCACAGTTTTTAATCGTCAGAGGATATTCGGTTTTTGCTGCCTCGGAAAAACCGGAAGTAAGCAGGAGAGCAGTCGTGCCAAAAATAGCCAAAAGCGTTTTTTTAGAGAAGTAAAAGGTAGAATTAGCGTGCATTATCATCGTCCCGTTGATGCCAGAATCTTAAGGTCTGGTCATGGCTTATTTCATTCCATATATCGGGAGGAGACATGAAGATAGATGACATTGAATCGTGAAATTTAAGAATGAAGATATGCAAAAAATGCAAATAAGCTTTACTCAGCCAAAATCTTATTCGTAAATACACTACCGCTTGCGTCAAATAATTCATCCCATGGACCATCCCGTCCACTCAATGGCATATACCTTTGACAGCAGGTCTCCTGACTCACGGTAATCAGAATATCGGCCTTCCCATAAAGATGAACTTTACAGTGACCTGTGGTTTATGAGCCACACAGGGATATTCTGCATCCGCCTACAGTTGCGGGGGCAGTTATGGAATTGAATTGAATAATTCTCACCATATTCCTATTCATATACAAAAATGTAATGAAATGCTGTCGAAAGCGACTCTAGCGGCAATTGTTAACAAGGTCAACCATAGAGGGCAAGAGATGAAAGGCAGTGGTGTGGGGAAAAATACCCATTTAATACAGTGGGTTATGATTTTGTTGGTTACTGCGATGTTGTAAATGAAAATAGCAACAGGAAGCTAAATGAGAATTGGTTGATATTGATCAAATTACACGCATGCTGAAATTTCTGTGTATGAAACATATTGATCACCATCAAAAGTTCCGCATATCAGCGCTTGACACTTTTTTGTGTACTCTCCATATGTACCAATTGCCATTCATCCTGCATATCCATAATCACGTTAAAATTGTTACGCAACCAGAAATAATACCCTCCGGGTAAAAAATGATGTGTGTGGAGATACAAAGTCTTATATTGATGTCGCTGACAGAATACCTCAGCTAAAGCAAACAACTGACTTCCGATCCCCTGTCTGCGGTAGCGCTCATCCACGTAGCAACGACAAATTTCCGCCGTTTCAGACAAGGTATAGCGACCACGTAGTTCAGTAATACGATCATCATATTGACATACCGCCAGTGTAGCGATTAATTCCTGGTTTTCACTCCACGCGCAAAGCAATGAATTCCTTTCCTGCAAGATATACTGTTGTGCGAGATCAAAGAGATCTTCTTCGGCAGAAGGCATTGCTCTACCGGTATTGAAGTATAAATTAAGATGCTCAACAAGAAACGACTGAACAGCAGGAATATCGGCGGGAGTCATCTCACTAAACCTAAATGGGATCATGGCAGCATAACTCAAATTTAGAACGGAAAATGATAATAACAATAAGACCACTTTAAAAACAATATTGACGCTGCAATGGATACTCGTGTCAACGCGGTGGTAACCAACGATTTGGGTGCAAATCTGTTCCTTTATTGCGCTGGCCCTCGCTTTTCTTTGCTGTGGAGGAGGCTCATTTTTCTTCTGTACCCTCTGCCCGCAACACTAACTCTCAGAAATGAGAGGCCGATCCTCTGAGCAGGACTTTTGTCCTCAATCCTCTGCAAACCGCTGGTTACAATCCCTGCATATCTTCAATACCCATAATTCAGGAATTGTTATGACTGCACATATTAATGCTAAAGCGGGTGATTTTGCGCCAACCGTTATTATGCCGGGCGATCCGCTTCGCGCTAAGTTTATTGCCGAAAATTATCTAATGGATTACCGCGAAGTCACCAATGTACGCAATATGCTGGGCTATACCGGTCTTTATTTTGGGCAACCTGTTTCGGTGATGGGACATGGCATGGGTATACCGTCAATGACGCTTTATGCTCATGAACTGGTACATGATTTCGGTGTACAGAGAATTATTCGTGTCGGCAGTCTGGGGGCAACACAACATCATGTCAAAATGCGAGATATTATTCTTGCCATCGCCGCCGGAACGGATTCCGTCACAAATTTAAAACGTAGCGCGGGCTACACGATGGCGACATCTGCCCATTTTCCATTATTGCAGCAGGCGTGGGCATTGGCGCAGAAGGCCGGTATTGACGTTAAAGTCGGCAATGTCTTCAGTGGCGATCTTTATTACGATCCTGACGAAAATTTAATACCTGCACTGGAAAAGTTTGGTGTGCTGGGTGTGGATATGGAAGTGGCAGGGTTATACGCTTTAGCGCATCAGTTTAATATTGAAGCGTTGGCTATATTAACCGTATCCGATCATTGCCTGACAGGAGAAGAAACAACGGCGGAAGAACGGCAGTTAACCTTTAAAAATATGATAGAGCTGGCGCTAAATACAGCTGTTACGGCTTAGCATCAGCATTTAAATGAACCAATCAGAGATGGCATTATATGAAGAATAAAATAGCACTTACGCTGATTAGTTTTCTGGCAAATTTTATTATGGCAGGATTTGCCAGTCAGTTTGGCATGCTGATTGAACCGATTGCAGTACGCTACAGTGCCGATGTGAATACCGTCGCCTCGATATTTTCGTTGCTTAACGGTGGGGCGTTAGCTGGGACCATTGCCGCCTTTTTCCTGATTGAGAAAATCGGCGTTAAGCGTATGACGCTCATTATCTATTCGATAGTGTTCCTCTGCGCTCTGGCAATGCACTTAAGCCCTGGCTTATGGGCGGTGATGGTCGCCATGACCCTGGTGGGTTTCTGCGGCGGGATTGGTCTGTGCGTGGCCGGAACGATCGTGGTTTCGGTTTGGCAGGATCGCATTCAAAGTACGATGCTGGTGGTGCAGGACGCCACCTTTAACGTCGCGGGCGTAGTTTTCCCGCTGATTACCACCTTCGCCCTGACGCACAATATGTCGTGGAGTTACAGCTATCTGAGCGTAGGCATAGTGGCCTTACTCACGCTGGGCGTTGTGGCTCTCACCCGCTTTACCGCCTGTGAAACGGCTCCTGCAGCGGATAGCGCAGACCCGGTGAAATCCGAGTGGAATCCAGGGATTATCAGCGGAGGCATTGGCCTGTTCTTAGGTATGTTGGCGCTGTATACCTTCCTGACCTGGGCACCATTATTTGTGAAGAACAAATTTGGTATTCCCTTCGAAGAAGCAGGTAATATTATTACGCAATACTGGGGTGCTGCGCTGGTCGGCGCGTTAGTCTCAACCGTTATTGTTTCCCGCGTAAAGATACATTATTTCTTGCTTAGCATTATTTTGTTAGCTTGCGTTATTACCACCATCATTGTCACGAAGGAAAATATCTCCGGGCTTGATTATCTGGCCTATAGTTACGGGTTTGTCTGCGCAGCGCTGTATAACTCCTTTATTGCCTACGGGGTTTCTTTCGTGAAGCGCGCGAGTAGCCAGAACGTTTCTTATATTTTAATTAGCGGTAGTGCTGGCGCCATGTTTAGTCCGGCGATCAGTGCGCTAATGGAAAAAACTATGGGATTGCAGAAAATTATGTACGCAATACCGGTGTTGTATTTAATTATCTTTATTATGTTGATGGGTACATTAAAACTCAAACGTAATTAAACACAGTAATAACGCTTACCTCTTTAATTAGATAGCCCGCCGTCACGCCATTTATCTGGTGGGGCGACACTCAACCTTGCTCAAAGGAATTGAAAATGCTGAAGAAAAATAAATCAATGATGAAAAAAACAGTTCTGGGTGCGGTAATTGCGATGTGCTGTACGCAAGCGCTTGCGGCTGATTATGCCGATGGCAACATCCGCAAAAATGATTTTAACTGGATGCAGATGAACTTAATGCAAAGTGTGGATGCGAAAGTGCCTTATGGTATTCGTAATGACACCTATCTTGAGCTGGAGTTTGGCGCACGATCCGGGATTATCGATCTGTATGGTTATGTGGATTTCTTTGATATTTTGGATCGCGAGCAGGACGATCGTCACGGGGGGGATAACTTCTTTGCCAAGATATCTCCACGTTTTTCCCTGGACGCCATTTTTAATAAAGATTTATCCGTTGGGCCATTTAACGAATTCTATATCGCAACGGTAAATAACATTGGTGACCGGGAATTATTTGAGCATTACATTGGTCTCGGCACGGATGTTAAAGTGCCGTGGTTTGGTCTGGTGGGAATGAACATTTATGCGCACTATGTACGTGAAAATTATGGTGCAGATAACGAAGGCAAGTGGGATGGTTACATGTTCTCGACCAACTGGTCGACGCCGTTCTATACGTTCGCCAACGGCAGTTATTTGAACTATCAGGGTTACTTTGACTACCAGTTCGCCGCGAACAAGATTGCTAACCAGCCGTTATATAGCAATAACGCGATTGAATGGTATAACGGCATCTACTGGCATTCAGAGCATTATGCGGTAGGTTATGGCTTAAAATATTTCCGCAACATGGCATTGATGGAAAACCACGGTGGAGCAGGGCGTACCACCGGGCTGGGTCACTATTTCAACCTCACCTATAAGTTCTGATTGCGCTGAAATGACACACCAATGCTCCGTTTGCCAGGGTTGGTGTGTCAGTCAATGATGTCATTGCCGAGAAATTTACGCAGCCCATCCAGATCCTTAATCTCCAGTCCTTGCTTCGTGCGCGTTACCAGCCCGGCATCCGTCAGCGCTTTCACCGCCCGCCGATAGACCCGGTCGGTGGTGCCGAATCGCTCAGCTTCCTGGTATTTTTTATGAAAACCATCCATTGGCTGCTTGTCCTGATGCTGGCGATACAGGTCATACGCTACGTTATGTACGATAGGGTAGAGCATCCGGTGCAGGAAGATTTCCAGCATATCCTGATAATCAACGGCCATTGCGCTGGCGAAAAATATCGCCAGTCTGGGGTGCTGGTTCAGCGCTTCCTCCAGACGGTCACAGTTGCATACCGCCACGGTCAGCGGTTCTTCGGCTACGATATCAAGCTGGCAACGATACCCGGTAAAAAACTCCATTTCGCCAAACAGTTGCTCATCACATTCCATTGCACCCAGTTGGAAACGGCGACCATTCTCCGCGCTATAACGCAGAGAAATTCTTCCTGACTGCACCATGATCAGTCGATCGACTACCTGTCCCTGGCGGTAAAGATAGTCATCTTCCTGGATAATCTGTGTTTCTGAGAGCAACTCCTGGAATATCTTCTCAATTAAGGCATCATCCTGCTGCCAGATATTGTGAAAACGACCTTTTGTGAGGGGTTTAAGCTGCATGGCTCAACGTCTTATTGTTTGAGATAATTCTTATCGCTGACTGTATGCCATCTGCAGCGCAATGTCATTAAGAGCGGGTTGCGGATAATAGAAGGGCCAGCACCATGCTGGCCTTGACACACTAAGGATGGCTGATAAAGCGAGACAATCGCTGGCGCAGCAGGCGGTTTTCCTGCCGCAGTTGAGCGTTCTCTTCCAGCAACGTCAGCGCAACGGCAATTCCCGGCCAGTCAAGTTCCAGCTCCTGACGCAGGCGTATCGCGCGACGCATGACGGTCAGCGCATGATCGTCAAAAGTCTCGTCTTCATGAGGTTCTATCACCCCTAAGCCGACAATCTCATGTAGCTCTTCTTCTGACACACCGGTGTACAGACAAAACTCGGTAATGGTAAAGGTGACGGTGACGTTAGCCATTATGCTTTCCCCCACTCTTTGCGCGGATCAAAGGTCTTTTGTGCATCCGCCAGCTGCTTCCACAGGGCGGCGCTGGCGTCGTCAGGTTTCGGCGGCATGACGATTTTGATCACCGCATACAAATCGCCGGTATGTTTTTTACTTACCAGACCTTTGCCCTTAATGCGTAACCGCTGCCCGGCCTGGCTGCCCGCAGGAATGGTCAGCAGGATGCTCTCTTTTAACGTCGGAACGGTTACTTTCGCGCCCAGCGCGGCTTCCCACGGCGCCAGGGGAACGACCACTTCCAGATCCTGATTAACGATATCGAACAGCGGATGTGGCGCGATATGAATCACCAGCCACAAATCACCGTTTGGCCCGCCATTTTCACCGGGGGTACCCTGGCCTTTCAGACGAATACGCTGACCGTTACCGACGCCAGCCGGAATTTTCACATTCAACGTTTTAGGAATTTCACGTTCGACCATGCCGAACGCATTGTAAACCGGAAGGGTGTAACTGATCGTGCGGCTATGCTCAGTAAGCGTTTCTTCGAGGAATACGGCGACTTCAATTTCAATATCGTGCCCGCGGCTGGCATGACGCTGGCGAGACTGTTGCGCATGCTGACCAAAAATGGAGGAGAAGATATCGTCGAAATCTTCGGCGTTATAGCGTTGATTCTCTCCTTGTTGGAATTGACGGTTGAACTGTGGGTCGTTGCGGTGCTGCCACAACTGGTCGTACTCGGCGCGTCGCTGTTCATCACTCAGGACTTCCCAGGCTTCAGCAACCTCTTTAAACCGGGCCTCCGCGTCAGTCTCTTTGCTGACATCAGGATGATATTTACGGGCGAGTCGACGATAGGCGGTCTTGATTGTCTTGAGATCGTCTGTCGGTTTCACGCCCATAATGGCGTAATAATCCTTTAATTCCATAGCGTTCTCTCGTGTAAATCAACACTTGCAGAAGGTGAACCCTGACAACAGGTATCACCGCTAAGTTTAGGGTAATCCTGATAACGGAGAATGCCAACCGGGAAGGGAGGATATTGCTATAAACGATGCGGGCATTGCACCACCAACAGCGCTTTTTAACGTTATGGCGTCTGTTGTGTGGTGCGAATAGTGAGATTAGCTAAACATCAGGATTTAGTGATCAGGAAGCGGACCGTATCAGCATAGTTTTGTACGAATGCGTTAAGGTCATCAGATTTCAGTCCTTTCGGATTGATCATATATTTACCGTTGATAAAAATGGCGGGCACCCCGGTTAAATCTACGGCTTTAGCCATTTCTTGCTGTTTGGCGGTTAGTGATTTTACGGCAAAACTATTCCATGCGGCATCATAATCACTGGCACTGACGCGCGCGCTGATAAATACGTTACGAATATCGTCCGCCGATTTAATGGTTTGTTTTTTCTGCACGGCATCAAAAAGCAACGGTTTAACTTTATCTTGCACGGTCAACAGCATGGCGACGGACCAGGCGTGCGTCATGTCTTGCCCCAGAGGGCCTAAAAAGTCGACGTGGTATTCGGTGAGTTTGACGTCAGCAGGCAAAACTTTTTTCACGTTATCAGTGATTTCAAAAACTTCATCGTACTGATAGCAGGAAGGACAATAGAACGAGAAAAACTTCAGCGCTGCCGGGGCTGAAGCGACGGGTTTTTCCAGTGAGATAAACTCTTTGCCGTCGGTAAATGGTGCTGCCTGAGCGCTAACGGTAAAAAGTAACCCAATCAGGGGTAATAAATATTTTTTCATTTCCATATACTCTAAATAACATTCAATAAACAAATTTTCTGCGAATGAATACGCTCTTCATTGCGTCGGGCTATAATACGATAATCACCTAAAAATGCGCTGACCCTTACTTTCATTTACGCATCAATACGTAGCGGACAGTATTTATGTACTGTTATGGGAATATCCTTTGGTACTCTTCGTAAATAGTGAATGATCACTTCCGTGATATTTTCGTAATTACTTTGGCAATGTTATATTGTAATAAATAAAAACGGAAATATAATTAATTATCATTTGATTTATAAAACGTGAGCCGTAACGCGTTGCGCTATGTTCTGTCAACGCAGCCGTAAGATTTTCTTTTTCTTGTAGCGTTTGAATGAATAGGGTAAGTGTCAGTGATGAGCAACCAAAATGGATATCGCTATGATTGACCACCTGGATCATCTGGTATTGACCTCCAATAATGAAGAGGCATGCGTTCGTTTTTATGTCGAACTTTTAGGGATGAGGCTGGAAACCTTCGCGCAAGGGCGGAAAGCCTTCGTCTTTGGCAATCAGAAAATTAACCTCCACATTCGGGGAAAAGAGTTTGAACCCAAAGCTCACGCGCCAACGCCGGGGGCGCTGGATTTGTGTTTTATCACCACGCGTGCGCTGGAAGAGGTGATTGCCACGTTTCAAACGCACGGGGTCGATATTGTTGAGGGACCGGTTGCACGAACCGGTGCGATGGGACCGATTCGCTCGGTTTATGTCAGAGATCCCGATCTCAATCTGATTGAAATCGCGGTATATCCTGCTGATGACAGGACATAACTTTACAGCGCAAAGGTTGCCAAAACCTGGTGAGTGGTTAAGATAACTCGCATCAATCAGTGAGGGTATAATGGCGAAACGTCAACGGATGGGATGGTGGTTCCTCTGTCTGGCATGTGTTGTGGTGATGGTTTGTACCGCACAACGCATGGCGGGCCTGCACGCGTTGCAGATGGACACCGTTGCCACAAGCGTGGTCGTAAGCGCACAAGCGCAGACCGATGAGGCCTCGTCCGTTACCCCTTGTGAACTGAGCGCGAAATCATTACTGGCGGCGCCCCCGGTACTGTTCGAAGGCGCTATTCTGGTGCTGTGTCTGCTGCTGTCGCTGCTGGCGCCAGTGCGGGCGTTTCGTCTGCCTTTTTTCCCACCGCGAGCCATCTCGCCGCCCACGCTAAGGGTACATCTGCGATTTTGCGTCTTCCGTGAATGACAGAACAGCCGTTGCTGACTGTTAGATAATTATTCACGGAGAAAATATATGATGACTGTTTTCAGGCAGGCGCTGCTCTGTCTGTTATTGCTATGGCTGCCCGTATCCTGGGCGGCTGAACCCGGCTGGCTGCGTTCACCCGATAACGATCACGCCAGCGTGCGGTTACGCGCTGATACGTCCTCAGGCGGCGAAACTCGTCTGTTGCTGGATGTTAAACTGCAGGACGGCTGGAAAACCTACTGGCGTTCGCCGGGCGAGGGAGGCGTCGCGCCATCTATCGCTTGGCAAGGGGAAATGCCTGCGGTCGACTGGTTCTGGCCAACCCCCGCACGCTTTGAGGTCGCTAATATCACGACCCAGGGCTATCACGATAATGTGACGTTCCCGATGGTTGTGCGCGGCAGATCGCCCGCCACGCTTAGCGGTGTTTTGACGCTATCCACCTGTAGCAACGTTTGCCTGTTGACGGATTTTCCTTTTTCCGTGACCTCCACGACCCAGGACCCGACTTTTGCGCATGACTATGCGCAGGCAATGGGGCAGATCCCGCTAGCCAGCGGCCTGACCGATACTTTGCGCGCTGGCGCACGGGCCGGCGAGCTGGTCGTCGAGGCTTACCGCGCGGGAGGCTGGACTGCGCCTGGGCTGTATCTGGACGCCGTTGATGATGCTGATTTTGGCATGCCGCAAATTCACGTCGCAGGTGAGACGTTACGCGCCACGGTACCCGTTCATGACGGTTGGGGGGAAGGCGCGCCGGATTTACGCGGTAAGTCGGTCACGCTGGTGCTGGCAGATAACGGTGTTGCCCAGGAAAGTCGTCTTGCGATTGGCGAAGCCCCGGTTATTGAGAACGCCTCACTCCCATTGTGGCAGGTGGTGCTAATGGCGCTGCTGGGCGGTTTAATCCTCAACCTGATGCCCTGTGTGTTACCGGTTCTCGGCATGAAACTGGGTTCTATTTTGCTGGTTGAGGAAAAAAGCCGTCGCCAGATCCGCCGTCAATTCCTCGCATCGGTAGCCGGGATCCTGGTCTCCTTTATGGCCCTGGCGCTATTGATGACAGTGCTACGTTTAACCAATCAGGCGCTGGGCTGGGGGATCCAGTTTCAGAACCCGTGGTTCATTGGCGTCATGGTCGTGGTGATGCTGACGTTCAGCGCCAGCCTGTTCGGGTGGTTTGAATTCCGCCTGCCTTCGGCGATGACCACCACGCTGGCGACTCACGGTGGCAACGGCTTGTCGGGACATTTCTGGCAAGGCGCATTTGCGACCCTGCTCGCCACGCCGTGCAGCGCCCCGTTTCTGGGAACAGCGGTAGCGGTGGCATTGACCGCTTCGCTGCCAACGTTGTGGGGACTGTTTATCGCACTCGGCCTGGGGATGAGCTTGCCGTGGCTGCTGGTGGCTCTGCGTCCCGGTCTGGCGCTGCGTTTGCCGCGTCCGGGACGCTGGATGAATAGTTTGCGGCGTCTTCTCGGTGTCATGATGCTGGGGTCGGCTATCTGGCTTGCGACGTTGCTGCTCCCACATTTAGGGCTGGCCGGACACGCTAGCGCTAAAGAAAGCGTGAACTGGCAACCGCTTAGCGAGCAGGCGATTGAGGATGCGTTGGCGCAACATAAGCGTGTGTTCATTGACGTCACTGCCGACTGGTGCATCACTTGTAAGGTCAACAAATACAACGTGTTGCATAAAGATGACGTACAGGCCGCTTTGCAACAGCCGGATGTAGTGGCGCTGCGCGGCGACTGGACGCTCCCTTCTGAAGCCATCACCGAATTTCTGAAAAAACGCGGCCAGGTTGCTGTGCCGTATAACCAAATTTATGGCCCCGGTCTGCCGGAAGGCCAGGCGTTACCAACGTTGTTGACCCGCGATGCGGTATTGCAAACGTTGACCGACGCCAAAGGAGTAACCCCATGAAAATAATGATTGTTCTGCTGTTAACCCTATTTTCTGCCGTCAGCGTAGCTAAAGAACCTGCACCGTTTACACCGGAACAGGAAAAGCAAATTGAAGCATTAATCCAGGAGGCCCTGTTTAACGATCCCAACAGCCCACGGATTGGCGCTAAGCAGGCGAAACTGACCCTGATAAACTTCACCGATTACAACTGCCCGTACTGCAAGCAACTGGATCCCATGCTGGAAAAAATTGTGCAGAAATATCCTGACGTGGCGGTAGTGATTAAACCGCTGCCGTTTAAAGGGGAAAGTTCGGAACTGGCGGCGCGGACCGTGCTGACTACCTGGCTTGAGCATCCGCAGCAGTTTCTGGCGCTACATGAAAAACTGATGCAGAAAAAGGGTTACCATACCGATGTCAGTATCAAACAGGCGCAGGAAAAATCGGGAGCCAGTCCGGTGACGCTGGATGCCCAAAGCGCTGAAACGCTAAGCACTAACCTGCAACTGGCGCGACTGGTGGGCGTGCAGGGCACCCCCGCAACGATTATTGGTGATGAGCTTATTCCCGGTGCGGTGCCGTGGGAAACTCTTGAGGAAGTGGTCAAAGAAAAGCTGGCGGCGGCCAATGCTCAGTAAACTGCGCCGCTGGCTGCGCGAAGGGCTGATCTTACTGGCGCTGTTGGCAGGGGCGATGCTGCTGATGGATGTCTGGCGCGCGCCGCAGCTCCCTGGCTCTTTTGACAGCACGCCTTTGCAAACGCTGGATGGTGAAACCGTCACGCTGGCGGCGCTCAGCAAAGACGAGCCGGTGCTGCTTTATTTCTGGGCGAGCTGGTGCGGCGTTTGCCGCTTCACGACGCCGGAAGTCGCCAGGCTGCGTTCGGAAGGGGAAAACGTGATGACCATTGCGTTACGCTCCGGCAGTGAAGCTGAGGTGTCTCGTTGGCTGTCGCGTAAAGGCGTGGACTTTCCGGTCATCAATGATGCGAACGGGGCAATCTCCCGCAGTTGGGCGATTAGCGTCACGCCCACGCTGGTGGTAGTGTCACAAGGTCGGGTGGTGTCAACAACCAGCGGCTGGACCAGCTACTGGGGCATGAAGCTGCGGCTGTGGTGGGCAAAAACGTTCTGATAATGTGCCGGGGAAACCCGGCATTTTTTATATTATTACCCGTAAGAGGGAAGACATATTTCGTTGCCTGGCGAAGCGAGCACCGCGATTAACGTCCAGAATGGGTCATCTTCTCTTTTTCAGGAAAGTGCAACATGACGAGTTCGTTAGCGTTTGGGCCCGCTCTGGTGATGATGATTGCCGCCACGTTTGTCCTCGCCGGGATGGTAAAAGGCGTCACTGGTATGGGATTGCCCACCGTGGCTATGGGGATCCTCGGATCGCTTATTTCGCCGGTTGCGGCGGCGGCCATGCTGCTGTTGCCTTCGCTGATTAGCAATCTGTTTCAGTTTGGCGGTGGCGGAAATACGCGTCAATTAGTCAAACGACTGTGGCCAATGTTATTGACGGTGGTGGTGGCGACACTGCTTGCCAGTGCCTGGATTACCGGCGGCGATACCACCCGTACCCAGTTTGCGCTCGGCGTGGCGCTGGTGGCTTACGCTATCTGGACGCTGGCCGGAAAGAAAATCGCAGTGGCTCCGCAGAATGAAAAACCGTACTCCCTCATCATAGGATTTGTTACTGGCTTATTGGCTGGCGGAACCGGTGTATTTGTGATGCCCGCCGTGCCCTGGATCCAGTCATTGGGTTTTGAGAAAGATGAACTGGTTCAGGCGCTCGGGATCTCTTTTACGTTTTCGACATTGGCTTTGGCGCTTGGTCTGTGGTGGCACAACGCGCTGCCCGTACAGTCGTTGAGCTTATCGGCTTTGGCCATTGTTCCTGCGCTGATTGGTCAGTGGTTAGGAACCCGTGTACGACGGGTTATTTCTCCACTCGTGTTTAAACGCTGTTTTCTGTTTTGTTTGGTCGGGTTGGGTATCGAGATGATGCTGCGTGCGGTGTGACCTGTGCGGTGACTTTAGAACGCATTCATGGCATCGTTAATTCAGACATTCAGGGTCAAAGAGGTCGCTATGGCATCAGTGATGTTAAGTGAGGAAGAGGGCGCTCTGGGGTCGCGAATGGCGCTCACCGCGGCGGCGATGGCCGATAAATCGCGCTCGCGAATGTTGTGCGCCCTGATGGATGGCCGCGCCTGGACCGCGACCGAGCTCAGCGCAGTGGCGGATGTGTCAGCGTCGACCGCCAGTGCGCATCTGGCGCGTCTGTGCGAACAACGTTTTGTTGTGGCGCTCGCGCAGGGCAGGCATCGTTATTTTCGCCTTGCAGGCTCTGATATCGCTGAACTGCTGGAGCGCCTGATGGGCGTGGCGTGGGCTACATCTACGCCACGAAAAATCACGACGCCGCCAGGCTTACGACATGCCCGAACCTGCTACGATCATCTCGCTGGCGAGGTGGCGGTGAGGCTGTTCGATACGCTGGTTTCCCGTCAGTGGTTAACGCCGGATGGTGAAACGCTGACCTCTCTTGGGCAGGAAAAACTGGCACAAATGGGGATTGTCCTGGCTGCGAGCGCATCGCGGCGGAAATTAACCTGCGGTTGTCTGGACTGGAGTGAACGACGTTACCATCCCGGCGGCGTGCTTGGCGCATCGCTGCTACGCTGGCTGATTGAAAAACGATGGATAAAAACGGAGCTGAGTGGTCGCCGCGTCACCTTCACCCCGCTTGGCATTCGCAAATTAGAAACCGAGTTCGGTATTAAAACGACACCGTAGATGGTGCGTTTTGCGAAAGCGTTCCGGGAAATATGTCATATTTCTGTCACACTCTGTTGTGATTGATAACAACAAGAGGTCGTAGGGATGAATAAATCGTTAATCGCCGCAGCCGTGGCAGGGGCTGTATTAATGTCAACCGCCGCGCAGGCGCAGACCGCGCCGGAAGGCTATCAGCTTCAGCAAGTATTGATGATGAGTCGGCATAACTTACGCGCACCTTTAGCCAATAATGGCAGTGTTCTTGAGCAGTCCACCCCCAAACAATGGCCAGAATGGGATGTCCCCGGCGGGCAACTCACCACCAAAGGCGGCGTGCTGGAAATCTATATGGGCCACTATATGCGAGAGTGGCTGGCAGAGCAGGGGATGGTGAAATCGGGCGAATGCCCGGTGCCGGGTACGGTCTATACCTATGCTAACAGCCTGCAGCGTACGGTCGCGACGGCGCAGTTCTTTGTCACCGGTGCTTTCCCGGGTTGCGACGTCCCGGTCCATCATCAGGAAAAAATGGGCACCATGGATCCCACCTTTAACCCGGTGATCACCGATGATTCCGCCGCCTTCAGCCAGCAGGCGGTTCAGGCAATGGAGAAAGAGCGTAGCCAAATGCAGCTCAACGACAGCTATCAGTTGCTTGAGCAAATGACCGACTACAAAGACTCTCCATCCTGCAAAGAAAAACAGCAGTGTTCCCTGACCGATGCCAAAGATACGTTTAGCGCGAAATACCAGCAGGAGCCTGGGGTTTCGGGGCCGCTGAAGGTCGGGAATTCGCTGGTTGATGCCTTCACGCTGCAATATTACGAAGGCTTCCCGATGGATAAGGTCGCCTGGGGCGAGATTAAATCCGATCAACAGTGGAAGGTTCTGTCGAAGCTGAAAAATGGCTATCAGGACAGCCTGTTCACCTCCCCGGAAGTGGCGCAGAATGTCGCCAAACCGCTGGTGAAGTATATTGATAATGCGCTGGTTACTGAACGCGTAAAAGCGCCAAAAATAACCGTGCTGGTGGGGCATGACTCAAACATCGCATCGCTGCTCACCGCGCTGGATTTCAAACCGTACCAGCTTCACGATCAGAACGAGCGTACGCCGATTGGCGGGAAGATTGTCTTCCAGCGCTGGCATGACAGCAACGCAAATCGTGATCTGATGAAAATCGAGTACGTGTATCAGAGCTCGCAGCAGTTGCGTAATGCAGACGTTCTGACCCTGAAATCCCCGGCGCAGCGCGTAACGCTGGAGCTGAAAGGGTGTCCGATAGATGCGGATGGCTTTTGCCCGATAGATAAGTTCGACAGCGTGTTGAATGAGGCGGCTAAGTAAAAGAAAAACTCCCCCGTGTTCGCGGGGGAGTCTGAGCGCTAGACGTTTTTGCGTTCGATAGTCTGTTCACCCCAAAAGAGCGAATCTTTGTCTGTTTTCTTAAAGGCTTTGATGAGCACCTCGTCGCTACCTTCTTCCCAAATTTTTTCCGCCAGTTTCTCGTCATAATGCGCGACTTCAAAAATGGCTTCGGCTATTTCCGGCGATGTATTGCGCAGACTTGCCCATTCGCCGACGCGATGGGCTTTCGCTTCTTGAGTTGGCATTCGAATCCTCCTGTTGAAGATTAGCCGTTGAGTTTTACTGCCAGACCTGCGACATATTCACCCTGATAGCGGGCGATAGATAATTCTTCCTGACTTGGCTGGCGTGAGCCGTCGCCTCCGGCGATGGTGGTTGCGCCGTAAGGGGTACCGCCGCGAACTTGAGAAACATCAAACAGCTCTTGCGCCGCGTAACCGATAGGCACAATCACCATCCCATGGTGAGCAAGCGTAGTCCAGGTTGATGTAATGGTTTGTTCCTGACCGCCGCCGGTTCCTGTCGAGCTGAATACGCTGGCGAGTTTGCCGTACAGGCCGCCTGAAGCCCACAGCCCGCCAGTCTGGTCGAGGAAGGTGCGCATCTGACCGGACATATTGCCAAAGCGTGTGGGGGTACCAAAAATTATGGCATCGTAATCTGCCAGTTCTTGCGGGGTTGCGACTGGTGCGTTTTGTGTTTTGCCGCCAGCTTTGAGGAAAATCTCCGGCTGCATGGTCTCTGGTACGCGTTTAATAATCACTTCCGCGCCATCAACCTTATTTGCGCCTTCTGCGACTGCATGGGCCATAGTTTCAATGTGTCCGTACATGGAATAATAAAGCACCAGAACTTTTGCCATTTTACACTACTCCTCGAGTTAACCGTGTCCGTAGCGACTCGCTACCTACCTTTAAAGATATGACGTACTGTCAGGAGTGCAAATTTCACAATCACTTCTTTGATTTATAACAATTTTTATAATAACTTCTCTTGTTGCAAAATGATACATATTTAACCGGGTGGAATTTGGTAGTCATAAGAAAGACTTATTGATTTCTCGCTGTGATTATTTCTCTATCACCGCCAATCCTGTTGCAGGATATTACAGTTAGCGGCTGCTCAGGCCACGCTTCACTATGCTTAATCCCACGCAGTTATTTTCAGGGTATCGCCCGTAACGCTGCGTGAGGTATCACTCCTCAGTACCTATGCAATATGATGTCTAATCAATGACGGAGGTCAGTAATGGCAAACCATCGAGGCGGTTCCGGCAACTTTGCGGAAGATCGCGAAAGAGCATCAGAAGCAGGTCGAAAAGGTGGCCAGCACAGCGGGGGCAACTTTAAGAATGACCCGCAACGCGCTTCAGAGGCAGGCAAAAAAGGGGGCAAAAATAGCCACGGCAACAACAAATCGTAATTGCCGGGCTAGCTGTCAGATATGCCGTGACGGCTGAGGATCAGAGTCAGACGTTACGTAGCCACCCACCGCCGCCGGTTTCTTCCGGCGGTTTTTTTGTCTGCAAGGTTGAACTGTAACAAAACGCAACGCAGACTAACGACATTCAGTTAATCGGGTGTCTCATGTCATTACTTTCTCGTTATTCCTTCTCTGTTAAACCTCAGGAAGCGATCCTCATTGTGATCACTATGTTCTGGGGTGGCACGTTTTTGGCCGTGCAATATGCCGTTACCCTGAGTGGACCTTTTTTCTTTGTCGGCGTGCGTTTTGCCACCGCTGCGCTGGCGGTCGCGCTTTTGTCACTACGCACATTGCATAAACTGACTTGGCTGGAAGTCAAAGCAGGCGTTGCGATCGGTATCGCAATTGCGTTGGGCTATAGTCTGCAAACCTGGGGGCTACAGTTTATTCCCAGCAGTAAATCGGCGTTTATTACCGCGATGTATGTGCCGTTGGTCCCGCTTTTACAATGGCTATGTCTGGGGCGTATGCCAGGCCTGATGCCGTGTGTCGGCATTGTGCTGGCCTTTATCGGGTTGATTTTTCTCGCCGGACCGGGAGGCAATTTGCTGGCTTTAGGCGAAGGAGAGTGGATCACACTCGCCGGCGCGGTGGCGATTGCGGCAGAAATTATCCTGATTAGCGCGTGGGCGGGAAAAGTGGATGTGCGGCGGGTAACGGTGGTACAACTGGCAACCGCTTCGATAGTGGCATTTATTGCCATGGCCCCAGCAGGAGAGTCCGTGCCGCCGATGTCTACGGGATTGCTGGTGGTGGCGCTGGGGTTAGGGATTTTCAGTGCGATTATTCAGGTCACCATGAACTGGGCACAGCGCAGCGTTTCGCCGACGCGCGCGACGGTCATTTATACCGGTGAGCCGGTGTGGGCGGGGATCTTTGGTCGCCTTGCGGGGGAACGCTTACCGCTACTGGCTTTGCTCGGCGCAGCATTCATTATTGTTGGCGTGCTGGTCAGCGAACTGAAGTTCAAAAAGAAAAAAGGGGGAGTGCAAGAGGCGCCGCCGGAGTCGCTTTAATTTAACCATTCACCGCGTGATTTGGTATGCTGACGCCCTCACAAGAAGGAGAGGGCGCATGGTCCAACGCGCAGAGAAAAAAACAGGTAAGCGCTCGCAGGCCGTCAGTGCAAAACGCCAGGCCATATTAACCGCGGCATTAAATATCTTCTCCCAATATGGGATCCACGGCACGCGTCTCGAACAGGTCGCTGAGCAGGCGGGTGTGTCAAAAACGAATCTGCTTTATTACTTCCCGTCAAAAGAGGTGCTCTATATTGCCGTTTTGCGGCAAATCCTCGACGTCTGGCTGGCTCCGTTGAAGGCTTTTCGCGAAGACTTTGCGCCGCTGGTGGCCATTAAAGAATACATTCGCCTTAAGCTGGAAGTGTCGCGCGATTACCCTCAGGCTTCACGACTGTTTTGTATGGAGATGCTGGCAGGTGCGCCTTTATTGATGGCTGAATTAACGGGCGATCTCAAAACGCTAATTGATGAGAAATCGGCGCTGATTGCCGGTTGGATCAAAAGTGGGAAACTGGCTCCGGTCGATCCGCATCATCTGATTTTTATGATTTGGGCTTCAACCCAGCACTACGCCGACTTTGCCCCACAGGTAGAGGCGGTAACGGGCGCAACGCTGCGTGATGAAGCCTTTTTTAACCAAACGGTGGAGAGCGTGCAGCGGATGATTATTGAAGGGATCCGCGTGCGTTAACTGGCAGGCGGTAACGGACAGCTTAAATCGCCCTCTTCGCACTGTAAGAGAGAGGCGAGAAACGCTTCACGCTCGTTGGTTTTATCCGTCAGACACTGGCTGGAAATCATCGCCTGGGCGCTACCGCCTTCGGTGCCGGAACTGATTAACGCGCAGTCCGCATCGCGCAGGGTTATCCACGAGATTTGCGCTTTTTTCAGTAAATCGCGCTGGGTCGGGGCGGCGCGCTTAAGCGCATTCTGATAAGTGTCATTAAGTTTGGTGTCGGCCGCCTTAAACTGCTCTGCCGCACAGGTGTTCATCTCAATCTGAGTGTTCGCGTTGGCGCAGTCATCCGCCAGCGCCTGGCCGCTCAACAGCAGCGCTGCACATGTCAGTACGATTCGTTTCATGCTTCCCTCTGGATCCATAAAAAAGGCCCCGTTACCGGAGTCATGCTTGTCAGTTAACGAGGATGAGTGGCACATACGGAGGTAATGAATCTGTTGCCTCCGGTATATTGCTACGTTCACCT
>NZ_JAOWDD010000026.1:0-85841 GCF_030336655.1 Citrobacter sp. Cb041 | reverse complement strand
TTGTTCCGTGTCAGTGGAGGCGCATTATAGGGAGTTATTTCAGGCTGACAAGGGGAAATTTAAAATAATCTTCCGAGTGCGTATTTTTTATTCTTTGTGCTTATTTTGACAACGTTTTGTGGGTTAATTGGGCGATTTCCCGCGCGAAATCCGCGACCTGTTCCCAATCGGTATACACCACTTCTTTATTGGTATCTGTTTCACCGCCTGACATCTTCATTATCAGTTGGATCATAACGCGGTCATACCAGCGATAGCGTGGATACAGCAAAGCGCCAGCAATAACCGCACTGCGATCAGGCCGCCACGGCGAACTCATCAGGAACTTACGCGCATAACTGTTAGTTTGCGGCGTGCGTTTCTCCGGTTTACGGGCAACCAGGTTTACGGAGTAGAAGGCACTCGGCATCGCGTTCAGCCGCGTGGCATGCTTTTTCACAAACTCCTGAAAAGCTGCATGGTAATGACCATAGCGAATCGAGGCGCCAATCACCACGCTGTCATAATTTTGCCAGTCAGGCTCCGCGGTACGATGCAAATTAACGACATCCGCCCAAACGCCCAGCTCTTTGAGTTCAGAAGCCAGATACTCGGCGATTTCACGCGTTTGTCCGTCCCGGGAAGAAAAAAGAATCAGTGTTTTCACGTGTTACTCCATTATTCACGCCAGAAAGTAGGGGTAAAGAGTACCAGCAGGGTAAAGACCTCCAGACGACCAAACAGCATATTGGCAATCAGGATCCACTTCGCCACGGGGTTCATACTGGCAAAGTTGTCGGCAACAACCCCCAGCCCTGGCCCCAGGTTATTCAGCGTCGCCACAACAGAGGCAAACGCGGAGAAGTCATCAACACCGGTCGCAATAATCGCCAGCATACTGATAATAAAGACCAGCGCATAGGCAGAGAAGAATCCCCACACAGCTTCAAGGATTCGCTCCGGCAAAGCACGGTTACCCAGCTTGATACTGTAAACCGCATTCGGGTGGACCAGTCGTTTCAATTCGCGGTTACCCTGCTTAAACAGCAACAGGATTCGAATCACCTTCAAGCCACCGCCCGTCGACCCGGCACAGCCGCCAATAAAAGCAGAACATAGCAACAGCACCGGCAGGAACAGCGGCCAGCGGGCAATACTGTCCGTAGTAAATCCGGCGGTCGTCGCCATCGATACCACCTGAAAAAAAGCCTGGTTGATGGTCGTGAGTGCCGAACCGTAGGTATTGTGTATCCACAGCACCAGCGTACAGACAGCCACCAGCGTCAGCTGCACCCCAATGAACATGCGGAATTCTGGATCGCGCCAGTAGACCTTCAGGCTGCGACCGCTGAGTAAAGAGAAGTGCAGACCATAGTTACAACCGGAGATCAGCAAGAAGATAGCAATAATGGTGTTAATCGTGGGACTGTCGAAATACCCCACGCTGGCATCGTGTGTGGAAAAGCCGCCGATGGCTATCGTAGCAAAACTGTGCCCAATAGCGTCAAACGCGGGCATCCCGGCAAACCATAGCGCCAGCGCACACGCCACCGTCAGTAATACATAGATAAGCCACAGCGTTTTCGCCGTTTCGGCAATACGCGGACGCATTTTGTTATCTTTCAGCGGGCCCGGCATTTCTGCCCGGTAGAGCTGCATCCCACCGACGCCAAGAATAGGCAGAATAGCCACCGCCAGCACGATGATCCCCATCCCGCCGAACCATTGCAGCATCTGTCGATAAAAGAGGATAGCATGTGGCAATGAATCCAGCCCCACCAGCGTTGTCGCCCCCGTGGTGGTTAATCCGGAGAAGGATTCAAAAAAAGCGTCAGTTATCGTGAGGTTAGGGCTTTCCGCAAAGATGAACGGTAGCGCACCCACGCTACCCAGCACGGTCCAGAACAAAACGACAATCAGAAACCCTTCGCGCGATTTCAGCTCGCCCTTCTCTTTACGGTTTGGCCACCACAGCATGGAGCCGATCGCCAGAGCAACGAAGAAAGTTTGGGTAAACGCACGCCCTGCCCCATCGCGGTAGATGAGCGCTACCAGTCCGGGGATAATCATTGTCCCCGAGAATAAGATGACCAGTAGTCCAACGATTCGGGTGATGGCGCGAAAATGCATCTCTGCCGCTTCCTTAGTTCTTTAAAATGAGGTGGGGATTATTCTTCAATCGCTAACAATTGCAATGAACCACGACTAAAATCCGCCAGTTTTGCCGAAAATTCATCCACTTTGGCATAAGGAAGCGCCACCCTGAGCCGAACAAAAGCCTGGTAATCACTGGCAACAACTTTACCGTCAAACTGCCCCAGCAAAGCTTCAATGCCTGCCAGCTGACCGTACTCACACTGCAAAGTATATTCGGTTAATGGCGTCTTGCGCTGCGTCGTTAACTGACGCAACGCCTGATTCACGCCGCCACCGTAGGCTTTCACTAGCCCACCCGTACCCAGAAGGATACCGCCGTAGTAGCGCACCACCACCGCGGTAATCTCACCGATGCCACTCCCCATCAGCTGCGCGAGCATCGGTTTGCCTGCCGTACCTGCCGGTTCGCCATCGTCTGAAAATCCCAGCTGCTGCGAGTCATTGGGCGCGCCCGCCACCCACGCCACACAATGGTGGCGGGCGTCCGGGTGTTCCATTTTGACTGACTCAACAAACGCTTTCGCCGCTTCTACGCCGTCCGTATGGGCGAGCAGCGTAATGAAGCGGCTTTTTTTGATCTCTTCAACGACGCTTACCGGCGCCGCAGGGATTAGCCAACTGTCCATTACGCCAGTTTTAAATCCCGTGTCATGTTTTCGATATTGTTCTCGTGGACCACCACGTTATCTTCAATACGAATACCGCCGAACGGTTTCAGGGCTTCAATTTTCTGCCAGTTGAAGTGTTTGCTGAACTGCCCTTCACGCCACGGCGCCAACAGCGATTCAATGAAGTAGATGCCCGGTTCGATGGTCAGGACCATGCCCGGTTGCAGCACGCGGGTGCAACGCAGGTAAGGATACTTCGACGGCGCGGCCAGATGAGTACCGCTGTCATCTTGCATGAAGCCAGCGACATCGTGTACCTGCAGGCCCAGCGGGTGACCAATGCCATGCGGCATAAACGGCCCGGTAAGATCGTTTTCCACCATCGCCTCTTCACTCATATCGGTGATGATTTGATGCTTACGCAGCAGCTTCGCGATGCGCTGATGGAACTGAATGTGATAATCCACGTAGCTGGTGCCCGCTTTCATAGTGGCAATCAGCGCCAGTTGCTCGTCATTCACATCCTTCACCAGATGCGCATAGTCGTTGTCGCTTTTCGCCGACCACGTACGCGTCAGGTCTGCTGCATAGCCGTTGTATTCCGCACCGGCGTCCAGCAGGAAACTGCGGATTTCAGACGGAGCCTGATGATCCAGTCTGGTGTAATGCAGAACCGAAGCATGCTCGTTAAGCGCCACGATGTTGCTGTACGGCACGTCGGTGTCGCGATGACCGGTAGCAGTCAGGTAAGCGAGGTTGATGTCAAACTCGCTCATCCCGGAACGGAACGCTTCTTCCGCGGCACGGTGTCCATTCACCGCCATTTTCTGTGCTTCGCGCATACAGGCCAGTTCGTAATCTGTTTTGTAAGCACGATAATAATGCAGGTAGTCGATAACCCCTTTCGGGTTGATATTGCTGGCCGCGATGTCCAGCTGCAGCGCGCGTTCCGGAACCGGACCGATGTAACCGATATTGCCGCGAGCAGCAGGCAGTTGGCTACCGATACCATCAGCTTTTGGCAGCGCGATGATCTCAATTTCTTCCGTCCAGAAGGAGGTCGGCAGCGGCTCAACGTTGTGCCAGTAATCGACCGGCAGGTAGAACCACAATTTCGGCTTATTCACGCCATCCACCAGCAACCAGCAGTTAGGAACCTGCGTTACAGGCACCCAGGCTTTGAATTGCGGATTGACCTTAAACGGGTAGGGATGATCGTCGAGAAAGACGTTAACAAGTTCTCCTGAGTGAATAAGTAACGCATCCAGCTTGAAGCGCTCCAGCGCGTCGCGCGTCCGTTCTTGTAGGGTAACGATATGATTTTTATAGAGTGCGGCCAGTGATTCCATTTTCTATCCTTCTGTTTTTTTGACCTCAAGTGTCCGCATCTTAGCACATCGGTTTGTGAGTGCGTGATTTCTGCCGAGCGTGATCAAATCGTCATTTCTTTAATCATTCATTTGCATTTTATTAACATAAAACACACACTTCGGTTCATCTGGTATGACCAGATCACCTTGCGGATTCAGGAGACTGACATGCTTTACAAAGGCGACACCCTGTACCTCGACTGGCTGGAAGATGGCATCGCCGAACTGGTGTTCGATGCCCCAGGCTCAGTCAATAAACTCGACACGGCCACCGTTGCCAGCCTGGGCCATGCGCTTGACGTGCTGGAAAAACAACCGAATTTAAAAGGGCTGCTGCTGCGTTCTAACAAAGCAGCCTTTATTGTTGGTGCCGACATCACCGAATTCCTTTCACTGTTCCTCGTGCCTGAAGAGCAACTGAGCCAGTGGCTGCATTTTGCCAACAGCGTGTTTAATCGCCTGGAAGATCTGCCTGTTCCGACTCTCTCAGCGGTTAACGGCTATGCGCTGGGCGGCGGCTGTGAGTGTGTCCTGGCGACCGATTATCGTCTGGCTACGCCGGACCTGCGCATCGGCCTGCCGGAAACCAAGCTGGGCATTATGCCAGGCTTTGGCGGCTCCGTACGTATGCCACGTATGCTGGGTGCGGACAGCGCGCTGGAAATTATTGCTGCGGGTAAAGATGTGGGTGCTGAGCAGGCGCTAAAAATCGGTCTGGTCGATGGCGTAGTGAAGCAAGACAAACTGCTTGATGGCGCGATCGCGGTATTACGTCAGGCGATTAACGGCGACCTCGACTGGAAAGCCAAACGTCAGCCGAAGCTGGAGCCGTTGAAACTCAGTAAAATTGAAGCGGCAATGAGCTTTACCATCGCCAAAGGTATGGTGGCGCAGACGGCAGGTAAGCATTATCCCGCACCGATTACCGCGGTAAAAACCATTGAAGCAGCGGCCCGTTTTGGTCGTGAAGAAGCGCTGAATCTGGAAAATAAAAGCTTTGTTCCACTGGCGCACACCAATGAAGCCCGCGCACTGGTTGGAATTTTCCTTAACGATCAGTTCGTGAAAGCCAAAGCCAAAAAGCTCACCAAAAATGTTGAAGCGCCAAAGCAAGCGGCAGTGCTGGGCGCAGGCATTATGGGCGGCGGCATCGCTTACCAGTCGGCCTGGAAAGGCGTGCCGGTTGTCATGAAAGATATCAACGACAAATCATTAACGCTGGGCATGACCGAAGCGGCCAAGCTACTGAACAAACAGCTTGAGCGCGGCAAAATTGACGGTCTGAAAATGGCGGGCGTTATTTCCACCATTCATCCCACCCTCGACTATAGCGGTTTCGAACGCGTGGACGTGGTAGTTGAAGCGGTCGTAGAAAACCCAAAAGTGAAAAAAGCGGTACTGGCAGAAACCGAAGATCAGGTTCGCCCAGACACCGTACTGGCTTCGAATACTTCCACCATCCCAATCAACGAACTGGCCAGCGCGCTTAAGCGTCCGGAAAACTTCTGTGGGATGCACTTCTTTAACCCGGTGCACCGTATGCCGCTGGTTGAGATCATTCGCGGCGAGAAAAGCTCGGATGAAACCATCGCTAAGGTTGTCGCCTGGGCAAGCCAGATGGGCAAAACGCCGATTGTGGTTAATGACTGCCCTGGTTTCTTCGTTAACCGCGTGCTGTTCCCCTATTTTGCCGGTTTCAGTCAGTTACTGCGCGACGGGGCGGATTTCCGCAAAGTCGACAAAGTGATGGAAAAACAGTTTGGTTGGCCGATGGGCCCGGCTTATCTGCTGGACGTGGTAGGTATTGATACCGCGCACCACGCGCAGGCGGTGATGTCCGCAGGCTTCCCTCAGCGTATGCAGAAAGATTATCGCGATGCGATAGACGCCCTGTTTGATGCTAACCGTTTCGGGCAGAAAAACGGTCTCGGATTCTGGCGTTATAAAGAAGACAACAAGGGCAAGCCGAAGAAAGAAGAAGATGCCATCGTTGACGATCTGCTGGCAGAGGTCAGCCAGCCGAAACGCGACTTCAGTGATGAAGAGATTATCGCCCGCATGATGATCCCTATGGTCAACGAAGTAGTGCGTTGCCAGGAAGAAGGCATTATCGCCAGCCCGGCAGAAGCCGATATGGCGCTGGTGTATGGCCTGGGCTTCCCTCCGTTCCACGGCGGTGCGTTCCGCTGGCTGGATACGCTCGGCAGCGCGAAGTATCTTGATATGGCTCAGCAGTATCAGCACCTTGGTCCGCTGTATGAAGTTCCGGCCGGTCTGCGTGATAAAGCGCGCCATAACGAACCGTATTATCCCCAGGTTGAGCCAGCCCGCCCGGTTGGCAGCCTGAAAACGGCTTAAGGAGTCACAATGGAACAGGTTGTAATTGTTGATGCGATCCGTACCCCAATGGGCCGTTCGAAAGGGGGCGCGTTTCGGAACGTGCGGGCAGAAGATCTCTCTGCACATTTAATGCGTAGCCTGCTGGCGCGTAATCCGGCGCTGGAGCCAACCGCGCTTGATGACATTTACTGGGGCTGTGTGCAACAAACGCTGGAGCAGGGTTTCAATATCGCCCGTAATGCCGCGCTGTTGGCGGAAGTTCCGCACTCCGTTCCGGCCGTCACGGTCAATCGCCTGTGCGGTTCGTCCATGCAGGCGCTGCACGATGCGGCACGCATGATCATGACTGGTGATGCTCAGGCATGCCTGATTGGCGGCGTTGAGCATATGGGCCATGTGCCAATGAGCCACGGCGTTGATTTCCACCCGGGTATGAGCCGCAACGTGGCGAAAGCCGCCGGGATGATGGGCCTGACCGCGGAAATGCTCTCCCGCATGCACGGCATCAGCCGTGAAATGCAGGACGCTTTCGCCGCACGTTCACACGCTCGCGCCTGGGCTGCAACACAGTCTGGCGCTTTTAAAAACGAAATCATCCCGACCGGCGGTCATGATGCCGACGGCGTGCTGAAGCAGTTTAACTACGATGAAGTGATCCGTCCGGAAACGACCGTTGAAGCGCTCTCCACCCTGCGCCCGGCGTTCGATCCGGTTAACGGAACGGTGACTGCCGGTACCTCTTCTGCGCTCTCCGACGGCGCAGCAGCGATGCTGGTAATGAGCGAAAGCCGCGCCCGTCAACTGGGTCTGACGCCGCGTGCCCGTATTCGTTCGATGGCTGTTGTCGGTTGCGATCCGTCAATCATGGGTTACGGCCCGGTTCCGGCCTCAAAGCTGGCGCTGAAAAAAGCGGGACTCTCCACCAGCGACATCGGCTTGTTTGAGATGAACGAAGCCTTTGCCGCTCAGATCCTGCCGTGTATTAAAGATCTGGGGCTAATGGAGCAGATCGATGAGAAGATCAACCTCAACGGCGGGGCGATCGCCTTGGGTCACCCGCTGGGCTGTTCTGGGGCGCGTATCAGCACCACCCTGCTCAACCTGATGGAACGCAAAGACGTGCAGTTTGGTCTGGCGACGATGTGTATCGGGTTAGGTCAGGGTATCGCAACGGTATTTGAGCGAGTTTAATCAAAGCATGCCGGGGGCGCTTCGCTTGCCCGGCCTACGAAATGTTATCTCAAAGCCATTGGTGCCAGAACAAGGCGGCAAGCGAATGAATCCCGATGAGCTTACGTATAGTAAGTGATTCGGGTGAGTGAGCGAAGCCAACACAGTTATGGTGCCAATGGCGAAGAGAGAAAGTTTAGTTGCCGTTCTTCCCGCCTGTCAGGGGCGGGTTTTTTATTTCCCTGAACTACCACGCACCACTAACTGCACCGGCAGCAGCAGATTCTCTTCCTGATTTTCTTCCAGCAGTAAACGCAGCGCTTCACGCCCCAGCTGTTTTTTATCAACCGCAACGGTAGTCAGCGGCGGATGTGACCAGGCCGCAGCATCGATATCATCAAATCCCACCAGCGCAAGATCTTCCGGGATACGTATACCCTGCTGCGCACACACCTGCTGAACAACCATCGCTGCCGCGTCGTTATAGGCAAAAATGGCATCGGGCGGCTCTGGCAGTCTGAGTAGCTCATTAACCGCATCCACCAGAGATTGCTCGGTATCCAGCAGCGGCGGCGCAACGACGTCATACTCTGGCGGCATTAGCAAACGGGCTTCATACAATGCCTGACGGTAGCCCTTTTCACGCTGACGGATGCTGTAGTGCGCGAGCGTACTGGCAAGAAAAGCAATGCGGCTGCGGCCTTGCGCAATCAGATGTTGCGTGGCCAGATAGCCGCCCAGGGTATTGTCAGGATTCACGCAAGGCAGTCCTGGCGCCCAGAGATCCACCAGCACCAGCGGCAATTTCATCTGTTGTAGCAGCCCAAGCAACTCAGGTTCAAAAAATCCCGCGCAGATCAGCGCATCAGGCTGGTGCAGCATCACCTGCTCACTCACTGCATCGCCTGGACCAATAGAGAGAAAGCTCAGCGCAACCCCCTTTTCGCGACACAGATCTTCTATCCCCAGCAGCAGTTGAGAGTAAAACGGTAAAGCCCGGCTGATATTGTGCTGGCGATGCAGTAAAAACAGGACACGTTTGATTTTGTCTGCGCGCAGGCGAGAAAAATCATAACCCTGCTGCTGCGCCACTGAAATAATGCGCTGCCGGGTCTCTTCACGCAGCCCCGGTTGCCCTTTTAGCGCGCGGGAAACAGCGCCAACCGAGACGCCACAAGCGTCGGCAATGTCTCTGATACGTACAGGTTTCGTCATTTCAGTCTCATGGATTTACTGTGGCTTGTTGCGCCCCCAGCCATGCTGCGCCGCGTACGCCGCTGCTGTCGCCGTGGCGGGCCTGAACGATCGGTGTGCGGCACTGTTTACCAAACACGTACTTCGCCACTCGCGCCTGTAAGCCTGAGTACAGTAAATCGATATTGGATACCCCGCCCCCCAGCACGATAACATCGGGATCGAGCATATTTACCACACTCGCCAACGCGCGAGCCAGTTGATCGCAATAGCGTTCCCATAACAAACAGGCGTCTGCATCACCCGATGCTACCCGTTGCATAATTTGTGGCACACCCATATGTTGCGCGGTGTGATTCATATACTGGCGCTCCAGGCCACTACCCGAAATAAAGCTCTCAATACAGTTCAACTGTCCGCAATAGCATGTCACTTCAGCCCCGTCCCGAGATCCGTGGTAGCGCGGCAAGGCATTATGCCCCCACTCTCCGGCACAGGCGTTAGGGCCGGAGATCAACCGGTTCTCGATGCATAGACCACCGCCGCATCCGGTACCGAGGATCACGCCAAATACCACGCTATGCCCACGCCCACTACCGTCCATCGCTTCTGACAGGGTAAAGCAGTTGGCATCATTAGTAACGGGCACTGGCATTCCTAATGCACGCTCGAGATCTTGCGCAAAGGCCTGCTGATTCAGCACCAGAATGTTGGAATTCTTAATCAAACCTTCGCTATCCACCGCACCTGGCACCCCGACGCCAACCGATAAAGGCTGATTAATGGCCTGCATAGCCCTGGCTATCATCTCCGTCACGGCCTGGAAAAAATCACCGTAACGCTGCTTTGGTGTCGCGCATCGTTCGCGGTAAACAATTTCACCCGCGTTATCAATCACCACCGCTTCGATTTTAGTCCCGCCGATATCCAGTCCGAGCCTCATGGTTTTTCCTCATTTGCATCTCACAATGTGATGCGGTTTAGCTTGCCTATTTTGTTTACTAAACAAATGGAGATCTGTCACAAAAACTCAATTTATGTTTGAGTGACGGACATATGATGTTTACTAAAAAATAATTATGATGAGAAAGAGAGGCAATGACGCCGGGCCTGCGCCCTGCTAGTTGGAAGACAGATAATTGATGGATGCGCCGGAGGGCTCCGGCGCACAGCGCTTAAATAAACGCGAAAGCGTCGCCAAACAGGCGATCTTCACGCGCACTGCGTTCATTACAGAACAGATCGCGCGCGATTTTGGCCATTTCAAAACGACCGGCAATGTAGATATCGTGCTCAGCCAGGGTACCGTAATCCTGCAATACCGCCGTTAACACGGTTCCCGTACGACCACGCCAGCCGTCTTCTGGCTGTTCCACCACTGGCTCAACGCGCAGATTCGGGTGATTAACAGACAATGCTTCCAGTTCGGAGAGATCGTAGAGATGCTTCTCTTCGCGCCCACCCCAGTAAATGGTGATATCGCGGTTTGGATTACGCGCCAGCGCAGTAAGCAGAATGGAACGCACGTAAGAGAACCCTGTACCACCGGCAATCAGGATCAGCGGGCGCTCGTCTTCATCACGCAGCCAGGCTTCGCCATGCGGAATGTCGACCTTGATTTCCCGGTCTTTCAGAATGCGGTCCATCACAGCCATGGCATAAAGATTTAGCTCAGAGGCGCCAACGTGCAGCTCAATGAATCCTTGCTCGTCCGGCGTGGATGCCATGGAGAACGGACGCTTATCCCTTTCGTCCATCACGACCATTAAATACTGGCCAGCACGAAAGGAAAACGCCGCGTCTGGCACTAAACGAACGCGATATACGGTATCAGTGATAGCTTCTACCGAGGTCACTTTACAGCTTAAGGTTGTCATGCGCTCTCTCTGTCGGATCAATAGGCAAAACGATCGCGCCTCAGGCGCTTTTGCCGTCATTAAAGATGGCCAGTTCATCCCAAATTGCGTCAATACGCGCAGTTACTTCAGGATCTTTTTTAATCGGGCGTCCCCATTCGCGTTGGGTTTCGCCCGGCCATTTATTTGTGGCATCCAGCCCCATTTTTGAACCCAGGCCGGAAACCGGCGAGGCAAAGTCCAGGTAATCAATTGGCGTATTCTCTACCAGTACCGTATCCCGAGCCGGGTCCATACGGGTAGTAATTGCCCAAATCACATCATTCCAGTCGCGTGCATTGACATCATCATCGCAGACAATAACAAATTTGGTGTACATAAACTGGCGCAAAAACGACCAAACACCCATCATGACGCGTTTGGCATGACCAGCGTACTGTTTTTTCATCGTCACCACGGCCAGACGATATGAACAGCCTTCCGGAGGCAGGTAAAAATCGACGATTTCCGGGAACTGCTTTTGCAGAATAGGAACGAAAACTTCGTTCAGCGCCACGCCAAGCACCGCGGGCTCATCAGGCGGACGTCCGGTATAAGTAGAGTGATAAATCGCCTCTTCACGCTGGGTAATGTGCGTGACGGTAAAGACCGGAAAGCTATCTACTTCGTTGTAGTAGCCCGTATGATCGCCATACGGTCCTTCCGGGGCCAGCTCACCCGGTTCGATATACCCTTCCAGCACGATTTCAGCACTGGCGGGCACTTCCAGATCGTTGGAAATACATTTGACCACTTCGGTCTTGGTGCCACGTAACAGCCCGGCAAATGCGTACTCGGATAATGTATCAGGGACGGGCGTCACGGCCCCCAGAATGGTCGCAGGATCTGCCCCCAACGCCACCGAAACCGGGAAGCGTTCGCCAGGATGCGCCGCACACCACTCCTGGTAATCGAGTGCGCCGCCGCGGTGGGACAGCCAGCGCATAATGAGCTTGTTTTTGCCAATCAGCTGCTGGCGATAAATACCCAGATTCTGCCGCTCTTTATGTGGGCCACGCGTTACGGTTAGCCCCCAGGTAATCAGCGGTGCGGCATCTTCCGGCCAACAGGTCATAATCGGAATACGGTTTAAATCGACGTCATCACCGGAGTAGATTTTTTGCTGACAAGGCGCACCGCGCAACCGCTTAGTCGGCATGTTCAGCACCTGCTTAAACTGCGGCAGCTTATCAAACAGATCGCGGAATCCTTTCGGTGGCTCCGGCTCTTTCAAAAACGCCAACAGTTTACCGACTTCCCGTAGTGCCGAGACATCTTCCTGCCCCATCCCCATCGCAACACGCTTCGGTGTGCCAAACAGGTTACACAGCACCGGCATTGAATAGCCTTTAGGATTCTCAAACAGTAACGCAGGCCCGCCAGCACGTAGGGTGCGATCGGCAATTTCAGTAATTTCCAGGTGGGGATCCACCTCAAGCGAAATGCGTTTGAGCTCGCCCTGCTGTTCAAGCAGCGTCAGGAAGTCGCGTAAATCGTGATATTTCATGGCGTCCATTGTGGCCTCTTCGTAAGCGCTTCATTATACGGCGTTCATCATTGTGATGCTGTATTTTTGTTAAATTAGCGTGAACTCTGGCGATACATATAAGCCCTGGGAGTATATACCCGTTGGGTTTCAGCCTGCTTTGAGGCGGGTATAATTAACTTAACTCATGGCTTTTGCTATGCTAGCGCTCAGAACAAGCGAATAAGAGTTATTATGCAATCCTGGTATTTACTGTACTGCAAACGTGGGCAACTTCAGCGAGCCCAGGAACACCTGGAAAGACAGGCGGTGAACTGCCTGACGCCTATGATCACCCTGGAAAAAATGGTGCGCGGTAAACGTACCACAGTCAGTGAACCACTATTCCCTAATTACATGTTTGTCGAGTTCGACCCGGAAGTGATCCACACCACCACGATCAACGCCACGCGTGGTGTCAGCCATTTCGTTCGTTTTGGAGCGACCCCTGCGACCGTCCCATCCCCCGTTATTCACCAGCTTTCTATCTACAAGCCTGAAGGTATTGTTGACCCGCAAACCCCTCAGCCAGGGGACAGCGTGATTATTACTGAAGGGGCGTTTGAGGGACTGAAAGCGATCTTCACTGAACCGGATGGCGAAGCGCGTTCCATGCTGCTGCTTAACCTCTTGAATAAAGAGATTAAGCAGAGCGTTAAAAATACCGGTTTTCGAAAAATATAAGTCGTTTAGAAGGTCACTTCGAACAGCGTTCTGACGTTGGCATCAATGGTTGCTGACAGCCATTGAGGGTCTTCCCCACGCCAGTGAGCAATTCGCTCAAGAATATGCGGCAGGTGCGCCGGTTCATTGCGACGTGACGCCGGTTTAGGCGTTAAGTCGCGAGGGAGCAGGTAAGGTGCATCGGTTTCTATCAGCAGTCTTTCCACCGGAATAAACGGCAGCAGCTCCCGCAGTTCCATCCCCCGGCGTTCATCACAGACCCACCCGGTGATACCGATATAAAGCCCTCGGTCCACGCAGTCCTGCATCTCCTGGCGCGAACCGGTGAAACAGTGCAGCACCGCGCCAGGGAGGCTGTCCAGCCACGGCTCCAGCAACGTCAGAAAACGCTCATGCGCATCCCGACAATGCATGAAAATCGGCATCTGCAGTTCAGCAGCAATGCGCAGTTGCGCTTCAAAAGCACGTTCCTGCTCCTGCGGCGTGGAGAAATTGCGATTGAAATCCAGGCCGCACTCACCAATAGCGACTACCTTCGACTGGTTTGCCAGCGCGATGATCTCGTCTTCCGTTGAGGATTGCCATTGGCTGCTGTCATGCGGGTGCACACCAGCCGTGGACCAGCAATGCGGATAATGCTGCGCCAGCTTTAACGCCTGCTGGCTTTCGTGAAGGTTTGTTCCGGTCAGAAGCATACCGTTTACGCCCGCAGCAAAGGCGCGCGCCACGACCTCATCCCGGTCTTTCGCAAATTGTGAACTGGTTAAATTAACGCCAATATCAAACATGCTTCCTCCCATATGACAACCGCCCTGACGGGCGGTTGAATTTATTCTTCAGTTTTCTCGGTGGCTTCGGCTTCTTTTGCTTCTTCAGCCTCGTTGTCCTCATCTCTCGTACGTCGCTTACCGACATAGAAACGAGAGAAGAAAACACCCACCTCGAACAGGCAGTACATCGGTATTGCCAACAACGTTTGCGAGAAGACATCTGGCGGAGTCAGTAGCATCCCGACGACAAAAGCCCCCACCACAACATAAGGACGCTTTTTGCGTAAATCATCTGGCGTCGTAATGCCCATCCAGCATAGCAGCACGATGGCGACAGGCACCTCAAAAGAGACACCGAAAGCCATAAATAGCGCCATTACAAAGCTGAGATAGCTGGCAATGTCCGTTGATACCTGCACGCCTTGCGGAGCCGTGTTGGCCAGAAAACCAAACGCTAACGGGAAGACAACAAAATAGGCGAATGCCATGCCGATGTAGAACAACAACGAACTGGAAACCAGCAGCGGAACAACCAGACGGCGTTCATGTTTATACAACGCTGGCGCAATAAATGCCCACACCTGGTAGAGGATCACTGGCGCTGACAGGATCAGCGATACCATGAAGGTCAACTTGATTGGGGTAAAGAACGGCGAAGCCACATCGGTGGCGATCATCGTTGCACCCTGCGGCATCTGTTTAATCAACGGCGCCGCGACCATATGGTAAATGTCGTTGGCAAAGTAAACCAACGCCAGAAAGATCACGATTACCGCAATGATGCAGTTCAGGAGTCGCTTACGCAGCTCAATAAGATGCGTGATGAGCGGTTGGGTATCTTCTACAGCCATGTTTACGGTTTATCACTCGACGAGGGGGAGGATTCGGCAACAGGTGCGACAGCTTTCTTTTCTGCATCCATTAACGTAGCGGAAGTGTTTTCCGTTGGTTCTGGCGTTTTAGCACCCGTGGATTCCGGTTTTTGCTCCGGCGAACTGGCCTGGTTTTCAGCGGCAGCAGGGGTGACCCCTTCTCGCTGCACTTCAGCTTCTTTCACCACCGGATTATGGATAGTGTGCGCTTCATCGCTCTCTTTCTCAGGATCGTGCACACTGTAAGAACGCTTCATCGACTCTGCCGCTTCACGCAGCTCATCCATTGAGGCTTTCAACTCCGGGGTCAGATTTGTCAGGCTCGCTTTCTCTACTTTCTTCAGGCTGTCCTGAAACTCCTGAAGCTTAAGCTCCTGGGTCAGTTCATTCTGAACAGTAGTTGCCAGGGAACGCAAAGCACGAACCCAGCCAGCAACCGTTTTTACCGCTACAGGTAATCGTTGCGGCCCCAGGACGATGAGGCCGATCACGAACACCAATAACAGTTCGCTAAAACCGATATCAAACACGGATTATACCTGCTCTTTATCTTGGCTTTTGGCGTCTTCTTTTTTCACTTCGCCCTGCTTATCGGTAATGGATTTAGCAGTAAAATCAGCATCCTGGCTGGTTTTATCTTGCTTTGGCTCATCATCACCCATTGCTTTTTTGAAGCCTTTAATCGACGCGCCAAGATCGGAACCGATGGAGCCGAGTTTCTTGGTGCCAAATAGCAGTACAACGATGACGGCAATGATCAACAACTGCCAAATACTGATACCACCCATACATGTTCCTCTGTCATAGATGATGAATTAATAAGGCCGTAGTATACGTTACACGACCTGCCTAGGGCGATGAAAAATTCAGCGCATTTTGCGCCAGCCGATCAACCAGGCTAAGACGCCGCCGGCCATTAACCAGCCCGGCATAAGCCCCCACTCAGGACGGCTTACCAGCAGGAATGTTCCACTGAGCAACAATGTTGCACCAATGCCCAATAAATAACGGGATTGTCCCTGACGTACATGATTCGCATGAAGCTCGCGGGCAATCTTATCAACACTGTGCTGTAAATATTTGCCCTGGCGCAAACTGTCATACACCAGTTCAGGTATTTCTGGCATTTTTTCGACCCAGAACGGTGCTTTTTCTTTAAATGCTCTAACAAGCGCCGGAATACCGACCTGATCTTTGATCCAGGATTCGAGGAAAGGCTTGGCCGTTTTCCACAAATCTAACTGCGGGTAGAGCTGTCGTCCGACACCTTCAACGTACAGCAGCGTCTTCTGTAGCAATACCAGTTGAGGCTGAACTTCCATATTGAATCGGCGCGCTGTGTTGAACAGATTTAACAGCACATGGCCAAAGGAAATCTCCGCCAGCGGTTTTTCGAAAATCGGCTCGCACACGGTACGAATGGCAAATTCAAACTCTTCTACGTTGGTATCCGGCGGAACCCAGCCAGAATCCACATGCAGTTCAGCAACTTTGCGGTAGTCGCGGTTAAAAAACGCGATGAAGTTTTCAGCCAGATAACGCTTATCTTCTTTGTTTAAAGAACCCACAATCCCACAATCAATACCAATGTATTTCGGGTTTTCAGGATGCTCATAACTCACGAAAATGTTCCCAGGGTGCATATCCGCATGGAAAAAGCTGTCGCGGAATACCTGAGTAAAGAAGACCTGAACACCGCGTTCAGCCAGCAGCTTCATATTGGTGCCGTTCTTCTCAAGCGAGGTGACATCTGAAACGGGAATACCGTAAATGCGCTCCATCACCATCATGTTCTGACTGCAATAGTCAGAGTACACTTCCGGGATGTACAGCATTGGGCTGTCTTCAAAATTACGTCGCAGCTGAATCGCGTTCGCCGACTCGCGCAGCAGATTCAGCTCATCAATCAACGTTTTTTCATATTCACGGACCACTTCTGTTGGTCGCAGGCGGCGACCGTCTGGCATCAGGCGAGGTACCCAACGAGCAAGGCGGTAGATCAGTTTTAAATCCGCTTTAATTACCGGCAGTATGTCCGGGCGGATAACTTTGATCACCACCTCTTTCCCATTCGATTTCAGTCGCGCGGTGTGAACCTGAGCAATAGACGCAGATGCCAGCGGTGTGATCTCAAAATCATCAAACCATTCCTCGACGGGCAGCCCACCCATCGCCTCTTCGATTTGTTCTTTCGCTCTTTGCCCATCGAATGGGGCTACCCGATCCTGCAATAGCGCTAGCTGATCGGCGATGTGCGGCGGGAAAAGATCACGGCGGGTAGAGAGCATTTGCCCGAACTTGATCCACACCGGGCCGAGCTCCTGTAAAGCCAGTCTCAGCCGTTCTCCCAGCGGTTTGTCTTTATGTCGGTTGGGCATCCAGAACAGCGTGTAACGCCACAACCGGAGCGGCAGCGTGATACGCATTTTGGGGATGAGTTCATCAAGACCGTAGCTTAAAAAAGTGCGAATGATGAAATAAAGGCGCCGTACTTCACCTGGCGTCATTTGGCCTCCAGTTTTTCCAGCCGTTTGGCCAGAGATTCGACCGCACGCTCAACGGCTGCCGTTTCTTCTGCAAACCATGCAACCTCAAGCGGACCAGGAGCCATACGCCACTCTTCGGTGATCGCTTCGGCAACATAGCGCTGCTGGCGTTGAATGTTGTGGCACAGGAACTTCGCTCCACCACGCAAAACTTTGCTGACCCCTTCCGCGACGATATCGCCGGTATAAGGTGCTAACAGTTCTGCGGGATCAAACTCCGCCAGATCGGCCAACGCGACAAAATTCTGTACCACCTGGATATCGCCCTGAACCTCCAGCTCACCACTGCGGATAAGCGTGGTGAGTTGCTGCCGGTCGCGTAATTTCGGTAACACGCTGGCATGTGTGATTACGGTGCAATCGGCTTCGCCTTCCCATGCCCCCAGCACATCGACCTGGCACTCACTAAACACCAGCACTAACGGTGTTGAAAATCCTTTGAGCTCAACACGCAGCACTTTGCCCTGTAAACGCGTTCTGGCTGACTTGAGCGCAGGAGAACGATACAGAAAGGTGTTAAGCAAATTTTCAACGCCGGCGGTCACTAAGGGTTTTAAAGGCATCCCCAATCTCCTGTCAGAACTTGTAACCACGATGCAGCGCAACGACACCTGCCGTCAGGTTGTAGTAATCAACGCTTTCGAACCCGGCATCTTGCATCATTGCTTTTAAGGTGTCCTGATCGGGATGCATGCGGATGGACTCCGCCAAATAGCGATAACTGTCTGCATCGCTTGCCACCATAGAACCAATGCGCGGCAAAACGTGGAAAGAGTATGCGTCGTAGGCTTTACTCAGCGGTTCGATAATCGGCTTGGAGAACTCCAGCACCAGTAGACGTCCGCCCGGCTTCAACACGCGATACATAGATCGTAATGCTTTGTCTTTATCCGTTACGTTGCGCAGACCGAAAGAGATGGTGATGCAGTCAAACGTGTTGTCTGGGAAAGGTAATGCTTCCGCATTCGCCTGAACGTACTCAACGTTACCCACGACGCCGATATTACGCAGCTTTTCGCGACCCATTTTGAGCATTGAGTCGTTGATATCCGCCAGCACAACTTTGCCAGTTTCGCCTACCATGCGAGAGAATTTCGCCGTCAGATCGCCCGTACCGCCCGCCAAATCGAGAACGGTTTGCCCGCGACGCACGCCACTGCAGTCAATGGTGAAGCGCTTCCACAAACGATGAATGCCAAATGACATTAAGTCATTCATAACGTCATATTTAGACGCCACAGAATGAAAAACGTGGGCCACCATGTCAGCTTTCTGCTCTTTAGCGACGGTCTGAAAGCCAAAGTGCGTCGTTTCTTGTGAATTATCCACCATCTCAGTGCCTGCTCATCCAAAAAATGTTCAAGAAGTGTAACAGATTGGGCCAATTTGCCCTACCCTTCTGCCCGGTTCAACTACCCCAAACGGACTAGTTTGATTGCTGGTTTACCGCTTCATCATCAGGGTAAGGTTCATCCTGCTGCGTTTCAGGGACCGAACGCAAGCGGTACTCTTCATCCTGCGTAGTGGCTTGTTCAGCCAGTTCAGGATTAATCTCGCGCTTAATTTCCACGCCTAAACTGCGAAACGCTTCTGCCTGTGACAGGACGTTTCCACGGCCTGAAGAGAGTTTTTTCATCGCCTGTCGGTAGTTATCCTGAGCTTTATCCAGGCTTTGGCCAATTGCCGACATATCATCCACAAACAACCGCATCTTGTCATAAAGTTTGCTGGCCCGATCGGCAATCTGTTGCGCATTACGACTCTGATGCTCGTAGCGCCACAAGTTGGCAATCGTGCGCAATGCCACCAACAACGTGGTAGGGCTAACCAGCATAATGTTATTTTTAAGGGCTTCGGTAATCAGTTCAGGCTGTCTATCGAGCGCCAGTAAAAAAGCAGGCTCAACGGGGATAAACATCAGCACATAGTCAAGTGTGCGCAGCCCAGGAAGCTGCTGATAGTCTTTGCGCCCCAGCAGACGGATATGGTTTCGTACCGAGGCGATGTGCTCCTGCAACGCGCTCTCGCGGGTGTATTCATCTTCAGCATTAAAATAGCGTTCATAGGCGACCAGCGTCATTTTCGCGTCGATCACCACATCTTTGCCCTGCGGTAACCGGACGATAACATCTGGCTGCATCCGCGAACGGGCATCGTTCTCAATGCTGACCTGGGTTTCGTATTCATAGCCTTCGCGCAAACCGGAAGCCTCAAGCACCCGGGTGAGTACGACCTCGCCCCAGTTGCCCTGCGTTTTGTTATCGCCTTTTAATGCCCGCGTCAGGTTTACCGCTTCCTGCGCCATCTGCGCGTTCAGTTGCTGCAGATTACGAATTTCGTGCGCCAGAGTATGGCGTTCTTGCGCCTCTTTACCAAAGCTATCCTGAACCTGGCGTCGAAAACCGTCCAGTTGTTCGCGAAGCGGTGTAAGCAGACTGTTCAGGCTTTGGCGATTTTGCTCATCTACACGACGGTTGCTGTGCTCGAAAATACGGTTCGCCAGATTTTCAAATTGTTCGCTCAGACGCTGTTCGCTGTTGATCATCTGGCGGATTTTATCTTCCGCATGCTGCTGCGTCGCTTCCAGTCGGGTAGTGACTTCTCGAAGATCGGCTTCCAGAGAGGTGTTGATGCTGTGCAGACTGCGCAATTCGTTATTGAGTAGTTCGCACTCATCGCGCCAGTGGGCTTCCTGTGAGAGCTGCTGGCGGGCGGCGCTTAGCGCAATATCCAGTTCGCGTCGTTCTTCGATGAGGTCGGCACGGATCCGATCGGCGTGCGCTTTTGTTGCTAGCCACCCCACCAGCAGCCCTGCGGCTAACGCCAGCACGGCACTCATCATAATTGAAATATCCACAACGCCCCCTTACAGCAACGACTTACCCGCACAAAATAGAATTGTGCTGTATAAACGTCCAGTTTAAAAGGAATTTCCTGCGAGGCACTACGCAAAATAAAAAGGCCGAACGCGTCGGCCTTTTTGAATAGACGGGAGAATTACAGTAAACGACGCGCAGCTTCCACCACGATTTTCACCGCGTGGCTTTCTGTTTGTTTCATAGTTTCCGCATTAGGGATCTCTTGCTGAGTACGGTTCACGATAACCCCCGCGACCATACCAGCACGCAGACCCTGGCTTGCGCACATGGTGAGCAGCGTAGCAGATTCCATTTCGTAGTTCATGACACCCATAGACTGCCACTCTTCCATTGAGCCTTTGAAACGGCTCACTACGCGACCAGAGAAGGTGTCATAACGCTCCTGGCCCGGATAGAAGGTATCAGAAGACGCGGTAACGCCTACGTGGGTGGTGGCGCCGATAGATTTCGCCGCTTCCACCAGCGCGGTGGTGCACTCGAAGTCCGCGACGGCCGGGAATTCCATTGGCGCGAAGTGCAGGCTTGCACCGTCCAGACGGACAGATGCTGTGGTGACCAGTACATCACCTACGTTGATATGTGGCTGAATGGCGCCAGTCGTACCGATACGCAGGAAGGTACGAATGCCCAGCTGTGCCAGTTCTTCTACGGCAATAGAGGTTGACGGACCGCCGATACCGGTAGAGCACACGATCACGGCTTTACCATCCAGCTCAGCACGCCAGGTAGTGAACTCGCGATGAGATGCCAGCTTAACCGGCTTATCCATCAGCGCGGCGATCTTTTCCACACGCTCCGGGTCGCCAGGGACGATAGCGAGCTGAGCCCCTTGTAAATCATTCTTAGTGAGGCCGAGATGAAAAACATCAGACTTAGACATAAAAACTCCTCTGTGAATCGGTTTTGTCAGAAGAAGCAAAAACACACTTTACCGAAGGCATGAACATATTTTCGTGACAGTCATCACTATGATGTAAATCAATTGCATTCCATTACCACAAAATAGTGACTTGAATCACATAAATGATGCGATGTAAGGAAGCCCTGCACAAAAGATAGACCGTTTAAGGCAATGTGGTTCGTTGCATGTGTCTATAGTTAACAATGCGCTTTTTGGCTGAATATTTAAGGGTACGGAGAATACCATGACAACACGACAATCTGGCTTTGCACCTGCTGTATCTCCACCGACGTCTACCACGGTTCACACTCCGGATAACGCCATTATCGCCGGTGTAACGTCCATACCTTCACAAGGCGATGATATGCCAGCGTATCACGCACGACCAAAACAGTCCGATGGCCCGCTGCCTGTGGTCATTGTCGTGCAGGAGATTTTTGGCATTCATGAACACATTCGTGACGTTTGCCGCCGTCTGGCTCTGGAAGGGTATCTGGCTATCGCACCAGAGCTCTATTTTCGTGAAGGCGATCCCAATGACTTTGCCGATATACCTACGTTGCTCAGCAGCCTTGTCGCCAAAGTGCCTGACTCTCAGGTATTGGCCGATCTGGATCACGTCGCCAGTTGGGCTTCTCGTAACGGAGGAGATGCCCACCAGTTGATGATCACCGGATTTTGCTGGGGTGGACGCATCACCTGGCTATATGCAGCTCATAATCCGCAGTTAAAAGCGGCGGTAGCGTGGTATGGCAAACTGGTGGGCGATAAAACCCTCAACTCACCGAAACATCCTGTTGATATCGCGACCGATCTTAACGCCCCCGTTCTGGGACTTTATGGCGGCCAGGACACCAGTATTCCGCAAGATACCGTTGAAACAATGCGTCAGGCGCTGCGCGCCGCCAATGCAAAAGCGGAAATCGTGGTCTATCCGGATGCCGGACATGCCTTTAACGCCGATTATCGTCCGAGCTATCACGAAGAGTCCGCGAAAGATGGCTGGCTGAGAATGCTGGAGTGGTTCACACAATACGGCGGGAAGAAATAAACGTTAATTGCCCGGCGGCGACTACACCTTACCGGGCCTACAACTCTTGCTATTTCCTGTAAGCCGGGTAAGCGCTTGCGCTTCCCGGCCACCGGCACGGAATTACGCCTGACGCAGGTTCTGCGCGGCTTTGACCATGTTCGCCAGCGCGGCGCGGGTTTCCGGCCAGCCGCGCGTTTTCAGGCCGCAGTCCGGGTTGACCCACAGACGCTCGGCCGGAATACGCTGCTCGGCTTTCTTCAGCAGGGCTTCAATCCACTCCACGCTCGGGACGTTCGGCGAGTGAATATCGTATACGCCCGGCCCGATTTCGTTCGGATAGTCGAACTCTTCAAACGATTCCAGCAACTCCATATCAGAGCGTGAAGTCTCAATGGTGATCACGTCCGCGTCCAGCGCCGCAATGGAGTCCATGATGTCGTTGAACTCGCAGTAACACATGTGGGTGTGGATCTGGGTTTCATCCTTCGCCACCGCCGCGTTAATGCGGAAGGCTTCCACGCCCCACTCCAGATACGCCGCCCAGTCGCTGCGGCGCAGCGGCAGACCTTCGCGCAGTGCCGGTTCGTCAATCTGGATGATGCCAATACCCGCCGCTTCCAGATCCGCTACCTCATCACGCAGCGCCAGCGCAATCTGCTTAGCAATGGTTTCACGCGTCACGTCTTCACGCGGGAATGACCAGCAGAGAATGGTCACCGGACCGGTCAACATGCCTTTTACCGGTTTGTCGGTCAGCGACTGGGCATACTTCGCCCACTCCACGGTGATCGCTTCCGGGCGGCTGACATCGCCAATAACCACCGGCGGCTTCACGCAGCGAGAGCCGTAGCTCTGCACCCAACCATTCTGGGTAAAGACGAAACCGTCCAGGTGCTCGCCAAAATATTCCACCATGTCGTTACGTTCGGCTTCACCGTGCACCAGCACGTCAAGCCCCAGACGTTCCTGTTCAACAATCGCCTGTTTGATATGTTCCGCGATACCGGTGCGGTAGTTACCGGCATCCAGGTTGCCCTTTTTGAAGTCCAGACGCAGGCCGCGAATTTCCGTGGTTTGCGGGAATGAGCCGATAGTGGTGGTCGGCCATGCCGGCAGATTAAAGCGGGCACGCTGCGCTTCGGCGCGAACCGGGTAAGCGTTGGCACGTTGGCTGTCCTGGGCGGTGATCGCCGCCAGACGTTTTTCCACTGCGGCGTTGTGTACGCGGGTAGAGTGACGACGAGCCTGGATCGGTGCGCTCCACGCCACAATTGCCGCCGTATCACCGCTGTTCAACGCATCACGCAGCAGCGCCAGCTCGCCGCATTTTTGTAGGGCGAAGGCAAACCAGCTCTTCACTTCTGCATCAAGGCGGGTTTCCACGCTGAGATCGATTGGGCTGTGCAGCAAGGAGCAGGAAGAAGCTACCCACAGGTCACGTTTACCGACGATATCTTTAATTTGCGCGTATTTTTCGCTGAGATCGGCACGCCAGACGTTGCGACCGTTCACCAGCCCCGCTGACAGCAACCAGTCAGCAGGCAGACGCTTGTGCAGCTCGGCCACATCATCTTTACCGTGCACGAAGTCAACGTGCAGCCCCTGCACCGGCAGCGCGGTAATGGTATCCAGGTTTGGCGTTACGCCTTCGAAGTAGGTGGTCAGCAGCAGCTTTACCTGACCCGTCAGCGCGTCATAAGCCGGTTTGAAGGCGTTCAGCCAAACCTGAGGCAGCTCCAGCACCAGAGCCGGTTCATCAATCTGCACCCACTCAATACCGCGTTTCGCCAGCTCAGCCAGCACCTGCTGGTAAACCGGCAGAATATCGTTCAACAGGCTCAGGCGGTCAAACTGTTCGCCTTTTACTTTCCCCAGCCACAGATAAGTTACCGGTCCCAGCAGCACAGGTTTCACCTTGTGACCGAGCGCCAACGCTTCATCCACTTCATCCAACAGTTGGGTCCAGGTCAGTTTGAACTGCTGACCTTTGGTGAACTCTGGCACCATGTAGTGATAGTTGGTGTTAAACCATTTGGTCATTTCTGCCGCCGCCGCGGGCTCCCCGGTTGGTGCGCGGCCACGGCCAATGCGGAATAAGGTATCGATATCGACCGAGCCGTCTTTATTTTGATGACGAGCCGGAACGTTGCCGAGCAGCAGGCTGGTGGTCAGCACGTGATCGTACCAGGCAAAATCGCCCACCGGCAGCAGGTCAACGCCCGCCTGCTTCTGCTGATCCCAGTGACGGGCACGCAGCTCGCGGCCAACGGTTAGCAAATCTTCACGGGAAGAATTTCCCGCCCAGTAGCTTTCTTGCGCTTTTTTCAGCTCGCGACGCAGGCCAACGCGAGGGAAACCGAGGGTGTGATTAAGTATTGTCATTTTTCTTCCTCTAATTATATGTAAATCCTATTGATTTTTAATTTAGGGAAGGTGGCAAGTTTATTCATCCCAGGAGCTTACTGAAGTAAGTGACCGGGGTGGAAAAATACAGCCAACGCACCATAAATTTAAAAGACGAAGGATTTTAGCCATCCAGATGTTTACACATCCATAATTGACAGTTACTGTATATTCCTCAAGCGCAATTTGTTCATGCCGAAGTGAAGGACTTTCATGATCGAGATTAAACACCTGAAAACGCTCCAGGCGTTGCGGAATAGTGGTTCGCTGGCGGCCGCAGCGGCGACGTTGCATCAGACCCAATCCGCCCTCTCTCACCAGTTCAGCGATCTGGAACAGCGCCTTGGCTTTCGACTTTTTATCCGTAAAAGCCAGCCTCTGCGCTTTACGCCGCAAGGCGAAATTTTGCTGCAGTTAGCAAATCAGGTGTTGCCGCAAATTGGTCGTGCGCTGCAGGCCTGCAACGAACCGCAGCAAACCCGGCTGCGGATCGCTATTGAATGCCATAGCTGTATTCAATGGCTGACGCCCGCGCTGGAGAATTTTCGTGCCAACTGGCCGCAAGTGGAGATGGACTTTAAATCCGGCGTGACGTTCGATCCGCAACCAGCGCTACAACAGGATGAGCTGGATCTGGTGCTGACATCCGACATTCTGCCGCGTAGCGGACTGCACTACTCGCCGATGTTCGATTTTGAAGTCCGCCTTGTACTGGCGCCGGACCATCCGCTGGCCAGCAAGACGCAGATCACGCCGGAGGATTTAGCCAGTGAGACGCTGCTTATTTACCCGGTGCAACGGAGTCGACTGGATGTCTGGCGGCATTTCTTGCAGCCTGCGGGCGTTAGTCCGTCGCTGAAGAGCGTAGATAACACCCTGCTGCTGATTCAGATGGTTGCAGCCAGAATGGGTATTGCAGCTTTACCGCACTGGGTGGTGGAGAGTTTTGAACGCCAGGGCCTGGTGGTGACCAAAACCCTGGGTGATGGATTGTGGAGCCGGCTGTACGCCGCCGTGCGCGATGGCGAGCAGCGACAGCCGGTCACGGAAGCGTTTATTCGCTCAGCGCGGAATCACGCCTGCGATCACCTGCCGTTTGTACGGAGTGCGGAACGACCCACTTTCGATGTACCCACAGTGAAGCCACTATCACAGCCGCACCAATGATGAAGCTTGGCCAGTGAGGCTGTTGATGCCAGATAGCCAGGTTAACCAGCAGCCCGGCCGGCACATGCATATTGTTCATGATGCCCAGCGTCCCCGCATCCACCTGGGTCGCGCCGTAGTTCCACATAAAGTAACCAATGCCGGACGCTGCCACGCCAAGAAAGACCAGAATTCCCCACTGTAGCGTGGTTGCAGGCATTTTCTGCGCATTCCCCAGTATGAACCAGGCCACGACCGCCACCATAAAGGCCCCCATATAAAACCAGGCAAAGGCGTTGTGCTGCGGCATTGGCCGCGTTTCCATCAGACGCTTGTAGCCCACCATGCCAATGGCAAAGCTGATATTGGACAACTGCACCAGCAGCAGGCCGGTCCAGAAGTGGCTGGTCACCTGATCGTAACGAATGATCCCCGCACCAATCACCGCCAGCAACGCACTGAAGGCGTAGCTCCAGCGCAGACGACGTCCGCTCATCAGGTCATAAATCAGCGTAATGTAGAGCGGCGTCAGCACGGTAAAGAGCAGCAGTTCTGATACCGTCAGGTACAGATAGGCGTGAAAACTCAGCATATACATAATGCCAAGCTGCATGGCGCCCACCAGCATATACAGCGCGATGGTTTTTACGCTATGCCCACGGGTACGTAAAAACGGCAGGAACACCAGCGCCGCCAGCCCAACGCGCACCAGCACCGCAAAATAGCTATCGACATGACCGGCAAGGTACTCGCCAAACAGGCTAAAGGAAAAGGCCCACAGAATTGTGGTAATGATGAGTAACGCCACAATGGATGTCTCTTAACAAAAGGTACGCCCATTGTAGCGAAGTTTTAAGTTGACATCTGGTCAACTAACGAACAATAACATTACTGCAAAAACAGCTCACGCAGATAATGCGGCACGGCATCGTCGGCATTAAGACCAATGACTTCCAGTTCCGGATGCAGATCCTTCAGGCGCTGGTGAGCGTTGCCCATAATGCAGCCTTTCCCTGCCATGGAGAGCATTTCCGCATCGTTCATTCCGTCGCCAAAAGCGATGCAATCTTTCAGGCTGTAGCCCATCGCTTTCGCTACCGCTTCAAGCGCATGACCTTTCGATACGCCGCCAGCCATGACTTCAAGGCAGGTAAGCGTAGAGAAACTGACGTTGACGCGGTCGCCCCATCGAGCGTTAATCGCCTGTTCCAGCGGCAGCAGCCTTTCGTGAGAATCGGTGGTGAAAAACACCTTACTCACGCCTTCCGGCTCCAGTAGCGCAGGTTCAAACAGTGAATAGTTAAACACTGCTTCTTTGAAGAAGCGCATTTCGTCCGGGCGATGGCGGTTCATAAACCACTCATCATCACGATAAACGTTGGTCACGATGTCCGGGTTTGCATTCACTACGCCAAACAGGTCGCTGGCAATGTCGCGATCCAGGTTATGCGAAAACACCAGATTCCCGTCAGAATCATGCACACGCGCGCCGTTGGACGTGATCATGTAGGTTTTAATGCCGAGGTTATCGCGAATTTGCCCCACATCAACATGATGACGGCCAGTCGCAAACACGAAGTTAACGCCACGAGCGGTCAATAACTTCAGCGTCTCTTTGGCATAAGGGGACAGAGTATGGTCGGGAGAAAGCAGCGTACCGTCTAAATCAGACGCAACAACCTGATACATAAGAAAATTCAACCTCTAGGCAAAGCGGGTTCCGCTGGATGAGTTATGCTTGTCGAAAAATTCGACAATAGCGTTAAGCGCGACTGAGCGCATTGCGTCCTTTTCAAAAAGGATCTCATGGTACGCGCCTTTGATGACCAGCGGCTGCCCCCCTTCTACGGGATGGCCCGCTGCGGCGCGGAGTTCACAAAAACGATCGTGCATGCGGTTATCTACCACACGCTCTTCTTCGGCCTGAATCAGCAGCGTCGGCGTCGCGTCGTCTCCTGCTCCAGCCAGAACCTGTTCGCCTGCCAGAATACCTTCACGTACCCAGTGGTAGGTGGGGCCGCCAACGCGCAGCCGTGGCTCATCCGCATAGAAGCGTAGATTGCGCCGATAGCGCTGTCGACTATGGGTTAACGCATTCATACCGAATGGCAGCGCCCGCCAGCGCCCGGTACCCATCGCATAACCTTCGCGGATCCGCGGATGCCCTTCAGCCCAGTCCAGAATGTGGCGTACCATCCAGTCGGGAAAGCGCATCACAATACCAAACATCGGCGCGCAAAGCGCGATGGCATCACACTGATTCGGGTGGCGCTGCAAGAATAACGTGGCTATCGCACCGCCCATTGAATGCGCCAGTATATAGCGCTTTCTCCACGGACCGGGTAGCACTTCCTGCTGCCAGAAGGCGGTTAAATCGTCGACATAGTCATTAAAGTTATCGACATGACCGCGATGCGGGTCCGAAAGCATACGCCCGGAACGCCCCTGGCCACGGTGATCGATAATGAGGACGTCAAAACCAGAATGAAACAGGTCATACGCCAGTTCAGCGTATTTCACGTAGCTTTCAATGCGTCCAGGACAGACGACGATAACGCGATCGTTTTTTTCTGCGTGAAAACGCACAAAATGGACGGGGATATCATCCACGCCCGTAAATTCCGCTTCTTCCCGCTGACGCCAGAAATCTGTCAGTGGCCCCATGGAAAAAGCAGCAAACGCGTTTTCTCTTGTTTCCCAGTCTTTTTGCTGCTGAAACATCGGGTATCCAGCCTCGTTGACCAAGTAAAATCGTTTTTTTCGCCGTCGCTGACACAACCTAACGGCAGTAGCGTATTGTGGCATAAAAATAGACAATCCGGGAGTTTCTCATGACCTTTGAATGGTGGTTCGCCTACCTGTTGACCTCTATTATTTTGAGCTTGTCTCCAGGCTCTGGCGCAATCAACACCATGACCACCGCCATCAGTCACGGTTATCGCGGCGCCAGCGCGTCGATTGCTGGTTTACAGACCGGACTTGGCATTCATATCGTTCTGGTTGGCGTAGGACTGGGAACGCTATTTTCACGTTCGGTGATCGCATTTGAGGTGCTGAAGTGGGCAGGGGCGGCCTATCTGATTTGGCTGGGTATTCAGCAATGGCGGGCGGCAGGTGCTATCGATCTGAACACCATGGCGAATACGCAATCGCGCAGCCGCCTGTTCAAACGCGCAGTCTTTGTTAATCTGACCAACCCCAAGAGCATTGTTTTCCTTGCCGCCCTGTTCCCGCAGTTTATCCTGCCACAGGAACCGCAGTTAATGCAGTACGTGGTGCTTGGCGTCACGACCATCGTGGTCGATATCATTGTGATGATCGGTTACGCGACGCTGGCCACGCGCATTGCTGGCTGGATTAAAGGGCCAAAGCAAATGAAAGCGTTAAACAAAGTGTTTGGCTCGCTGTTTATGCTGATAGGCGCCTTGTTAGCTTCGGCACGGCATGCCTGATGAAGGTGCCGGAGGCGCTTGCGCTTATCCGGCCCGGAAGAAACTTAACGCGAAATAATCAGGTGGATACCGAAGCCCGCAAACAGCGCACCGGCAAAACCATCAATCCACTTCGCCAGACGCTGATAGCCACGACGCATTTTCGGCAGTGCAAATAGGCTGGCGACTACGGTAAACCACGCCAACGTTTCCACGATGATCAGGGCAAAGATCCCCCAGCGTGCGCCCGTTCCCACGTTATCGCCAACGAACAATGAGAACACGGAGCCAAAATAGATAATGGCTTTAGGGTTCGCCAGGTTGGTCAGCAGCCCCTTCAAAAAGCTGCGTCCGCTCTGCGCCAGCTCAACCTGCGGAGTGGGAGTCGCAACATCCTGTTTTTTAAACGCGCCGCGTAGCATCTGATAACCCATCCAGCACAGATACAGCCCCCCGCCCACCATAATAATGGTGTGCAGCCAGGCCATTTTTTCGATAATCAGATGTAGGCCGAGCAGCGCTACGCCAGCCCAGACCATGACGCCACAGGTAATACCCAGCACGCCCATCATGGCTTCTTTGCGCGAACGGCTAACCGCTGTTTGAGAAACAAAGAAAAAGTCGGGACCAGGGCTCATCAGCGCAACGATATGCACCAACGCAACGGTGAAAAATAGCGTTAACATAAAAATGACTCGCGGGGGAAATAGTTCAGTGAGTCACCATCCTGGCACTTTTTTGCCTGGCTGACTACTCTTCGTCGTCACCATCAACGTGCGCGCGAATAAGCGCCATAAACTCTTTGCCAAAACGCTCAAGTTTACGCATCCCCACGCCATTAACGCTCAGCATTTCGCTCGGTGAAACCGGCATCTGCTCAGCCATTTCAATCAGCGTGGCATCGTTGAACACTACATACGGCGGGATATTTTCTTCATCAGCAATGGCTTTACGCAGCTTCCGCAATTTGGCGAACAGTTTGCGATCGTAATTGCCACCGAAGGATTTCTGCATCGCTCGCGGTTTCAGCGCCACAATTCGCGGTACCGCAAGCTGTAGCGCAACATCACCACGCAGTACCGGACGCGCGGCTTCGGTTAGCTGTAACGCGGAGTGATGAGCAATATTCTGCGTCACCAGCCCAAGATGAATAAGCTGGCGGATAACGCTTACCCAATGTTCGTGGCTTTGCTCACGACCAATGCCATAGACAGGCAGCTTATCATGGGCCAGCTCGCGAATTCGCTGGTTATTCGCTCCGCGCAGAACCTCCACGACATAACCCATACCAAAGCGTTGATTAACACGGTAGATAGTCGACAGCGCTTTGCGCGCATCCATGAGTCCGTCGTACTGTTTTGGCGGGTCGAGACAGATGTCGCAGTTACCACACGGCTCCTGACGCCCCTCGCCAAAATAGTTCAACAGCACCAGACGACGACAGGTTTGCGCCTCGGCAAACGCCCCCATCGCATTGAGCTTATGCCGTTCGATATCCAGCAGTTGCCCGGCGGGTTTCTCTTCGAGGCAACGGCGCAGCCATGCCATATCAGCCGGATCGTAAAACAGCATTGCTTCCGCAGGCAGGCCGTCACGCCCGGCGCGGCCGGTTTCCTGATAATAGGACTCGATGTTGCGCGGAATATCGAAATGCACCACGAAGCGTACGTTGGGTTTGTTGATTCCCATGCCAAACGCCACGGTCGCTACGACGATTTGCAGGTCATCACGCTGGAATTTCTCCTGCACTTCTGCACGTACAGCGTTTTCCAGCCCGGCATGATAAGCCCCGGCGCTAATGCCTCGGCTTTGCAGACGCGCGGCGGTGTCTTCTACTTTAGCGCGACTGTTACAGTAGATAATACCGGACTTACCGCGCTGCTCTTGCACGTAGCGCATCAGTTGATCGAGCGGCTTAAACTTCTCCATCAACATGTAGCGAATATTCGGGCGATCAAAGCTGCTGATCTGAATTAACGGGTCGTTGAGCCCCAGCAGACGCACAATATCCAGCCGGGTTGTCTCGTCCGCGGTCGCGGTCAGCGCGACAAACGGCAGAGTTGGGAAACGCTGACGCAACTGCCCCAGCGCGGCGTATTCCGGGCGGAAATCATGCCCCCACTGCGAAATACAGTGCGCTTCATCAACCGCCAGCAGCACCGGGTTCCAGTGCGCCAGATTTTCAAGGAAGTTATCCAGCATCAGGCGTTCGGGCGCAATGTACAGTAAGCGAATCTGCCCGCTACGACAGCCTGCCATCACCTCAAGCTGCTGCTCACGGCTTTGGGTGGAGTTCAGACACGCGGCCGCCACGCCGTTGGCAAGCAGTTGATCGACCTGATCTTTCATCAGAGAAATCAGCGGAGAAACAACAACGGTGAGGCCGTTAAGCAATAATGCGGGAATTTGATAGCACAGGGATTTTCCGCCACCGGTCGGCATAACGACCAGGCAGTCGCGACCAGCGATCACGGTATCAATGATTTCTTCCTGACCAGGGCGAAACTGTTGGTAGCCAAAGGTTTCCTGCAAAACCTGTTTAGCGCCCATTTCCAGATTCAACACTTCCGCCTGCGCCACATTAACCCCATTAGCCTGAAATAAAAACAGGCGCTATTTTCAGCGCCTGAGAGAGAAACTGCAATGATTAAAATACTCTCAATACCTGTCAGAAGATATCGTTAAGCATTACACCCACGCCAACACGGGTCTGATTGAAGTTGTAGTCAATCAGTGATTCGCCGTAGCCGCTGTAGACCTGGGTATAAAGACGCACATGCTTGGTAATGGGATAACTGGCCCCAAGCTCTGCGCCGCCGTAGCCGGTATTCCAGTTGTACTGGCCTTTCACACTGATCACCGCGTCACCCAGGTGATAACCCATTTTCAACTGATAGTAGCCCATATATTTGGTGATATCAGGGTTATCGTCAGTGCTGCCGATAACGTACCACGGCTTAACTTCCACCAGCCAGTTACCGTTTTCAGCCATCAGCCGGGTGTAAAGGCGGTTCCAGCTACGTGAGGTGGGGTCGGATCGACCATTGGAGTCATGGTTATAGCCCATTTCGACATCGCGGAGCGTCCAACCGGCAAAGCGATAGTCGGTGGCGAAACCGAGGAACAATTGCGGTTCATAGTTGGTTTCGCGAAACGGCGCAGACTCTTCACTGTTCGAAAGCTGCCACCAGGACTTCTGGGTATAGGAACCGCCGAGTACCGAGTTCGGGCCTAATATTCCGCGCCAGAGCGGAAACGCCAGGCTTAGCTGAAACTTAACCTCATCTTTGCGCGCATTTTCGGACCAGCTATAGCTGCTGATCGCCTCTTTGTTCATGTCGCTGGTATTGGTGTAGATGAGATAGTTGGTCTCATAAGGATAAAGCGTGAAAGGGTTGTCATGCTCCTGCAGCATGTTGGCGATAATACTGCCGCGAACCGCCGGTGCATCATGAATCTCTTTCACTGTCGCTTCCTGCGCATACGCGGTCAACGGCAGCATGACTGCTGGTAGTAACCATCCCAGAATCGCCCGCATCGGTAATGTTCTCCTGAACCAAAATATTGATGAATTGTATAATTATCTGGCAAGTATTCTACATACTTAGCGAGTTCCTCGTTAGTTATCCCGTCCTAAAGTAGAAAACAACAAATAATAAGCATAATATCAACATTTAATTAACCATTGAGATGTAGGGATCGTATGTCTGCCGTACTTACTGCTGAGGAAGCGCTGACGTTAGTGGGTGAAATGTTTGTCTATCATATGCCGTTTAACCGGGCGCTGGGTCTGGAGCTTGAACGCTATGAGAAAGAATTTGCTCAATTAGCCTTTAATAATCAACCGATGATGGTCGGCAACTGGGCGCAAAGCATTCTGCATGGCGGCGTGATCGCGTCGGCGCTGGACGTTGCCGCCGGGCTGGTGTGCGTTGGCAGTACGCTGACCCGACATGAGACGATCAGCGAGGACGAACTGCGTCAGCGAATGTCACGTATGGGAACAATCGATTTGCGCGTCGATTACCTGCGCCCGGGGAGAGGAAATCGCTTTACCGCCACCAGCAGCCTGCTGCGGGCGGGGAATAAAGTCGCCGTTGCGCGCGTGGAACTGCATAACGAAGAACAGCTTTATATTGCCAGCGCAACCGCCACTTATATGGTGGGGTAAGTGCTCAAAAAAAGGTAAACTGCTGTTACATTTCTGAAATGAGTTTTCCCGATGGATGCTAAACAAACGCGGCAGGGCGTGTTACTCGCTCTTGCTGCTTATTTTATTTGGGGTATCGCTCCTGCCTACTTCAAGCTGATTTACTATGTCCCGGCGGATGAGATCCTGACGCATCGCGTCATCTGGTCATTTTTCTTTATGGTGGTACTGATGAGCATCAGCCGCCAGTGGTCGGGCATCAAAACGCTGCTACAAACGCCAAAGAAGATCTTCCTGCTGGCGCTCTCTGCAGTGCTCATCGGTGGAAACTGGCTGCTGTTCATTTGGGCGGTCAATAATCATCATATGCTGGAAGCCAGCCTGGGCTATTTTATTAACCCGCTGGTGAATATTGTGCTGGGAATGCTTTTCCTCGGCGAGCGCTTTCGTCGCATGCAGTGGCTGGCGGTACTGTTAGCCGCCTGCGGCGTACTGGTACAGCTGTGGACCTTCGGATCGCTGCCAATCATCGCGTTGGGCCTGGCGTTCAGTTTTGCTTTCTATGGTCTGGTACGCAAGAAGATTGCCGTCGAAGCACAAACCGGCATGCTGATCGAAACCCTGTGGCTTTTACCCGTTGCGGCCATCTATCTGTTTGGCATTGCGGACAGCCCAACCAGCCATATGGGGCAAAACCCCATGTCGCTCAATCTGCTGCTGATTGCTGCAGGTGTCGTGACCACCATTCCGCTGCTGTGCTTTACCGGCGCGGCGACCCGTCTGCGTCTGTCCACGCTGGGTTTCTTCCAGTATATCGGACCCACGCTAATGTTCCTGCTGGCCGTCACTTTCTACGGTGAAGTTCCGGGAGCGGATAAAATGGTCACGTTTGCGTTTATCTGGGTGGCGCTGGCAGTTTTCGTGATGGATGCGATTTATACGCAACGACGGGTACGTCGGAGCTGAAGAAGTGCCGGATAAGGCGTAACCGCCATCCGGCACAGCCATTACAGCCAGTTCTTGCGCTTAAAGTACAGATACGGTGCCAGACCCGCGAGCATCATAAAGACAATCGCCCCTGGGTAACCGAAGCTCCAGTGCAGTTCCGGCATGAACTCAAAGTTCATCCCGTAGCTGGAAGCCACCAGCGTCGGCGGCAGGAACACCACAGAGACCACCGAGAAGATCTTGATGATGCGGTTCTGCTCGATATTGATAAAGCCCATCGCCGCCTGCATCAGGAAGTTAACCTTCTGGAACAGTGATTCGTTGTGCGGCAGCAGGGATTCGATATCGCGCAGAATCTCGCGCGCCTGTTCCAGCTGACTCCCCGGCAAACGCGCTTTACGCACCAGGAAGTTCAGTGCGCGCTGGGTATCCATCAGACACAGGCGGACCTTCCAGCCGATATCTTCCAGTTCCGCCAGCGTCGAAAGCGCTTCGTCATATTCATCGCCCTGACGCCCTTCCATGATCACACGGCTGAGTTTTTCCAGGTCGCTGTAGATGTTTTCGATCTCATCCGCCAACTGTTCAATTTTAGTTTCAAACAGGTCGAGCAGCAGCTCGTAGGCATTGCCATCCACCATCGCCTGATTACGCGCACGCATGCGGTACAGGCGAAATGCCGGCAGCTCGCGCTCGCGCAGAGTAAACAGGCGACCTTCGCGAATGGTAAATGCGACGGTTGAGTTACCCGCGTGATCGTCGGCATCTTCATAGAAGAAGAAGGAGTGAATGTGCAGACCGTCTTCGTCTTCAAAAAAACGCGCAGATGCTTCGATGTCTTCCAGTTCAGGGCGCGTAGCCAGATTCTGGCCCAAGTCCTTTTGCACACGGTTTCGTTCTTCGTCATCCGGCTCGACTAAATCGACCCAAACCGAACTGGCCAGGTGCTCGATCTCGTCTGCCTCAAGGCGAGTTAAACGATTGTTTTCCAGTTGAAATGCGCTCAGCATGACCGGGACTCCCAATGCAAAAAATTATCGGACAGTTCGGAGGGCACACAGAAACAAATTGGGTTTCAGACCATTAAACAGCCTGACTCAGCGCGACGGGAAAAAACAGAAGGTCGCTGACAACCGCGAAGGCTATCAGCAAAAAGGGATAGCCTTAGGAGTTGATCCTGGATGACAGGATAATGAGCCAGTATCTACTGGGTGTGTCCAAGGCGAATGTCCTCTTAGCGTAATCGTGCGCGCATGTTACGCCAGCAAAATTTTGACGTCAACACGCAACAGATGGCGAAAAAGTAATAATTTCCCCTTATACAAAAAGGTTAGCAGAGGGGAATTATTTATCTATGATTTCAGAATATTAACCGACAGATAGCGGGATGGCGGCTTCGCCTTGTCCGGCCTGGAAATCAAAATGTTACCCGGTCTGTAGGCCGGATAAGACGCGCCAGCGTCGCCATCCGGCAAAGCCAAACCGATCAAACCGTTTCCAGTCTGGCGTAGGCTGCCACCAGCCATTTGATCCCTTGCCCCTGGAACGCGACCTGCAAACGACTGTGCTCACCGCTTCCTTCCAGATTGACGATGGTGCCCTCACCAAACTTAGCGTGGCGCACGCGCTGGCCGAGCTTGTAGCCGGTATCATTTTCCGCCATTGGCGTGCCCATCCGCTGATGGCTCACCGGGCGGCTAACCGTGGCGCGCAGGCGAACCTCTTCAACGCACGCTTCCGGCAGTTCGCCGATAAAGCGCGACGGACGGTGGTAAACCTCTTTGCCGTACAGACGACGCGTTTCGGCGTAGGTCAGCGTCAGCTTTTGCATCGCCCGGGTCACGCCTACGTAAGCCAGGCGGCGCTCTTCTTCGAGGCGCCCACCTTCGTCCAGCGACATCTGGCTGGGGAACATGCCTTCTTCCATACCCACGATAAATACCTGGGGGAACTCCAGACCTTTCGCCGAGTGCAGCGTCATCAGTTGTACCGCATCCTGCCAGGTATCCGCCTGCCCTTCGCCTGCTTCCAGCGCGGCGTGTGACAGGAACGCCTGTAGCGGCATTAAGTCTTCGTCTTCTTCGTTGTAGCTGAACTGGCGCGTTGCCGTCACCAGTTCGTCTAAGTTTTCGATACGCGTCTGACCCTTCTCGCCTTTTTCCTGCTCGTACATCATGCGCAGGCCGGAGTCTTTAATCACCCGGTCAGTCTGCACGTGCAGCGGCATATCGGCGGTCTCCTGCGCCAGCGCATCGATCAGCTCCATAAAACGCTGTAAGGCGCTGGCGGCGCGACCCGCGAGGGCTTTTTCCTGCAACAGCTCACGACAGGCCTGCCACAACGTAAGCTGGCGGTCACGGGAGGTCTGACGCACGACATCTAATGTACGATCGCCAATCCCGCGGGTTGGCGTATTCACCACGCGTTCGAATGCAGCGTCGTCATTGCGGTTAGCGATCAGGCGCAGGTAGGAGAGCGCATCTTTGATTTCCTGGCGTTCGAAGAAGCGCATCCCACCATAGATACGGTACGGCATGCTGGCTTGTAACAACGCCTCTTCCAGCACGCGCGACTGGGCGTTGCTGCGATAAAGAATGGCGCACTGTTCCAGCGCACCGCCGTTGTCCTGCCAGGTTTTGATACGATTGACCACAAAACGCGCTTCATCGAGTTCGTTGAACGCGCAGTACAGTGAAATTGGCTCGCCGTCGACGCCATCGGTCCACAGCTTTTTACCCAAACGCCCGTTGTTGTTTTCAATCAGGGCGTTGGCCGCGCTGAGGATGTTGTTGGTCGAGCGGTAGTTCTGCTCCAGGCGAATAGTTTCTGCGCCCGGGAAATCCGTGAGGAAGCGCTGGATGTTTTCCACCTGCGCCCCACGCCAGCCGTAGATCGACTGGTCATCATCGCCAACGATCATCACTTTGCCGGTATCGCCCGCCAGCAGGCGGATCCAGGCGTACTGAATGTTGTTGGTATCCTGGAATTCGTCCACCAGGATATTGGTAAAGCGTTCGCGGTAGTGCTGCAGGATATGCGGCTTGTTGAGCCACAGTTCATGGGCGCGCAGCAACAGCTCGGCGAAATCCACCAGCCCCGCGCGATCACACGCTTCCTGATAGGCCTGATACACCTTTTGCCAGGTTTGCTCAACCGGGTTGCCATAGCTCTGCAGATGGTGCGGGCGCAGCCCTTCGTCTTTCTGGCTATTGATAAACCACATCGCCTGACGCGGCGGCCACTGCTTCTCATCAAGATTCATCGCCTTGATCAAACGCTTGAGCAAACGCAATTGGTCTTCGCTGTCGAGGATCTGGAAATCCTGCGGCAGGTTCGCATCCATATGGTGCGCGCGCAGCAGACGGTGCGCCAGGCCGTGGAATGTACCCACCCACATACCGCCCTGGCTGGTTCCCATGATCTGGCCAATACGGTGGCGCATTTCCGCCGCCGCTTTGTTGGTAAAGGTCACCGCCATAATGGAGTATGGCGAGTTGTTATCTACCGTCAGTAACCAGGCGATACGGTGCACCAGCACGCGAGTTTTACCACTCCCCGCGCCGGCCAAAACCAGCATGTTGCTGCGTGGCGCGGCCACCGCTTCACGCTGTTTATCATTAAGGCTGTCGAGCAGGTAAGAAACGTCCATTGGCACCGCCGCGTAAAAGTAGGTAAGGCGGATAAGCGTAGCGCCATCCGCCAAAAAGCTGGGTATATATACAGAGTTCTGCTGGTGATTATATCAGCGAGGTCAGAGATGCCAACTGTGAAATTTCGATATGCGGCAGCAAACGGCTGTCTGCGGTTTGCATCAGGTCGGCATTTTCCGGTTTGATCCAGCAGGCCTGCATACCGCAACGGATGGCCCCCGCCACGTCTGTCGTCAGGTCATCGCCCACATGCAGAATCTCAGCCACAGGCATTTTCAGTTTATCCGCCGCCAGCGCATACATGTCGCTGAACGGTTTTGATCGCCCGTCGGGACCGGCGCGCAGCACAAACTCAAAGTAATCGCCCAGGCCGAACAGTTCTGGCTGCGCGTTACCGTTGGTGATCGCCACCAGCGGCCATTTGCGGGCCAGCGCCTTCAGCGTGTCATGCGTCGCCTGCGGGACGTCAATGCGGCTACGCCATTTGGCGAAATTCATCATCGCCGCATTTGCCCCCATTCTGGCTTCTGCTTCTGACAATCCCGCCTCCAGCATAGCGCGCTCTACGGCGCGGTGACGCCATTGGGTAACGTCGTGGTAGATTTCCGGCTCAGCGTCGCGAACGGCCTGACGTAAGCGCTGTAGGTCGCTATTTTGCAGCGAATTCAACGCCGGATGGTAATTCTGTACAAACGCGAGCGCTTCCTGCTCGGTGCGTGTGATAACGGGACGGTTATCGTAAAGGGTGTCATCAAGGTCAAAGGTGAGCGCAGAAATGCGCCCCAAAGGCCGGTAAAAACGCATTATTTCCCCCGTTTGGCGCGCGGATGCGCCGCATCGTACACTGAAGCCAGGTGTTGAAAATCAAGATGGGTATAGATTTGGGTAGTGGAGAGATTAGCATGCCCCAATAACTCCTGTACCCCGCGCAGATCGCCGCTCGACTCCAGCATATGCGTCGCAAAAGAGTGGCGCAATTTGTGGGGATGTACGTGGCTGTTCAGCCCCTGTTTGATCCCCCATTCCGCAAAGCGTTTTTGCACATTACGCGCAGAAATGCGTTTGCCCAGTTTTGACAGGAATAACGCATCGTCATCGCTGCCAAATAGCCCCCGCAGGTCCAGCCAGTGCTCAATCCACGCCACTGCATTGCGGCCAATTGGCAGGCGACGTTCTTTACTGCCCTTCCCCATCACCCATACTTCGCCGGTGTCGAGATCGAGATGTTTAATATCCAGCCCAACCAGTTCAGACAAACGCAGCCCTGCGCCGTACATCACTTCTAACATTGCCCGGTCGCGCACGGCGAGGGGATCGTTGAGGTCGATATCCAGCAGACGATTAACGTCGTCGACATCGATATTTTTAGGTAGATGACGCGGTGCTTTCGGCGCGGAAACACTTTTTGCGGGATTGGCTTTCAGCTCGCCCTGATTAACCAGCCAGTCAAAGAAACTGCGCAATGCGGAGAGACGCAGCGCCAGGCTCGCCGGCCCCAGCCCTTTACGACGGCTGCGCACGGCAAAACTGCGTACCATCGAAGCGTCACATTGTTGCCAGCTTTGCAGACCGGTCTCTCCGGCTAACGCAATGATGGCATCAAGCTGACGCTGATAATTCAGCAATGTGATCGGGCTAAGCTGCCGCTCAACGCCCAGATAGCGTAAAAAGCGCGCCACATCCTGAGAAAGGGGTGAATCGGTCATACGCGTTCAATCCAGCGCTCCAGCAGCTCCGGCAACATCAGCGAGATTTCCTGCAGTAATTGCGTACCTTGCCCCTGCTGGTAATGATTAACATCGCGACTGCTGAACAGCATCACGCCCAGGGATCCATCTTGCCCCAACATCGACATCGCCACCGAGCCTATCGCTTTCGCTTCGGGCATCATGACCAGAAGTTCCGGGCCATTGAGCGGCCCAAGATAGTGATGTGACTGGCCCAGACGCTGAATACGCAGCGGTTCAAAAGCCTGACGGCTTAATGCCAGATGAGTGAATTTTGATGGCGCACCAAGTCGCCAGCGATCCGGGAACAGACGAACCGTCGCCCCAGCCAGCCCTAACTCACGCGCCCAGCGATGAAATCGCATCAGCATGTCGTCAAGACTGCTGGCCGATACCAGCCGTGCTTGCAGATTTAACAGACGATAGAACAGGCTTTCATTGGCGTTGGCTTGGTCCATCAACAACGCCATATTCTCTTCCAGCACGTTAATATGATTACGTGCCCGCGCCATATGCCATTCCACTAAAGAGACCGTGCCCCGCACCGGGTGTGGAACACGCATCGCTTCAACTGCCTGGGCATTACGGATAAAAAACTCAGGATTACGTTGCAGGTAATCGACGACCGCCCGGTCGTCCAGCTCCATGAGCGTTTCCTGTAGTTCTTCCCCTGGTTGCTTCATAAGTGAATAAATCCGTCGTAGACATGTGCCGCCGGGCCAGTCATATACAGCGGATGACCCGGACCTTTCCAGGCGATATCAAGTCGACCGCCCGGTAATTCCACCCTCACTTCTTCTGCCAGCAGGCCCTGCTGGATACCAACCGCAACAGCGGCGCACGCACCGCTGCCGCAGGCCTGCGTTTCACCAGCGCCTCGCTCATAGACGCGCAGCCGGATATGCTCGCGCTTTACCACCTGCATAAATCCGATATTGGCGCGTTCAGGAAAGCGTTCGTGACTTTCCAGAACCGGCCCCAACGTTTCTACCGTGGCCGTATCAACATCATCAACCTGAATTACGCAGTGCGGGTTCCCCATTGAAACCACGCCGCACAATACTGTCTGTTCAGCCACGCGCATAATATAGGTCTTCTCTGCTTTGTTGGCGCGAAACGGAACCTGCGCGGGTTCAAAATTGGGTTCACCCATATTCACCCGTACCAGCTCGTCGTCGGTTACGGTTAATACCATACGACCATTGGCGGTACTGACGCGAATATCACGCTTATTGGTCAGCCCTTTCAGGCGAACAAAGCGGGCAAAACAGCGGGCGCCATTGCCACACTGTGACACTTCACTACCGTCGGCATTAAAAATACGGTAGTGGAAATCCAGCTCCGGATCATACGGAGGTTCAACCACCAGCAGTTGATCAAATCCAACGCCGAGATGCCTGTCGGACAAGCGGCGGATCAGCTCTGGTGAGAAAAAGACATTCTGCGTTACCGCGTCGACGACCATAAAATCGTTGCCAAGGCCATGCATTTTAGAGAATTGCATCATTCACTCCGTTCACGCGGGTACAGAAATATACATCTATTCCTGCCGTCAGTAATTCACCTGAGAAGGCCCGTCACTAATCCCACGATCGTTTTTCTCTGGCGTGGTGGATTGTGATTGCGGCAGAACGCTCTTGGTCGGAGGCGGCGCGGTTTTATCTGCTGGCGGGAAATAGAGCGGGCCTTTTAGCCCACAGCCCGTCAGGCTGAACAGAGTAAAAATGACAGCGAGTGGCTTTAACACGTTTTTCATTATCGATTGCCTGTAAAGTTCATGCTTTCTGTTTTCTATCATCGCAGGAGAAGGCGTAAAAGCAAGAGTTAGCCTGTAATCTGCAACGCGTTTTGTTTCAGGTTATACTGCCGTCATCACGAAAAACAGGATAAGAAAATGAACGACAGTGAATTTCATCGCCTTGCTGACACCCTGTGGATGACCATTGAAGAGCGTCTGGATGACTGGGACGGCGACAGCGATATCGATTGTGAGATCAACGGCGGCGTGCTGACCATCAGCTTCGAAAACGGCAGCAAAATTATTATTAACCGTCAGGAGCCGCTGCATCAGGTGTGGCTGGCGACCAAACAGGGCGGCTACCACTTTGACCTGAAAGGCGACGAGTGGATCTGCGATCGTAGCGGCGAAACGTTCTGGGATCTGCTAGAACAGGCGGCGACACAGCAGGCGGGTGAAGAGGTGAGCTTCCGTTAAGTTTTATTGCCGGATACGCTTCGCGCGTCCGGCATCATGCTCACGAGAAATACTGCTGCAACAGCGGAGTGTCGTTTTCCTGACTGACGGGCGGCACGGCGCTAATCGGCTGGGTACGGAACGGGATCACCTGCGCGCGCCCGTCGGTTTTCACAATCTGATAGAACTGCGGCAGGTTAAAGTTGATGAAGCTGGAGCCGTAGGTAAAGCGATCGTGCGACGACGAGTAGAAACGGCTGACATCGCGTACCAACTCCTCTTTGCTACCTTCGCAGTGGTGATACACCTCAGCCCGATTACTCTCATCCAGAATGTAGATATTAAAGCCCTGCTCATCACCCGTTTCTTCGAAAAAGAACTGAATGATCCCTTCGCTGGCAAAACCGTCAACCACTGACGGGAGTTTCACATGATTGGTCTCAACCTGAACGGAAAGCCCGTGCAGTTTGTTATGTGAAATCGCGCCATAAAATTCAATCGCGTTTTCCAGCTTCTGTACCGAAACGTTCAGGCGCTCGAAGAACAGACCCCACGTCTGACCAGAAACGCGCAGCGCTTTGAAGCGTCCGGTTTCCTGACGGGTGCTGGAGAGGCGCAACTCGATGCACTCAGACACCAGTTGCTGCACGCGGGTGCGAATTAAACCGCGCAGATGCTGGCTATAGCAGAAAACCTCGACGCTATCCGGCGGCGCGGCATCCTGGTGCATTTTGCCGAGAATCGTTTTTAACGCTTCAATCATCGCCTGCTCACCGTTGAAGTGCAGCGTACGCACTTCGTTCCACGAGTTGCGGTACAGCAGGTCGACGCTACCCACCAGGCAATTTTGTTCTTCACCAAAGCTGAAGACGTCCAGCTTACGGAAATCAAAATGTACCACCTGATTGCGAAATGCTGCCGTCGGGTCATATTCAAGGTTAACGATAATCGCCAGGTGGCGAATCTCGCATGGGCTATAGAGCGCTTTCGGCGTTGGCGCTGGCAGTCGCAGCGGGAAGTGGTGCGACACGTCGGCGACCATTTCTTGCAGCTTCGGCAAATCAACAATGCCGTTGCCCTTAATAAATAAATGCGTACGCGAGGTCAGCAGGCCGTTGAACCAGGCCCACGCCACCAGTTTATTGAGGTAGCGGTTATATTCCAGCGGCTGATGGCTGATGATCGAGTCCATGTTAGGCGCGCGGTTATAGAGATACCAACCCGAACGGTTGGCACGGCCCGGCGGCACATGGATAAAGGTCAGATTCGGTTCCGAGAGATCCGGAGATATCTGCGGGTTCACCAGCGTTACTTTACCTGGTAATGCTTCAAACGCGGCATACAGCTTACGGGTCAGCACGCCGATATCCTGCGGGCTGGCGCTCACGCTGAGGTTATTTCGGCGGGCAAAACGGATCAGGTTACGATAGCTCTGCATCATCGCATCGAGCAGTTCGTTATGCGCTTCGCGTACCTGGTCAATCTTCCAGTTAGCGCGGTTATCCAGCATAGTCAGACGGGCGTCATCCCAGCCCCACTCTTTCACTAACTGACTTAATACTTCACGACGCCAGCCCACGCAGGCGCGCTCGCGGCTCAGTTTCTCACACACTTTTAAGTAGAAACATCGACGCACTAAATCCAGACGAGTCGGGTCTTCGATCGCCGTGAGGTACTCGGTAACGCGCTCCAGCATCATGCAGTAAGGGTCGAGACCAAAAGAGACGATCTCACCATCGTGCAGGCGCTGTTTAATATCTTTCGCCAACAGGCGTGGATTGGGGTATTCCCAGGAATAAGCTTCCAGCAGCAGCGTTTTCAATACCGCTTTGTACGGGGAGTCGATACTCTTGTACAGCTGCCAGAGGCTGGCGCCAAAGTACTCTTCGGCGGAGAGCGAACTGAGTCCGCCGAGATCCAGCCATTCGTTTGGCGTTAACACCCCCTGTGCGTAAAGCGTCATGACGTAATCGTCGTAATGCTCTTCTTCGTCGCCCGGCACCATATTCCACAGAATACGTTTACCCGCGAGACGCACAGCGGTGCGATAGAATTCATCAAGCAACAGGATATGCTGCGTCGAGCCACAGTCTTCACCACCCAAACTGCCGCTTTCATTGTGGCGGAAACGGTTTTCATCAATCAGGAAGAAGCTGACTTCCACGCCCAGCGAGGCGGCCCAGCTTTCCAGCAGGCTACATTTACGCTGCAGCAGCTGGCGCTCTTCGCTATCCAGCCAGGATTGATGGCAGACCCAAATATCAAGGTCAGAGGAACAGCTTTGCCCTACCGAAGAGGTGCTGCCCATTGAGTAAACGCCGGTGATAGGCAGTTCGCCCTTGGGAGGATCCTGCGTTGACATACCGCGGTACAGTTCCAGTTCGTTCAGGTAGTGGCGTTGGGTTTCATCAGGCGTGTAAAGGCATATGCCTTTGGGAACGTTACCATCAAGGTAACCCGGCATCAGCGGATGGTGGTAGTGCAATAATGTCGGCAGCAGACTGTATACCTGCTGGAAGGCAGGTCCCATGGCAGCAAGCGCGCGATCCACACGCAGTTGATTTATGGCATCCAGTCTCTGTTTCAGAGTCTCAATATAGAGGTACAAGACGTATCGCCTGATGTTGCTATCCGTCATGTTGTCGATTGCTGCGGCACAAGCGCTCACAATAATCGTCATCAATTCGGATAAACCGTATGTCAAAAATAACCGTTACCTGTTTTTTCGCCCATATTTTTTTATGCTGTACAGCCGAAAAAATGGTCTAAAACGTGATCAATTTAACACCTTGCTCATTGACCGTAAAGAAAGATGCGCTACATACAAGTGTAGCACCGTTCGTTACGTGTAAATTCCTTCATACGGTCGGGAGGTTTCTCGTCATTATTCACTGCCAGTGATGATGCAGCGCCTTTTCCTCTCACTCACGTTTGAGCGTAACGCTGACATCCCTTTGATAAGGATGTTAGGATGGTCAATGATTGATAATGACGGTAACAAGCATGTTAGACAATGTTTTGAGAATTGCCACACGCCAAAGCCCCCTTGCGCTCTGGCAGGCACATTATGTCAAAGACGCCTTAATGGCAAACCACCCCGGTCTGATCGTGGAACTGGTTCCGATGGTAACCCGTGGCGATGTGATCCTTGATACCCCGCTGGCGAAAGTCGGGGGGAAAGGGTTGTTTGTTAAAGAGCTGGAAGTCGCGCTGCTGGAAAAACGCGCCGATATCGCCGTGCATTCCATGAAGGATGTGCCGGTTGAGTTCCCTGACGGTCTTGGACTGGTCACCATTTGCGAGCGAGAGGATCCGCGTGATGCTTTCGTCTCAAATAAGTACAACACGCTGGATGAACTCCCGGCAGGCAGTATCGTCGGGACATCCAGTTTGCGTCGCCAGTGCCAGTTGGCAAAGCGTCGCCCGGATCTCGTCATCCGTTCGCTGCGCGGCAACGTAGGTACGCGTCTGAGCAAACTGGATAACGGCGATTATGACGCCATTATTCTGGCGGTCGCCGGATTAAAACGTTTAGGTCTTGAGTCGCGAGTCCGCACCGCTCTGCCGCCGGAAGTCTCCCTACCCGCTGTCGGGCAAGGCGCAGTTGGCATAGAATGTCGACTGGATGATATGCGCACTCAGGCGCTGTTAGCGCCGCTCAACCATGAAGAGACGGCGCTACGCGTCAAAGCCGAACGCGCCATGAATACCCGCCTGGAAGGGGGATGTCAGGTCCCTATCGGCAGTTATGCAGAACTCATTAACGGTGAGATTTGGCTGCGGGCGCTGGTCGGCGCGCCTGACGGTTCGCAGATGGTATGCGGAGAACGTCGCGGCGCTGCGCAGGATGCTGAACAGATGGGCATCTCTCTGGCTGAAGAGCTGCTGGAGAACGGCGCGCGCACCATTCTGGCTGAAGTTTACAACGGAGAAGCCCCCGCATGAGTATTCTGGTCACCCGCCCGTCTCCCGCAGGGGAAGAGTTAGTGAGCCGTCTGCGCACACTGGGGCAGGTGGCCTGGAGCTTTCCGCTCATCGAGTTTTCGCCCGGTCGGGAGCTGGCAACGCTTGCTTCCCGGCTGTCGGCGCTAACGGAAAACGATCTGGTCTTCGCCCTCTCGCAGCACGCCGTCACCTTTGCAGATGCCGAGCTTCAGCAACAAGGGAAAAGCTGGCCCTCCCTTCCGCGTTATTTTGCCATTGGTCGCACAACGGCGCTGGCGCTGCATACCGTTAGCGGTTTCAATATTCACTACCCTCTGGATCGGGAAATTAGCGAAGTCTTGCTACAATTACCTGAATTACAAAATATTGCGGGAAAACGCGCGCTGATATTACGCGGCAATGGTGGCCGTGAGCTGATAGGTGAAACCCTAACAGCACGCGGAGCTGATGTCGATTTTTGTGAATGTTATCAACGCAGTGCAAAATATTACGATGGTGCAGAAGAAGCGATGCGCTGGCAATCTCGTGGTGTGACCACGGTGGTTGTCACCAGCGGAGAGATGCTACAACAGCTCTGGTCGCTCATTCCGCAGTGGTTTCGTGAGCACTGGTTACTACGCTGTCGGCTGCTGGTCGTCAGTGAGCGTCTGGCGCACCTCGCCCGGGAACTGGGCTGGCAAGATATTAAGGTCGCTGATAACGCCGACAACGATGCGCTACTACGCGCATTACAATAACTCTCATAATGGGATGCCATAATGACGGAACAAGAAAAATCCTCCGCCGTGGTTGAAGAGACCAGGGAAGCCGTGGAAACCACGTCACAGCCAGTCAATACTGAAAAAAAGAGTAAGAACAGCACGGCGCTGATTCTGAGCGCTGTGGCGATTGCTATTGCGCTGGCTGCAGGCGTTGGGCTGTACGGTTGGGGGAAACAGCAGGCAACAACGCAGACAGCAACCAGCGATGCGCTGGCGAACCAGCTTACAGCGTTGCAAAAAGCGCAAGAAAGCCAAAAAGCTGAGCTGGAAGGCATTATTAAGCAGCAGGCAACGCAGTTGGATGAAGCCGCTCGCCAGCAGGCCGCGCTGGTCAAACAGCTTGACGAAGTCCAGCAAAAAGTCGCTACTATCTCCGGCAGCGATGCCGGGACATGGCTGCTGGCGCAGGCTGATTTCTTGGTGAAACTGGCCGGTCGCAAATTATGGAGCGATCAGGACGTTACTACCGCCGCGGCGCTGCTGAAAAGCGCTGACGCCAGCCTGGCGGATATGAATGACCCAAGCCTGATAACCGCCCGTCGCGCGATTACCGACGATATCGCGAGCCTCTCTGCGGTGACTCAGGTCGACTATGACGGCATTATCCTGAAAGTGAATCAGCTCTCTAACCAGATTGATAATCTGCGTCTGGCCGACAACGACACCGACGATTCGCCGATGGATTCCGACAGCAGCGAGCTTTCCAGCTCGATCAGCGAATGGCGCGTCAATCTGCAAAAAAGCTGGCAGAACTTTATGGACAGCTTTATCACCGTTCGCCGTCGTGATGAAACCGCCGTCCCACTGCTGGCACCGAACCAGGACGTTTACTTACGTGAAAATATCCGTTCTCGCCTGTTAGTGGCCGCCCAGGCCGTGCCGCGTCATCAGGAGGAAACATATCGCCAGGCGCTGGAAAACGTCTCCACCTGGGTGCGCGCCTACTACGACACCGACGATGCAGCCACCAAAGCTTTCCTTGAAGAGGTAGACCAACTGAGCCAACAAAGCATCAGCATGGACGTACCGGAAACGCTGCAGAGCCAGGCGCTTCTCGACAAGCTCATGCAGACCCGCGTACGTAATTTACTGGCACAGCCTGCCACAGCGCCGGTTGCAGCAGCTCCTGCGCCTTCAGCTGAAACTCCGGCAACTGCGCCGCAAGGAGAATAATGATGCTAAAAGTATTATTGCTCTTTGTGCTGTTGATCGCCGGGATCGTTGTCGGTCCAATGATTGCCGGTCATCAGGGCTACGTACTGATCCAGACGGATAATTACAATATCGAAACCAGCGTGACGGGTCTGGTGATCATTCTGATCGTCGCAATGGTCGTCTTGTTTGCGATTGAATGGCTGCTGCGCCGAATTTTCCGCACTGGCGCGCATACCCGCGGATGGTTTGTCGGTCGGAAGCGTCGTCGCGCCCGTAAGCAGACGGAGCAGGCGCTGCTCAAGCTGGCAGAAGGCGATTATCAGCAGGTTGAAAAGCTGATGTCGAAAAACGCCGATCATGCAGAACAGCCGGTAGTGAATTACCTGCTGGCGGCAGAAGCGGCTCAACAGCGCGGTGACGAAGCACGTGCCAACCAACACCTTGAGCGTGCTACCGAACTGGCCGGAAATGATACGATCCCGGTAGAAATCACTCGCGTTCGCCTGCAGTTGGCGCGTAATGAAAATCACGCCGCGCGCCACAGCGTAGATAAACTGCTGGAAGTGACGCCACGTCATCCGGAAGTGCTGCGTCTGGCTGAACAGGCCTACATTCGTACCGGTGCATGGAGTTCGTTACTGGATATCATTCCATCCATGGCAAAAGCGCACGTGGGTGATGACGAGCACCGCGCGATGCTGGAACAGCAGGCATGGGTTGGTCTGATGGATCAGGTTCGCGCCGATCAGGGCAGCGAGGGGCTACGTGCATGGTGGAAAAACCAGAACCGTAAAACCCGTCACCAGGTTGCCCTGCAGGTGGCAATGGCTGAACATCTGATTGAGTGTGACGATCACGATACGGCACAGCAGGTCATCATTGATGGTCTTAAACGCCAGTATGACGACCGCCTGGTGCTGCCGATCCCGCGTCTGAAAACCAACAACCCGGAACAGATAGAAAAAGTGTTGCGCCAGCAGATTAAAGCCGTCGGCGATCGCCCATTACTGTGGAGCACGCTGGGCCAGTCGCTAATGAAGCACGGCGAATGGCAGGAAGCCACGTTCGCCTTCCGTGCCGCTCTCAAACAGCGTCCAGATGCCTATGACTACGCCTGGCTTGCTGACGCGCTGGACAGACTGCATCAGCCGGAAGAAGCCGCCACCATGCGTCGTGATGGCCTGATGTTGACGCTGCAGAACAACAATCCCCCACAGTAATTCCTTCTTGCCCGGTGACGCTTCGCTTACCGGGCCTACCGTTATTTCATATACACCAAATCATTCGAGATGCTTCGAGGCGACTTGAAGGATGAGGTGTATATGCATAAAAAAACGCCCGCTCTTTTGGAGCAGGCGTTAAACAGGTCTGTATGACAACATAAATGGGTGCTTCACTCAACGTTATGTCCATGGTGTTTGATGAGGCCAGAGCGACATCTGTCTGTGGACGATAAGCACCGTAAACGGCTCTGCATCATTCCTGAGTTTATGAGGCCAGATGGCGAACATAAGAGATGGAATGAGCATCTACCCGTATATTATTGCACAAGGCATGCCACGATTGCACTGCAAAAACAATGGAACCGGACTTTTTAAGACATCAGGAAATTCGGGGAAATAAAGGCTGAGAAGGGAAAATCAGAAAACAAAAAACCCCGCCGAAGCGGGGTTCAAAATTGGTCGGCGAGAGAGGATTCGAACCTCCGACCCACTGGTCCCAAACCAGTTGCGCTACCAAGCTGCGCTACTCGCCGTTTTACTGCTTTTTGAATTTTTAGTTCAATTCTTTAAGTCGTGGTGCGAGGGGGGGGACTCGAACCCCCACATCCTAAGGACACTAACACCTGAAGCTAGCGCGTCTACCAATTCCGCCACCTTCGCATTTCACAACTTTAAATTAATGGGGTGGCTAATGGGATTCGAACCCACGACAACTGGAATCACAATCCAGGGCTCTACCAACTGAGCTATAGCCACCACTGCAAATCTTTTACGCGGTATTAAAACCACCGCAGCTCCGGCACCATTACTAAATGGTGCGCCCGACAGGATTCGAACCTGAGACCTCTGCCTCCGGAGGGCAGCGCTCTATCCAGCTGAGCTACGGGCGCTTAGCGCCGTTGCGGGGCTGGATATTACGGAGGTCTCGGTCTGCTGTCTAGTGCTTTTTTAAAATAAATTATCGTTTGGTCATGGTTTGTGCGTTTTGTCGCTTATTCCTGCAATTTTTGGGCTGTGCCATGACGATTCAGGCCAAAAACCTTATAAATGAGCGTCACGGCCAGTAAGAAGATAATGCCAACAAACAGCGACATTCGGGTATCTTCATTAAAGTACATGCCGATTAATACGCAAATCAGGAACGCCATCGTCAAATAGTTCGCCCACGGGAACAGAATCGAGCGGAAGGGATGACTGGCGATCGCCGCTTTATGCGCCTGACGGAAACGTATCTGGCTTATCAGGATCACAAACCACGGCACCATCCCCGGCAGCACGCTGGCGCTATAGACATAAACGAACACACGCTGCGGGTTGGGAATGATGTAGTTCAGGCACGAACCAACCAGCAGGATCGCGATAGAAATAGCCACGCCGGCAACCGGCACGCCCTGGCGCGAAACTTTTCCAACGGCGGCAGGTAGCTGGCGATTCTTTGCCAGCGCGTAAAGCATACGCCCACAGCTGTACATCCCACTGTTACAGCCCGACAGCGCCGCCGTCAGGACCACAAAGTTAATAATCCCTGCCGCGGCGGTAATACCAATCTTGGCAAAGGTGAGAACAAACGGGCTACCGTTACTGCCAATCTCATTCCACGGGAAAATAGTGACGATAACAAAAATCGCACCGACGTAGAAAATCAGAATACGCCACAGCACTTTCCCTACTGCACTCCGCAGCGTGACCTGCGGATTCTTCGCTTCACCCGCAGTAATGCCGATCAGCTCCACGCCCTGGTAAGAAGCCACGACAATACACAATGCCGTCAGGAAGCCCTTCCAACCACCAGCAAAGAAGCCGCCGTGCTCGGTCAGGTTGCCAAAGCCGATCGCCTGACCGCCATTGCCAAAACCGAAGAAAATCACCCCTAATCCAATGACGATCATCACAATGATGGTGGTCACTTTAATCATGGCAAACCAGAACTCAATTTCACCATACAGGCGAACCGCGGCGAGATTTGCCAACGCAACCAGTCCGACAGCAATCAGTGCGGGTATCCATTGTGCCATTTCCGGGAACCAGAACTGGACGTACACCCCGATGGCGGTAATCTCTGATATCCCCACCGCCATCCACATAAACCAGTATGACCAGGCAGTGAGATAACCAAAGAAGGGGCTCATGTAACGATGGGCGTAAACAGCAAATGAACCGGCAACCGGCTCGAGGAATAACATCTCCCCCATAGAACGCATAATGAAAAAGACGAACAGCCCGGCGACGATGTATGCCAGCAGAACCGAAGGTCCCGCCCATTTCAGGGTACTGGCGGCCCCCATAAATAGCCCGACGCCAATAGTCCCCCCAAGGGCAATTAATTCGATGTGACGAGCCTCCAGCCCACGCTGTAGCTCAGGTTTGTTCTCGGCCATAAATCCTCTTGTTGTGTTTGCATACTGTCCGGTATTACCGGTTCTCGTTATGGGTACATCTTGTTATGCCATAACAGGCCATACGGCACCGACCGCTTAACGGTTGGCGTCAAAAACACCACGGCACTGCAATGATTGTTGCGAATGGTTTCCTAAAATCGCTTAAATGGCAATTAAAGCATTCAAAAAATAAATAGATTGTGCGAGAAAGCAGCGATTATGTTGTGAATAAGTAGCGTAATTAGCAGATCACGCTACTTATCAGAGGAGAGAGGGCGTCAGAGGTTGCCGGTATAGTGCCAGCGGAGATAGCGTAATAAGCGAATTTGACGAGTGATACGGCTTGGCTGCGACAATAAGCGATACAGCCACTCCAGCCCCAGACTCTGCCAGATTCGCGGCGCACGCTTAACGTGACCGGTAAAGACGTCGTAGGTACCACCGACGCCCATATACAGCGCTTCAGGGTGAGTCTTCCGGCAGTCACGCATAAAGATCTCTTGTTTCGGCGAGCCCATCGCCACCGTCACAATCTGCGCACCGCTGGCGTGGATACGTTCAAACAACGCCTGGCGCTGGTCCGGGGTAAAATAACCGTCCTGACTGCCTACAATGTTCACGCGCCACTGGGCACGCAGTTTGGCTTCCGTTTGCGCCAGAACTTCAGGCTTGCCACCAATCAGGAAGACAGGCGTTCCTTCCTGCCCGGCTCGCGCCATAAGCGCTTCCCAAAGATCAGCCCCTGCCACGCGTGAAACCTGCGCCTGCGGGAATTTTTTGCGCACTGAGCGCACCACGCTAATCCCATCCGCATATTTGAACTCAGCAGCGTTGATCAGATCCCGCACTTCAGGGTTATCTTCTGCCGTCAGCATCTTCTCCGCGTTGATTGCCACCAGCGTTCCTGACCTGAGATGTCCCTCGGCAAACAGGTAATTTAGCGCATGCTGCATATCGCGCCAGCCAATCAATTGTAACCCGCGCAGCGAGTAGAGTGGCGCAGTTGTGTTATCTGTCATTACGATCCTTCAATCTGTGTCCGGGGCAGCGATTTGATTCGTTTATGGATGAGTCCCGCACTATCGAATAGCCAAAACAGCAGTTTTGCCACCAGCAGACAAACGCCGAAAATCACGAGGAAAAAGACCACTCGCGAGACAAACGAATCCAGCCCTTCACGTGCCAACACGATCATATTGAAAATAGCGCCAAAACAGAAACTGTGCAGAATCGCCGCCTTGTAGCGATTGGTTTCGCGGTTGCCTAACTCATACAGCCAGTCAAACCACTTGATGATGAGTCCAACGACAATCGCGCCTAACGGGATAAACAGCGCCCCGCCCATCACCACCAGTGAACCAATTAACGTCGGCGAAATCGCCAGACCTGAGTGGTTGTTCAACACTTCCCAGGTAAAGTAGTTCGCTGAGTTGAGGACAATACTCGGCCGCCCAGGCCACAGCCAGGAGGGGATAAAGACGTAGAAGTCACGGACAATCGGCGCCAGCCCCTGAAACTCAATATTGTGGTAATTTTGCAGCAACAGCGCCAGATTCTCCCACGGCGAGAAGGTGTCGCGCGTGAGGTACAGGAAGGTATAAAACGCCTCGTCGCCGCTAACGTTCATCCCATAGCGCTTCAGCGCCAGCCAGAACATCCCGACGATACCCAGCACGCCCGCGGCGGCCAGCATCCACAGCGAAATCCAGCCGCGAATGATGCCGATAAACAAGAAGATGGCAAACGCAATGATGATATTGGCGCGCGTCCCGCCAACAATCATATAGGTCAGCAAACCAAACGCGACGGTACTCACCAGGAAGAATAACCACGCTTTGCTGTCCTGACGCAGGAAATAGACCACCAACATTGCCGGAATGAAGAAGTAGAAGAAACGCTTCAGAGCGACCCCAGAGACTTCGCTGGAAAAAATTTGGCTGTAGGATTGCAGTCTGAACAGCAGGAATCCGTTGTGCATAAAGAAGACGCCCACGCTCACCAATGCAATCGCCATCAGGATAACCCAGGTCAAATGCGCTTCAACGCGATTGATGGTAAATAGCGGCCTGCGTGGCTTATCCTCGACTCGCTTGCGAAGGCGTGTTTTATACGTCACGTAGTAGACGGCATAGAAACAGGCGGCTGACAGCAAGGCCTGCAGCAGGATCTCCGGCGGAGCAACTGCCACATCAAAACGGAACACCAGTATGCTGGTCAACGGGAACCCGAAGAAGAACGTCAGCAAAAACAGCAGTGAGAAGAAAACATTGAAGTTAAAACGCACGCGGCGGAATTCAAACCAGGTCAGCGTGGCGATAAACAAGGTGGAGAGCAGCCATACCACCAGCAGACCGCAAAATTGCATCAGGCTCATACAGTTTCTCCTGAAGCAATGCGCAGCGCGTTGTGCCACGGCTGCAGATAATTCGGGCTAAAGAAGGTTATTGTATTTTTATCTACCGATGCCAACTGGCGCTGCGCTTCGCGTACGACGCCTTCATTGAGCTCATCAGTGGTAAATAACACCGGGAGATTCTGTTCCACCATATCCTGCCAGAAGGGATTTTCACGGTTGAGCACGCACGGGATACCGGCCTGAATCAGTAAACACAGGGTACCGATCCCCTGCTGACGGGCAAAAATAAAGTAACCCAAATCACACTGACGTAATAATGTCAGATAGGCATCAAATTCCAGCTTTTCACTTAAAATTTGCAGATTCTCAGCGCTAAACAATGCCAGGCCGGCCTGACGAACCTCGTCGATATAAGCCGCATTATTGGCGGGGTACCCCATCGGTACAATCACATTCACCGTGTCGCCGAACTGCTGATGGACGGCGCGTAGCGCGGCAATATGCTCATTGCTGCGATCGCCAGAGTTGCCAACCAGCACCGTCATCTTGCCGCTGCGCTGACACGCGTTGCTCATATTATTGAGCGAGGGATCCATCCGCGTTGGGAAATAGAGCAACTCGCCACGCACGCGCGGATGCTGTTCGGCGAAATAGCTCAAATCACCCCGCGTGGCAAATACGCAGCCCACGCGATTCTGCGCCATACGGCGAATGGGGTAAAACAGGCGAAATTTCAGTCCACTGGAGACTTCATATAAATCCGCGCCCCAGATATGCCAGTAAAACTGATCCGGTTTAATTCCCCCGCTCAGCAGCGCTAACCACAGGCTGGTGTTGAACTGACCGTGGAAGAAAAAACGCTGTTGGCGATCCGCTTTTGCTTTCGCGATAACCGCTTCAGCCAGCGCCTTTTTCCCACCATAGAAGCTTAGCGATAACGCCGGGCAGTTCTCACTGAATCCGGCATCCTGACCTGCAACCATAAACGTGCGTGCGTGCTCGCTCGTCGCGGCCAGCGAGTCGTTGAAAAACCGCAGCACGGTTTGGTTATGGTGAGGGATATCCGATCCCAGAACGTGAATCAGTACAGTCATACCCGCCTACGCCAGAGTAAAAACACGCCACAACAAAGAGAGAAATAGACAATGTACGTTGCCATGTAAGCCTGTGCCGCGCCCAGCGCACCATGTGCAGGGATCAGCCAATGTGCAAACGCCGTCAATAACATGAACTGGCTAATTTCTGCCAAGATATAAAACCGCAGCGACGCTTTCGCGATCACCAGATAACCGAAAACATAGGCGCCGACTTTCAGCACATCACCGACCAGTTGCCAGGCGAACAGGTCGCGCATGGCGGTGAATTTAGCGGAGAAAAGCAGCCAGATAGCAAAATCGCGCAGTAGCCAGACGGTAAAGCTTGCGGCAGCAACCGCCGGCAGCACGAATTTCAACGACTTGATCACTTCGCGTGTAATGTCGCGCTTTTCAGTCAAACGCGACAACGTCGGCAGCAAGTAAACGCTGAATGAGGCGGTGATAAATTGCAGATAAGCATCGGAGATACTGCTCACCCCCTGCCAGATCCCCACATCATCCCAGCCGTACTGCGCCGCCAACAGGTTTCGCATCATCACGTATGCCACTGGCAGCGTTACGGAGGTAATCAGCGCCATCAGCGTAAACTTGCTTAACTGCCCTGCCAGACCGTTATCCCACGAGGGTTTCAGGTAATGCAGGGGGATAGTCCCACGCTTAATCAGCATTATAGCGGCAGGGATTACGACCAGCGCAGGTACCAGCGCCAGGCCCAGCAAGGCGCCTTCATACCCTCCCAGGCGATAACAGCCATAATAAGCCGCTACACCCACCAGGCTCCCCACAATCAACGACAGCGCGTTACCCGCCGCATCGCGGAAGCCCTTCATCAGCGCCAGCAGCAGGTTCGCCCAGGCAATGCCCATCTGCACCAGCGCAACCAGTCGAACCAGCCCCTGATAATGAGTATGACCAAATAATCCCTGACTGATAGGTGCGGCCGCCAGCAAAAAAATCACCGCCATCAGCGTAGAGAATCCCAGCACCATCGCGGAAGATGTACCAACCACCTTACGGAGCCGGGCCGGATCGTCATGATGCTGCGCAACGTATTTCGTGACGCCATTGAAAATGCCGGCCCCCGCCAACACGCCAAGCACGGTGACCATCTGGCGGAAGTTACCCGCCTGCCCCACGCCTGCCGGTCCAAACGACACCGCCAGCAACTTCACAACCAGCAAACCTGCACCAATTTTTACCAGCGTACTGGCCGCCGTCCATAAGGACGCTTTTGCAAGCGACATATCAGGCGAAGTAGTTGAGTAAGGTCGTAATGACTGTTCGCTGGTTCACCGGCGACAGATTGTAGAACAGCGGTAAACGCAGCAGGCGTTCGCTCTCTTTGGTGGTGTAACGATCAACACCGGTAAACACGCCGAATTTATCGCCAGCCGGGCAATCATGCAGCGGGATATAGTGGAACACCGCCATAATTTCAGCTTCTTTCAGGAAGTTAATCAACGCCGTGCGATCGTCGATATCGCGCAGTTTGATGTAAAACATATGGGCATTCTGTACGCAACCCTCCGGTATCGAAGGCAGCTCAATACGCCCGGCACGCGCCAGCGGTTCCAGGGCATCGTAATACTTTTGCCACAGCGCCAGACGCTGCTGGTTAATACGATCAGCCGCTTCCAACTGCGCCCACAGATAAGCCGCCTGCAGATCGGACATCAAATAGCTGGAACCGATATCACGCCAGGTATACTTGTCTACCTGGCCGCGGAAAAACTGACTACGGTTCGTCCCTTTTTCACGGATGATCTCTGCGCGCTCGACTAATTTTTTATCATTAATCAGCGTCGCTCCACCTTCCCCGCCTGCGGTATAGTTTTTGGTCTCATGGAAGCTAAAGCAGCCGATGTGACCAATCGTACCCAGCGCACGCCCCTTGTAGGTCGACATGACGCCCTGGGCGGCATCTTCCACCACATACAGGTTATGTTTAGTGGCCAGCCCCATGATGGTATCCATTTCGCAGGCCACGCCCGCGTAATGTACCGGCACAATAGCGCGGGTTTTATCGGTGATCGCCGCTTCAATCAGCGTTTCGTCAATGTTCATGGTATCCGGGCGAATATCAACAAAGACGATTTTCGCGCCGCGCAACACGAAGGCATTGGCCGTAGAGACAAACGTGTAGCTCGGCATAATGACTTCATCGCCAGGCTGGATATCCAGCAGCAATGCCGCCATCTCAAGCGATGCGGTGCAGGAGGGCGTCAACAGCACTTTCTCGCTGCCAAAATGCTGCTCCAGCCACTGCTGACAGCGACGGGTAAAGCCACCGTCACCACACAGTTTGCCGCTATTCATCGCAGACTGCATGTAATCGAGTTCAGTTCCCACCACCGGCGGTGCATTAAATGGAATCATCGTGTCACCTGTATAACCAATACGCGGTGCTTTCCACATTCGCACCACTGTGTATATAACGTTTAAGCGCGGCGGTGTTACCCATTTGGGTCGCCACACGCAATGTGGTTTTACCGCGGGCCTGTGCCCAGCAAAGCGCGGCCTGCATCAGTTCTGCACCCGCACCACGCCCGGCCAGCAGGCCAATTCGCGCCTCGGTCGCATTCAGTTCACGCAGCGAGACATAGCCACGAATCTCACCAGTCGGTTTACGAAAAACGAGGCATTGGTGATCAAACGTCCCCAGCACCGCGTTTTCAATCCACTGTGCGTAAAAACGCGCGCTGGCATCTTCGGCATACCACGGGGCGCGAAAACGACTTTGCGCAAATGCCTGTCCTGCCAGATGGCGTAATACCGGGATATCCGTAGGTTGCGCGACCTGCGCACCGGGGTCGCCGCAGGCACACGTCACCGGCAGTACAAAATCGACTTCACCTTCTACCAGTGAGAAACCCAAATGCTGAAGAGCATCCAATTCATGGCTATTTGCGGCAAGTATTTTTGCTTGTACACGCGACCAGGGCAGCAACGCATCCGCGGTTAGAACCGGCGCGCGTTGGTCAAAACGGACAATGGCGCTATTCACGCCAAAGAACGTATTTTCCCAGCTAAGCGGCTCAATACTGGCGCGGACGAGCACGGAGCAGCTCCAGCAGGTATTGACCATAACCCGTTTTGGCCAGTGAACTGGCGGCACGCTTCACGCCTTCGTCATCCAGCCAGCCGTTACGCCAGGCGATTTCTTCCAGACAGGCTATTTTAAAGCCCTGGCGTTTCTCCACCGTCTGCACAAAAGTGCTCGCTTCAATCAAACTGTCATGCGTACCGGTATCCAGCCAGGCAAAGCCACGCCCAAGCAATTCAACCGTCAGATGTCCGTCATCAAGATACATCTGGTTGATAGACGTAATCTCCAGCTCCCCACGCTCAGAAGGTTTCACGCGTTTCGCGTAATCCACCACTTTGCTGTCATAAAAATAGAGCCCTGTCACCGCCCAATTAGATTTCGGCGCTTTCGGCTTCTCTTCCAGAGAGACTGCGCGAAAATTGTCATCAAACTCAACAACACCAAAACGTTCAGGGTCCATGACCTGATAGCCAAACACCGTCGCGCCTTGCGTTCTGGCGGCTACATGACGCAGTTTTGGACTGAATCCTTGACCAAAGAAGATGTTGTCCCCTAACACCAGGCACGATGGTTCACCGTTAAGAAACGTTTCACCGATAATAAAAGCCTGCGCTAATCCATCCGGGCTCGGTTGCTCAGCATAGTGCAGTTCAATGCCGAACTCAGATCCATCGCCCAGCAAACGCTGGAAATAGCCTTTATCTTCCGGAGTGGTGATAATCAGGATTTCGCGAATTCCCGCCAGCATCAGTACCGATAGCGGGTAGTAAATCATCGGCTTATCGTAAATGGGCAATAGTTGCTTCGATACGCCCCGCGTAATGGGATACAGGCGAGTACCTGAGCCACCCGCCAGAATGATACCTTTCATGCGTTGTCTCCTCCGCAAAACCAGGCTGTTAGCCCTTCAGACCTAAACGTTCGCCCTGGTAACTGCCGTCCTGCACGGGTTTCCACCATGCCTGATTATCCAGATACCACTGCACGGTTTTGCGCATTCCACTTTCAAACGTTTCCTGCGGCATCCACCCGAGTTCACGCGCAATTTTTGAAGCGTCAATGGCGTAACGCAAATCATGGCCTGGGCGATCGTCCACAAAAGCGATCAAGTCGCGGTACTGCGCGATGCCCTGCGGTTTATGCGGAGCCAGCTCTTCCAACAGGCTGCAAACCGTTTCGACAACATCCAGGTTTTTACGCTCGTTATGGCCACCAATATTATAGGTTTCCCCAACCGCGCCCGTCGTCGCCACGCAATAAAGCGCCCTGGCGTGATCTTCTACATACAACCAGTCACGGATCTGTTGACCATTGCCATATACCGGCAACGGTTTGCCCGCCAGTGCGTTGAGGATCATCAGCGGAATCAGTTTTTCCGGGAAATGGTACGGACCATAGTTATTGGAACAGTTGGTAATCAGCGTTGGTAGACCGTAGGTACGCAGCCAGGCGCGAACCAGATGATCGCTGCTGGCTTTCGACGCGGAATAAGGGCTGCTCGGCGCATACGGCGTGGTTTCGGTGAAGAAATCATCTGTGGAATGGAGATCGCCATACACCTCGTCAGTCGAGATATGGTGGAAACGAAACGCCAATTTTTCCTCGCTGGCTAATGTACTCCAGTAAGCGCGCGCCGCTTCCAACAGCGTGTAGGTTCCCACAATGTTGGTTTTGATAAAGGCGGCGGGACCATCAATTGAACGATCGACATGGCTTTCTGCAGCCAGATGCATCACGCAGTTCGGCTGATATTGTTGAAACACCCTGTCGAGCGATGCCCGATCGCAAATATCCACTTTCTCAAAGGCAAAACGGGAATTCTGCGCAACCGGCTCCAGCGACATCAGGTTTCCGGCGTAGGTCAGCTTATCGACCACAACCACCGCATCCTCGGTATCATGAATGATGTGTCGCACAACCGCCGAGCCGATAAATCCCGCTCCACCGGTAACCAGAATTCGTTTCATTAGCGCCAGACCCCTTTGGTATCAACGATGTACTGCTGTTGAACCGCATCGCCTTTGATGCCTTTAAATTCATTATGGTCAACCAACATGACCAACACATCAGCACGTGCCAGAGCATCGTCCAGCGTCGCCAGTTGGCAAATACCATTCAGTTTTTTCGGCAGTTGATGGATGTTCGGTTCCACCACCAGCATTTCGCCTTTGTGCCATTGCGCAATATTCTGCGCAATTCCCATCGCCGGGCTTTCACGCAAATCGTCAATATTGGGTTTGAATGCCAGACCAAAACAGGCAATTTTCACTTCGCTAGCCCGTTTGTTGGTATCCGCCAGACAGTCGGCTACGGCAGCCTTTACCCGATCGACCACCCAATGCGGTTTACCATCGTTTACCTCACGCGCGGTGCGGATCAATTTCGCCTGCTGCGGGTTCTGCGCCACGATAAACCACGGATCGACCGCGATACAGTGTCCACCTACGCCAGGGCCGGGCTGCAAAATATTCACGCGTGGATGCCGGTTTGCCAGGCGAATCAGTTCCCAGACGTTGATCCCCTGATCGGCGCAAATCAGCGACAGTTCATTGGCGAAGGCGATATTGACATCGCGAAAGCTATTTTCCGTCAGCTTACACATTTCTGCGGTGCGGGCGTTGGTCACCACACATTCGCCTTCGAGAAAGATGTTGTACAGCTCGCTGGCGCGCGCGGAACAGACGGAGGTCATTCCTCCAATCACCCGATCGTTTTTAATCAGTTCGACCATTACCTGACCCGGCAGTACGCGCTCTGGGCAATAAGCAATGTTAACGTCCGCCTGTTCACCGACCTGCTGCGGGAAAGTCAGGTCAGCCCGCATTTCTGCAAGCCATGCGGCCATCTGTTCAGTTGCCCCGACAGGTGAAGTGGATTCCAGAATAACCAATGCGCCTTTTTTCAAAACTGGCGCAATAGATTTCGCCGCGGCTTCTACGTAGACCATATCGGGTTCATGATCTCCCTTGAACGGGGTAGGCACCGCAATCAGATACGCATCAGCATCTACGGGTGTCGCGCTCGCACGTAAAAACCCATTTTCGACCGCCGTTTTCACCACCGCACCCAGATCGGGCTCAACGATGTGAATTTCACCGCGATTAATGGTATCCACCGCATGTTGATTTATATCTACGCCAATTACGTGTTTTTGACGGGAAGCAAAGGCAGCCGCCGTTGGCAGTCCGATATAACCCAGCCCAATGACAGAAATGGTCGTAAAACTCATAGCGATATCCGATTATTTTTTAATGCATCTAAAATGCGGTCACATGCCAGCCCGTCTCCATACGGATTATGGGCGCGGCTCATGATCTGATATTCATTGTCGTCATGCAGTAAACGCGTGACTTCTTCAACAATCCGCTGTGGGTCTGTACCTACCAGGCGTACAGTCCCTGCGGTAATAGCTTCCGGGCGCTCCGTTGTTTCGCGCATCACCAGCACAGGTTTCCCCAGAGACGGCGCTTCTTCCTGAATCCCGCCGGAATCAGTAAGGATCAGCCAGGCGTGATTCATCAGCCATACGAATGGCAGGTAGTCCTGCGGTTCAATCAACACCACGTTTTCAACGTGACCCAGGATGCGATTGACCGGCTCACTGACGTTAGGGTTCAGGTGTACCGGATAGACAATCTGCACATTTTGGTTAGACGCGGCTATTTCCGCCAGGGCATGACAGATTTGCTCAAAACCGCGACCGAAGCTTTCCCGACGATGACCGGTCACCAGGATCATCTTTTTATCAGAGCTCAGGAAAGGATAATGTTCTGCCAGTTCAGCACGCAATGCATCGCTCGCCAGTACGCGGTCGCGAACCCAGATCAACGCGTCAATAACCGTATTACCCGTGACGAAAATACGATCATCAGGGATAGCTTCTCGTAACAGATTTTGGCGCGAGTTTTCTGTTGGGGCAAAATGATACATTGCCAGACGCCCGGTCAGCGTACGATTAGCCTCTTCCGGCCATGGTGAATAGAGATCGCCTGTACGTAAACCAGCCTCTACATGCCCCACCGGGATGCGCTGATAGAACGCGGCCAGACTGGTAGCAATCGTGGTTGTGGTATCACCATGAACCAACACCACATCGGGTTTGAATTCAGCCAAAATAGGCTTTAACCCTTCCAGGATGCGGCAGGTTATTTCTGTTAGTCCCTGACCTGGCTGCATAATATTGAGATCGTAGTCAGGTACAATGGAAAAAAGATTCAACACCTGATCTAGCATCTCCCGATGCTGCGCCGTAACGCAAACTTTCGCCTCAAAATCAGGATCTTTTTCCAGCGCATGAACCAGAGGAGCCATCTTAATGGCCTCCGGTCGCGTACCAAATACAGTCAGTACTTTCACATCGATTCTCTTCGGATTGGCAGTGAGAGCCCAGCCCCTCACTGCAACGGCATTGCTAAATCGTACGGCGACGGGTTAACGCGACACCAGCACCGATCAGAGCCCCAACGATACCCCACATAATCATCAGGAAGGCGCGACGAGGGCTGTCACGTTTTACCGGCTCTTCCGGCGTTCTCAAATAACGATAGGTCTGAAAACGCGGATCTAAAGTTGGCCCAACGTTCAGGGTGTTCAGCATGGCCCTGTTCTGGAAATAGTCCATATCGAAATCCGGACCAATTGACTGCAGATTCTCGAGTCGCGCCTGCAACATTGGACGTCCGAGTAAGAACAATTCTGAATCCGGCAATTCATCAGCTGGAACATCTGTGGAAGTACGCGAAATATTATGCTGCTCAGCAATTTTAAGCGCTTGTTCAATGCTGTGGACGCGGCGAGAGAAAATGGATTTTGCCACTTCTTCCTGACGTTTGACCTGCGCTTTCATCTGCACAGTGCGTGCAGCCCATGCGCCTTTTAACTCATCGTTCAGATGACGTGCCGCGCGTTGGCTGGCAAACGCGACGTACTGGCGCAGCAAATTGTTGGCATCAGGAGCCGTCTCGGCAATCAGCTTCACGCTGTCATTGGTATTACGCAGCGTATCGCCAGGCAAAAACTGAATGTTATTGATCAGTTCATCCAGCATCGCCGCATCGGCTTTACTATTACCGACCATACGCTGCTTAAAGTAATCAGTCTGCTGCCAGAATTCTCGGCGTGTATCCCAGGAGGCAAGCTGCATAATGAATTCTTTATAGGCCTCATCCATTACTGACGGTTGGTCCGTGGACGCGAGACTGGCCTTAATATCCAGGTTGCGTAAAAACTGTTGTTGAGAGTAAAAGCCACCCAACATATTGACCGTTGGCCTGTCAGTAATCGCCGTGGCGCTCCACTCCTGACGCGCAAAAAACGTATAGGCGAGGGCCGCTATCGCGAAGGCGAGAGCCATACCGACGATCCACACCTTCCCTGACCACAAGGTACGAAACAACCCACGGATATCCAGTTCATTTTCAGCGCTCACGGCATCTTCCCCCGGTAATGGTTGTCTCATCGCATCCTCAATTTATTTGGTTAAGTCTGGTTTACTTTCACGGTTTCTACGCAGCTTACGCTTCCAACGTTTGATAAATCTCGCTACCTTCCAGGCTCGTTTAATACAGATGTCGTACAAGACAAACGCCAGTAAAAAGAGCACTAACATCACCCACTCCGGGACAATGCGAGAATATTCAGCCAGCACGCCAATAGATGCCAGAATAGCTGCAGCCAGGGTAATCAGGACAAAAGCCTGTCGGGAGGTAAACCCGGCGCGCATGATTAAATGGTGAATATGTTGGCGATCCGGAGAGAAAGGGCTCATGCCCTTGCGTAAGCGACGATACATAATTGCCACCATATCCATTAACGGAATGGCAATAATCCACAAAGCGGTGACCGGGCTGATAGGATGCGTTGGCCCCTGGGTAGTCTCCAGCAGGATCCAAATCACCGTGAAGCCAATCAGCGTACTGCCCGCATCCCCCATAAAAACTTTATAGCGGCGTCCGAGAATACCCAGGTTCAGCAGGATGTAAGGCAGAATGGCGGCGATCATAGCAAAACACCAGATGGCCAGGCTTGTTTGACCATCGAACCACAGGATAAGCCCCATAGCGGCGAATGACACGCTAGATAATCCACCCAACAGACCATCAATCCCATCCACCATATTGAAGGCGTTTATTGCCGCCCAGACGGCAAACAGGGTAAGGAAATATCCAAAAGGACCGAGCACCATCTCCCAAGGGCCGAAAATATAGCCAAGACTTAGCAGATAGAGTTTACCCACCGTCATCATAATGATGCCGATAAGGGCCTGGATGGTTGCGCGGATTTTTACACTGATATCAAAACGATCGTCCAGGGCACCGATAAACACCAGTACACCAGCACAACCCAGGTAGAGAGTAGCATGTGGGATATAATAATCGGCGATAAGAAACGTAAAGCAAATGCCTGCGTAAACTGAAATCCCCCCAACCAGCGGAATCAGTCCCTGATGACGTTTGCGGAAGTTGGGTTTATCCACCAATCCAATCTTTTTCGCGACCTTGCGGGCAAAGAAAAGAAACAGCGTTGTGAATAAAAAAATACTGATGAGATCAGTACTTGCTGTCAATAAATTCACTATACATGCTCTCAGAGAAAATCAATATACGAAGTATAACCATCCCGCCAATTATTCAGAAGAGAAACCCGACTCAATATCAGCTCCATATCAGGTAGTTCTGTATGATTAGCAACCACAAAATACGAATTACAACCCTTCTTCGCCATGCGGTATGTCATACCGTATTATCGTTATTGTGTCGTTAAGATTACAGCCACAAAAGCAAAACGCCACGTAAAAACGTGGCGTTTTCGGATGAGACCTGAATTACGAACGCTTCATCATGTCGAAGAAGTCGTCATTAGTCTTGGTCATCGCCAGCTTGTTAATGAGGAATTCCATGGCATCAATTTCACCCATCGGATGGATGATTTTGCGCAGGATCCACATTTTCTGCAGCTCTTCCTGGGTGGTGAGCAGCTCTTCTTTACGGGTACCGGAACGGTTGTAGTCGATAGCCGGGAAGACGCGTTTTTCAGCAATCTTACGAGAGAGATGCAGTTCCATGTTGCCGGTACCTTTAAACTCTTCGTAGATAACCTCATCCATTTTAGAGCCGGTATCGATCAGCGCAGTCGCGATGATGGTCAGGCTACCGCCCTCTTCCACGTTACGCGCCGCACCGAAGAAACGCTTCGGACGATGCAAGGCGTTGGCATCAACACCACCGGTCAAAACTTTACCGGAAGCCGGAACCACGGTGTTGTAAGCACGCGCCAAACGAGTGATGGAATCGAGCAGAATGATAACGTCTTTCTTGTGTTCAACCAGACGTTTCGCCTTCTCGATAACCATTTCCGCAACCTGAACGTGGCGGGAGGCTGGTTCGTCAAAGGTAGACGCAACCACTTCACCTTTCACCAGACGCTGCATCTCGGTAACTTCTTCCGGACGTTCGTCAATCAGCAGCACCATCAGCACGCAGTCCGGATGGTTGTAAGCAATGCTCTGCGCGATGTTCTGCAGCAGCATGGTTTTACCTGCTTTCGGCGGAGCAACAATCAGACCACGTTGGCCACGACCGATCGGTGATGCCAGATCCAGTACACGCGCCGTTAAGTCTTCAGTAGAACCGTTACCACGTTCCATACGCAGACGAGAGTTTGCGTGCAGCGGTGTTAAGTTCTCAAAGAGGATTTTGTTACGGGCGTTTTCTGGTTTGTCGTAGTTAACTTCGTTAACTTTCAACAGCGCAAAGTAGCGTTCACCTTCTTTCGGCGGGCGAATCTTACCAGAGATGGTATCACCAGTGCGGAGGTTGAAACGGCGGATTTGGCTGGGAGAAACGTAGATGTCATCAGGACCGGCGAGGTAGGAGCTGTCTGCAGAGCGGAGGAAACCAAATCCATCCTGCAATATCTCCAGCACACCGTCACCAAAGATATCTTCGCCACTCTTTGCGTGCTGCTTCAGGATGGCAAAAATAATGTCCTGCTTGCGCATACGAGCCAGGTTTTCAAGGCCCATATTTTCGCCGAGAGTGATCAGCTCAGAAACCGGCGTATTCTTTAATTCGGTAAGATTCATAATGGTGTGAGTTCTTAAACTTGGGGTAAATCTCGAACTTAATGTTGTGAATGGTATGGCAGGGTCATCCATGCCTGTTTACGGCCATCAACTCATGTCTGTTCGCTGTCTGGTCACAGGAAAGTACGCAGAACTGAAACGACAAGACGGATTGAGTGACAAGCCAGGAATCTGTCCACTTCTCGCGCGAGAAACAACGGGAAGTATTGGATATAACTAGATTCAAACTTAATAAGGTATGTTTAATACGAAGTCAACACTAACTTAGCACGACTCAAGTCGGGCGTCCAGTCATCCGAATCATTTCGAAGTATGGTCGCCCGATCATGAGACTTCCTTACGCTAAATTAGCGTCGAGGAATTCTTTCAACTGACCTTTGGATAGCGCGCCGACTTTAGTCGCCGCAACTTCGCCGTTTTTAAACAGCAGCAGGGTCGGGATGCCACGGATACCATACTTCGGCGCGGTGCCTGGGTTTTGGTCAATGTTCAGTTTAGCAACCGTCAATTTGCCCTGATATTCGTCAGCGATTTCATCCAGAATTGGAGCGATCATTTTGCACGGACCGCACCACTCTGCCCAGAAATCAACGAGGATAGCTCCGTCCGCTTTGAGTACATCCGTGTCAAAACTGTCGTCAGTCAGGTGAATAATTTTATCGCTCATATTAACTCCACAGGAATAAGCCTGGTGCGTTGGTGTACTCTTAATCAACGACGTGTTGATGTAGCATTAACCAACTAAAGGTTGACTTTATTTCACCGGATACGCTTTCGTAAAGCAATAGTAAGCTGATATTCTACCACACTATGAGCAAAACACATTTAACAGAACAGAAGTTTTCCGACTTCGCCCTGCACCCAAAGGTGATAGAAGCCCTTGAAAATAAAGGCTTTCATAACTGCACGCCCATTCAGGCCCTCGCGCTGCCGCTAACGCTGGCAGGTCGTGATGTTGCAGGGCAGGCGCAAACCGGTACCGGAAAAACGATGGCGTTCCTGACGTCAACGTTTCATTATCTTCTCTCTCATCCCGCGATTGCCGATCGCAAGGTGAACCAACCGCGTGCGTTAATTATGGCGCCAACGCGTGAGTTAGCCGTGCAGATCCACGCTGACGCCGAGCCGCTGGCACAGACCACCGGTTTGAAATTAGGCCTGGCTTATGGCGGCGACGGTTACGACAAACAGCTGAAAGTGCTGGAAAGCGGCGTCGATATTCTTATCGGCACGACCGGTCGTCTCATCGACTATGCAAAACAGAACCACATTAACCTGGGCGCGATTCAGGTCGTGGTGCTGGATGAAGCCGATCGTATGTACGATCTGGGCTTTATCAAAGATATCCGTTGGCTGTTCCGTCGTATGCCGCCAACCACCCAACGTCTGAACATGCTGTTTTCTGCAACCCTCTCTTACCGCGTTCGCGAACTGGCGTTCGAACAGATGAATAACGCCGAGTACGTTGAAGTCGAACCGGAACAGAAGACAGGTCACCGTATTAAAGAAGAGCTCTTCTATCCTTCCAACGAAGAGAAAATGCGTTTACTGCAAACGCTGATTGAAGAAGAGTGGCCAGATCGCGCCATCGTCTTTGCTAACACCAAGCATCGTTGTGAAGATATCTGGGGTAGCCTTGCCGCTGACGGTCATCGCGTCGGTCTGTTGACCGGTGACGTGGCGCAGAAAAAACGTCTGCGTATCCTTGATGAGTTCACCCGTGGCGATCTCGACATTCTCGTTGCGACGGATGTCGCCGCGCGTGGTCTGCATATCCCAGCCGTAACGCACGTATTTAACTATGACCTGCCGGATGACTGTGAAGATTACGTTCATCGTATCGGTCGTACCGGTCGCGCCGGTGCAAGCGGTCACTCTATCAGCCTGGCCTGTGAAGAATACGCGCTGAATTTACCAGCAATCGAGACCTATATCGGTCACTCGATCCCGGTCAGCAAGTACAACCCGGATGCGCTGATGACCGATCTGCCGAAGCCGTTACGCTTAACGCGTCCGCGCACAGGCAATGGCCCACGCCGTACCGGTGGTGCTCCGCGTAATCGTCGTCGTTCAGGTTAACGTTATATATGCTCACAACCACTTCGCTGTACGCCGCAATTGATTTAGGCTCGAATAGTTTTCATATGCTGGTTGTACGCGAGGTGGCGGGAAGCATTCAGACACTCACGCGTATTAAACGCAAGGTGCGTCTGGCCGCTGGCCTCAACAGCGACAACGTTCTTTCCGCTGAAGCTATGGAGCGCGGCTGGCAATGCCTGCGCCTGTTTGCTGAACGTCTGCAGGATATCCCTCAGCCGCAAATCCGTGTGGTCGCCACGGCAACATTACGCATCGCGGTAAACGCCGATGAGTTTATCGCCAAAGCGCAAGAGATCCTCGGCTGCCCTGTCCAGGTCATCAGCGGCGAAGAAGAAGCGCGGCTGATTTATCAAGGTGTTGCCCACACCACCGGCGGTGCCGATCAGCGTCTTGTTGTTGATATTGGCGGTGCCAGCACTGAACTGGTTACCGGCTCCGGCGCGCAAACCACCTCTCTGTTCAGCCTGTCAATGGGCTGCGTCACCTGGCTCGAAAGGTATTTCACCAATCGTAATCTGGCACAGGAAAACTTTGACGAAGCAGAGAAAGCGGCTCGCGAAGTTCTGCGCCCGGTCGCCGACAAACTGCGTTTTCATGGCTGGAAAGTTTGCGTTGGTGCCTCTGGCACCGTCCAGGCGTTACAGGAAATCATGATGGCGCAAGGCATGGATGAGCGCATTACGTTGGCCAAGCTTCAGCAGCTTAAACAACGCGCCATTCATTGTGGTCGTCTGGAAGAGCTGGAAATAGAAGGGTTAACGCTGGAACGCGCACTGGTTTTTCCCAGCGGACTGGCCATTCTGATCGCCATTTTCACCGAACTGAATATTCAATGCATGACTCTGGCCGGCGGCGCACTACGCGAAGGTCTGGTCTACGGCATGCTGCACTTGCCGGTTGATCAGGACATTCGCAGCCGTACGCTGCGTAATATTCAGCGTCGATTTATGGTCGACACCGATCAGGCGAATCGCGTCACGCAATTGGCTGTACATTTACTCGAACAGGTGAAAGATGAGTGGCATCTTGAAGCCATTTGTCGTGAACTGCTGCAAAGTGCCTGTCAGTTGCATGAAATAGGACTGAGCGTAGAATATAAGCAGGCGCCACTGCATGCCGCCTGGCTGGTACGTAATCTCGATCTCCCGGGCTTTACTCCCGCGCAGAAAAAACTGTTAGCCACGCTGTTGCTCAACCAAACTAATCCGGTCGATCTCTCTTCACTCCACCAGCAAAACGCTGTGCCACCACGCATTGCGGAGCACCTTTGCCGTTTGCTACGCCTGGCGATCATTTTCGCCGCTCGCCGTCGCGACGATTTAGTGCCACATATCACCCTGCAAGCTCAGGATGAGAATCTGACGTTAACGCTACCGGAAGGCTGGCTGGAACATCATCCATTAGGTACCGAGTTAATCGATCAGGAAATACAGTGGCAAAGCTATGTCCACTGGCCACTGGAAGTGCATTAGATGCTGGCTGCCGGATAGCGCTTACGCTTATCCGGCCTCCAAAATACCTATTTCTCTTTGGCTTTCGCCATCATTGCCCGAATGTTAGCAATGCTGGCCTGCCCTTTTTGCATCCGCTCCTCGGCACTCACCACTTTACGCTCCTGTTCCCAGATAACGTCATCTTGTGGTAGTTCCAACAGGAAACGGCTCGGTTCCGGTCGAACCAGTTCACCGTACTGGCGGCGCTCTTTACACAGCGTGAAGATAAGTTCTTTCTGCGCACGCGTAATCCCGACGTAAGCCAGACGACGCTCTTCGTCGATGTTGTCTTCATCGATGCTGCTCTGGTGTGGCAAAAATCCTTCTTCCATTCCCACCATAAATACGTACGGGAACTCCAGTCCTTTTGAAGCATGCAGCGTCATCAACTGCACCTGATCCAACTCTTCTTCGCTCTCTCCGCGCTCCATCATGTCGCGCAGGGTAAAGCGGGTAACGACCTGAGTCAGGGTCATTGGCTCTTCCAGCTCACTACCTTCCAGCATCTCCGTCATCCAGCTGAACAGCGTGTTGACGTTTTTCATACGCATTTCGGCCGCTTTCGGGCTCGGCGAGGTTTCATACAGCCAGGATTCGTAATCAATGCCGTGGATCAGATCGCGTACGGCGGCAACCGGCTCGCGCTCCGCCAGACGTTGAATTTCACCCAGCCAGTGCGTAAAGCGGGTCAGAGAATCATATCCGCGCCCGGTTAGCGTCTGGCTAAGTCCCATATCAAAGCTAGCGGTAAACAGGCTTTTATTACGCGTCATCGCCCATTCCCCCAGCTTTTGCAGCGTGGCCGGACCGATTTCACGCTTTGGCGTATTTACGATGCGCAAAAATGCACTGTCATCATCCGGGTTGCTGAGCACGCGCAGATAGGCCAGCAGATCTTTAATCTCCGGACGCGAGAAGAACGACGTCCCGCCGGAAATTTTGTATGGGATGCGGTTCTGCATCAGAAACTTTTCGAACACTCGCGACTGATGATTACCGCGGTACAGGATGGCGTAGTCTTTATACTGCGTCTTGTTCACAAAGTGATGGGCAATCAGTTCCCCGGTCACGCGTTCTGCTTCGTGCTCTTCATTATTCGCACTCAACACCTTCAGCTCAGCGCCGTAGCCCAGCTCAGAAAAGAGCCGTTTTTCAAAGACGTGTGGGTTGTTAGCAATAAGGATGTTCGCCGCCTTCAGGATACGCCCTGATGAGCGATAGTTTTGCTCCAGCTTCACCACCTGCAGCGCCGGAAAATCTTTGCTTAACAGTACCAGGTTCTGCGGACGTGCCCCGCGCCAGGAGTAGATCGACTGATCGTCATCACCCACGACGGTAAAGCGCGCGCGTTTCCCCACCAGCAACTTCACCAACTCGTACTGGCTGGTGTTGGTATCCTGATATTCATCCACCAGCAGGTAGCGGATTCGGTTTTGCCAACGCTCACGTACTTCTTCATTGCGCTGCAACAGCAGCGTGGGGAGCAGGATCAGATCGTCAAAATCGAGGACGTTACACGCCTTCATATGCGCGTCATACAGACCATAGCAGTGGGCAAAAATACGATCGCGTTCACCCTTTGCACTGGCTGCCGCCTGCGCTGGGGTCATCAGATCGTTTTTCCAGTTGGAGATCGTTGAAATCAATTGTTGAAGGATAAGCTTATCGTCTTCAATTAGCCCTTCGGTCAATTCCTTAAGCAGGGCCACCTGGTCAGTATCATCAAACAACGAGAAGTTCGACTTCATCCCTAGCGCGGCGTATTCACGCTTAATGACATCCAGTCCCAGAGTGTGGAAAGTAGAGATCATCAACCCGCGCGCTTCTTTACGACCCAACGTTTGCGCCACACGCTCTTTCATCTCACGCGCAGCCTTATTGGTAAAGGTTACTGCCGCAATATGTCGTGCCTGATAGCCACATTCACGGATCAGATGTGCGATTTTGTTTGTGATAACACGCGTCTTACCGGAACCCGCTCCCGCCAGCACCAGGCAAGGTCCGGTGACGAATTCGACGGCTTGTTGTTGTCCGGGGTTCAAACGCATAGAGGATTGCTCAATCTGTAAACACGGGGATGTGGATTGTAGCAGAAAGTGACGCCAGGGGGATCGGTCATAGCCCATCGCCGAAGACCACGGATTACATGCTACTATTGCGCCCTGATTTATCACTCAACTCAGAGCACAAACCATGGCAAAAACAGCATCAGCAGTGCATATCCTTGTTAAAGAAGAGAAACTGGCTCTCGATCTTCTGGAACAAATCAAAAATGGCGCCGATTTTGGTAAACTGGCGAAGAAACACTCTATCTGCCCGTCGGGCAAACGCGGCGGCGATTTAGGCGAATTCCGTCAGGGCCAGATGGTTCCGGCGTTTGATAAAGTGGTGTTCTCCTGCCCGGTGCTGGAGCCAACCGGCCCACTGCACACTCAGTTCGGTTATCACATCATCAAAGTGCTGTACCGTAACTAATAAAAAGCCCGGTGTGTTCAACCACCGGGCTTTTTTTTGCCGAATTGCAGCCTCTTAGCCAGCTACAGCAATACGTTTCATATCCGTCATATAGCCACGCAGTTTCTGGCCCACTTTCTCGATAGCATGGCCGCGAATAGCATCGTTTACGTCGCGCAGCTGCGCGTTGTCTACCGCACCTTCGGCAATCGCTTTGCCCAGATCTCCGGTTTGCAGGGTGGTCATGAACTCTTTCAGCAGCGGTACGCACGCGTAAGAGAACAGGTAGTTACCGTATTCTGCAGTATCGGAAATGACTACGTTCATTTCGTACAAGCGCTTACGGGCGATGGTGTTCGCGATCAGCGGCAGTTCGTGCAGTGATTCGTAGTAAGCAGACTCTTCGATGATGCCGGAATCCACCATGGTTTCAAACGCCAGCTCAACGCCAGCCTTCACCATCGCGATCATCAGCACGCCTTTATCGAAGTACTCCTGCTCGCCAATTTTACCTTCAAACTGCGGCGCAGTTTCGAACGCGGTTTTGCCGGTCTCTTCACGCCAGGTCAGCAGTTTCTTATCGTCGTTGGCCCAGTCAGCCATCATGCCTGAAGAGAATTCGCCGGAGATGATGTCATCCATGTGTTTCTGGAACAGCGGCGCCATGATCTCTTTCAGCTGTTCGGACAGCGCATAAGCACGCAGTTTCGCTGGGTTAGACAGACGATCCATCATCAGGGTGATACCGCCCTGCTTCAGCGCTTCGGTGATGGTTTCCCAGCCGAACTGAATCAGTTTTTCGGCGTAAGCCGGGTCAGTACCCTCTTCCACCAGCTTGTCGAAGCACAGCAGAGAGCCAGCCTGCAGCATACCGCACAGGATTGTCTGCTCGCCCATCAGGTCAGATTTCACTTCCGCAACGAAGGACGATTCCAGCACGCCTGCACGGTGACCGCCAGTGGCCGCAGCCCATGCTTTGGCAATCGCCATGCCTTCGCCTTTCGGATCGTTTTCCGGGTGAACGGCGATCAGGGTTGGAACACCAAAACCACGTTTGTACTCTTCACGCACTTCGGTACCCGGACACTTCGGCGCAACCATCACCACAGTGATATCTTTACGGATCTGCTCGCCCACTTCGACGATGTTGAAACCGTGGGAGTAGCCCAGCGCCGCGCCGTCTTTCATCAGCGGCTGTACGGAACGTACAACGTCGGAGTGCTGTTTGTCCGGGGTCAGGTTAACCACCAGATCAGCCTGCGGGATCAGCTCTTCGTAGGTACCTACTTTGAAGCCATTTTCGGTCGCTTTGCGCCAGGAAGCGCGCTTCTCAGCAATCGCTTCTTTACGCAGGGCGTAGGAGATATCCAGACCGGAGTCGCGCATGTTCAGGCCTTGGTTCAGCCCCTGAGCACCGCACCCGACGATGACCACTTTTTTACCCTGAAGGTAGCTTGCGCCATCGGCGAATTCGTCGCGCCCCATAAAGCGACATTTGCCCAGCTGCGCCAGCTGCTGGCGCAGGTTCAGTGTATTAAAGTAGTTAGCCATGGTGATACCTCGTGATGTTGTACTGTCTTATTGTTCGGTTCGCGTTTCAGCGAGAATGAACCCACATTACAACAGGAAATTTATTGCGGAAATTGATATATTCACAACATCACATTGCAATATCTGCAACGTAGAAAATCGGAGGCTCGTCCGTGGATTTACGCGATCTGAAAATGTTCCTGCATCTGGCGGAAAGCCGCCACTTTGGCCGCAGTGCGCGGGCAATGCACGTCAGCCCCTCCACACTCTCACGCCAGATCCAACGGCTGGAAGAAGATCTCGGCCAGGCGCTGTTTGTGCGCGATAACCGTACGGTCACGCTGACCGAAGCAGGCGAAGAGCTGCGAGTGTTTGCCCAGCAGACGCTGTTGCAGTATCAACAATTGCGCCACACCCTCGATCAGCAGGGACCGTCGCTGTCGGGTGAGCTGCATATCTTCTGCTCGGTTACCGCCGCCTACAGCCACCTGCCGCCAATTCTCGACCGCTTTCGCGCCGAGCACCCCTCGGTTGAAATTAAGCTCACCACCGGCGATGCCGCTGACGCAATGGACAAAGTGGTCACCGGAGAGGCCGATCTGGCAATAGCGGGTAAGCCGGAGACGCTGCCCGGCGCAGTAGCATTCTCGATGCTGGAAAATTTAACGGTAGTGTTGATCGCACCAGCATTGCCTTGCCCGGTACGGAATCAGGTTTCGGTCGATAAGCCGGACTGGTCGACGGTGCCGTTTATCATGGCCGACCAGGGGCCGGTACGCCGCCGCATCGAGCTGTGGTTCCGCCGTCACAAAATCAGCAACCCATCGATTTACGCCACCGTGGGGGGGCACGAAGCGATGGTCTCGATGGTGGCGCTGGGCTGCGGTGTGGCGCTGCTGCCGGAAGTGGTACTGGAAAACAGCCCGGAGCCGGTACGGAATCGCGTGATGATTTTAGAACGCAGCGACGAAAAAACACCGTTCGAGCTGGGCGTCTGCGCGCCGAAAAAACGGCTGCATGAGCCGCTCATAGACGCGTTCTGGAAGATTGTTCTGGAGCGCAAATCCGCCGAGTAGTACCAGCGTCAGGCCTAAAATCAGTGGTAGATTCAGTATTGGCGCTCCTTTTCTGTATAATGTCCCGTGCCATAATAGATGTGGGGGGCTTGTTAACCATCACGTTTAGCAAGCCAGAACAGACGGTGTCATTGCGCACTTGACAGCGAAAATACAAACTTAATTAGCCATCATTATGATAATCAAACCAAAAATTCGTGGATTCATCTGTACAACGACCCATCCGACTGGCTGCAAAGTCAATGTGGAAAAACAGATCGATTATGTGAAGAAAAACGGGAAAATCGCTAACGGTCCTTCCCGCGTGCTGGTCATCGGTGCTTCCACCGGTTACGGCCTTGCTTCCAGAATTTCCGCCGCGTTTGGCAGCGGAGCCGCCACTATCGGCGTATTTTTCGAAAAACCGGGCACGGAAACCAAGCCAGGTTCCGCGGGCTGGTATAACTCTGCAGCCTTCGATGAGGCCGCAAAACGTGAAGGTCTGTATTCCAAAAGCATCAACGGCGACGCGTTCTCCGACGAGTGTCGCGACGAAGTTATCAAACTGATCAAAGAAGACCTGGGTCAGATTGACCTGGTGGTTTACTCACTGGCATCTCCGGTACGTAAAATGCCGAAAACCGGTGAAATCGTCCGTTCTGCGCTGAAGCCAATCGGTGAGGTTTATACCTCTAAAGCGATCGATACCAACAAAGATCAGATCATAACCGCCAGCATTGAGCCGGCAACCGAAGAAGAAGTTCAGAACACCGTCACCGTTATGGGCGGCGAAGACTGGGAACTGTGGATGGGCGCGCTGAGCGAAGCAGGCGTGCTGGCTGACGGCGTGAAAACCGTTGCCTACTCCTACATCGGTACTGACCTTACCTGGCCAATCTACTGGCACGGCGCGCTGGGCAAAGCAAAAGAAGATCTCGACCGCGCGGCAGGCGCGCTGCGTAATCAACTGGCTCCGCTGAACGGTTCCGCTAACGTTGCTGTACTGAAATCCGTTATCACGCAGGCCTCTTCTGCGATTCCGGTGATGCCGCTGTACATCTCCATGGTCTTCAAGCTGATGAAAGAACAGGGCATTCATGAAGGCTGCATCGAGCAGATCAACCGTCTGATGACCACCAGCCTGTACGGCGATAAAGTGGCGCTTGATGACAACCAGCGTATCCGTATGGATGACTGGGAACTGCGTGAAGACATTCAGCAGGCATGCCGCGATCTGTGGCCGCTGATCACCACCGAAAACCTGGCGCAAAAAACGGACTATGCAGGATACAAGCAGGAATTCCTGAATCTGTTCGGTTTTGGTCTCGACGAAGTGGATTACGATGCGGATGTAAACACCGAAGTCGAATTCGAAGTCATCACGCTGTAATCTGCTGATACAGTTGCAAAAAGGGTTCATGTTTTTACATGAACCCTTTTTTAATGGCTACCGCTAACCCGCCAGGAAGAACCTGAACGCCGGGTTATGCGTTTCATCATGACAGTCATAACCCAGTTCGTTCAGTCGCGTTTCGAAATCAGGCTCGTGCTCACCCAACTCAAACGCCGCCAGTACGCGACCATAATCGGTTCCGTGACTACGATAGTGGAACAACGAAATATTCCAGTGCGTCCCCAGGGTATGCAGGAATTTGAGCAACGCCCCCGGAGATTCCGGGAATTCGAAGCTGTACAGCCGCTCCTGCAAGGGTTTCGACGGGCGCCCACCGACCATGTAGCGCACGTGCAGCTTCGCCATTTCGTCGTCGGACAAATCCACTACGCTGTAGCCGCCCTCATTAAGCAACTGGAGGATTTCCTTACGCTCTTCCAGCCCACGGCTCAGACGGACGCCAACAAAAATACAGGCGTCTTTCGCATCAGCAAATCGGTAGTTAAACTCGGTAACCGAGCGTCCTCCCAACAGCTGGCAAAACTTCAGGAAGCTACCCTTTTCTTCCGGAATAGTTACTGCCAGCAACGCTTCGCGCTGTTCGCCCAGCTCGCAACGTTCGGAAACGTAGCGCAGGCCATGGAAGTTAACGTTAGCGCCGGAAAGGATATGCGCCAGACGTTCGCCGCGAATATTGTGCTGGGCAATGTACTTTTTCATCCCCGCCAGCGCCAGCGCACCGGATGGTTCAGCCACCGCGCGCACATCCTCGAACAGATCTTTCATTGCCGCGCAGATAGCGTCGCTATCGACAGTGATGATGTCGTCGAGATACTCCTGGCACAAACGGAAGGTTTCGTCGCCGATACGTTTCACCGCCACGCCTTCAGCAAAGAGGCCAACACGCGGAAGATCGACCGGTTGACCGGCATCCAGCGCCGCTTTCAGGCAGGCTGAGTCTTCAGCTTCAACGGCAATCACTTTGATCTGCGGCATCAACTGCTTGATCAGCACCGCCACGCCTGCCGCTAATCCGCCACCGCCCACCGGCACGAATACACGATCAAGGTGGGCATCCTGCTGCAATAACTCCAGTGCCAGCGTGCCCTGCCCGGCAATCACCATCGGATGGTCGAACGGAGGAACCCAGGTAAAACCCTGCTGCTGCGACAGCTCAATCGCTTTGGCTTTGGCTTCATCAAAATTCGCGCCGTGTAGCAGTACTTCACCACCGAAACCGCGAACGGCATCGACTTTGATATCGGCGGTAGCCGTAGGCATGACAATCAGTGCCTTCACGCCTAATCGCGCAGAAGAGAAAGCTACACCCTGAGCATGATTACCTGCCGATGCGGTGATTACGCCATGCGCTTTTTGCTCTTCGGTCAGACCGGCCATCATGGCATAGGCACCGCGCAGCTTGAAGCTGTGAACGGGTTGACGGTCTTCGCGCTTCACCAGGATCACGTTGTCGAGGCGCGAAGAGAGTTTTTCCATTTTTTGTAGCGGTGTGACCTGCGCCGCTTCGTATACCGGCGCACGCAGCACTGCTCTGAGATACTCGGCGCCTTCTGGAGCGCCGGAGAGGGGTTGAGAATCCGCCATGGTCATTATCCCCCTAGTTTCGACTTATCGCGCACCGCACCTTTGTCGGCGCTGGTTGCCAGGCTGGCGTAAGCGCGCAGCGCAAAGGAGACCTGACGCTGACGATCTTTTGGCGTCCAGGCTTTGTCACCACGAGCTTCTTGCGCTTCACGGCGCGCAGCGATTTCCGCATCGCTCAGTTGCAGTTGAATGCCACGATTCGGGATATCGATAGCAATCAAGTCGCCATCTTCGATAATTGCGATATTACCGCCGCTGGCCGCTTCAGGAGAAACGTGACCAATGGAAAGCCCCGAAGTACCGCCAGAGAAACGACCGTCGGTAATCAGCGCGCAGGCCTTACCGAGACCCATCGATTTCAGGAAGGTGGTTGGGTAGAGCATTTCCTGCATGCCTGGCCCGCCCTTCGGCCCTTCGTAGCGAATCACCACCACGTCGCCGGCAACCACTTTACCGCCGAGGATAGCTTCAACCGCATCGTCCTGGCTTTCATACACTTTTGCCGGGCCGGTGAATTTCAGGATGCTGTCATCCACACCAGCGGTTTTTACGATACAGCCATTTTCCGCGAAGTTACCGTACAAGACTGCCAGGCCGCCGTCTTTGCTGTAAGCATGTTCCAACGAGCGAATGCAACCTTCTGCGCGGTCATCATCCAGGGTGTCCCAACGACAATCCTGTGAGAACGCCTGGGTGGTACGGATGCCAGCCGGACCTGCGCGGAACATTTTTTTCACCGCGTCGTCTTTGGTCAGCATAACGTCATAACTATCGAGCGTTTGCGGCAGAGTCAGTCCCAGCACGTTTTTCACGTCGCGGTTCAGAAGCCCGGCGCGATCCAGCTCGCCTAAAATGCCCAGTACGCCGCCCGCGCGGTGCACGTCTTCCATATGGTATTTCTGCGTACTCGGCGCAACTTTACACAGTTGCGGGACTTTGCGGGACAACTTATCAATATCACTCATGGTGAAGTCGATTTCCGCTTCCTGCGCAGCCGCCAGCAAGTGCAGAACGGTGTTGGTGGAACCGCCCATCGCGATATCCAGCGTCATGGCGTTCTCAAACGCCGCCTTGCTGGCAATGTTGCGCGGCAGGGCTGAAGCGTCATCCTGCTCGTAGTAGCGTTTGGTCAGCTCAACGATGCGTTTACCTGCGTTGAGGAACAGCTCTTTACGGTCGGCGTGAGTCGCCAACAGCGAACCGTTACCCGGCTGCGACAGACCCAGCGCTTCGGTCAGGCAGTTCATCGAGTTGGCGGTGAACATCCCGGAGCATGAGCCGCAGGTCGGACAGGCCGAACGTTCAACCTGCTCGCTCTGCGAGTCGGAGACTTTCGGGTCTGCGCCCTGAATCATCGCATCAACCAGATCAAGCTTGATGATTTGGTCAGAGAGCTTGGTTTTCCCGGCTTCCATTGGGCCGCCGGAAACAAAGATCACCGGAATATTCAGCCGCAGAGAGGCCATTAACATCCCGGGGGTGATTTTATCGCAGTTAGAGATGCAGACCATCGCATCGGCGCAGTGGGCGTTAACCATATATTCCACTGAATCGGCGATCAGCTCACGCGACGGCAGTGAATAAAGCATGCCGCCATGACCCATGGCGATACCATCATCCACGGCGATGGTGTTGAACTCTTTCGCCACGCCGCCTGAGGCTTCGATTTGTTCGGCAACCAGCTTACCGAGATCGCGCAGGTGGACGTGGCCCGGCACAAACTGGGTAAAGGAGTTCACCACAGCGATAATCGGTTTACCGAAGTCATCATCGGTCATCCCGGTGGCGCGCCACAGTGCGCGGGCACCCGCCATATTGCGGCCGTGGGTGGTGGTAGCAGAACGATACTTAGGCATGCTTGATTAACTCCCGTCTGTCTTTCCCCTGCATATTTCACGCCGCAGCTGAGGGCTGCCTCGCTCCCCCCAGTCACCTACTAAAGTAAGCTCCTGGGGCTCGCTGCGTTGCCGTCTTCCTGCAACGTGAACTATTTTGGGGAAATATTAATTTTGTTATTGGTTTACTGAATCCAACCAGCCGTATTTATCTTCCGTTTCACCGGTGAAGAGGCCAAAGAAGGCCTGCTGGATGCGTTTGGTGACCGGACCGCAGCGGCCTTCGCCCACCTGAATACCATCGACGCTGCGTACTGGGGTGATTTCGGCCGCGGTACCGGACATGAATACTTCGTCGGCCAGGTACAGCGATTCACGAGACAACACCTGCTCACGCACTTCGATATCGAGATCTTTCGCCAGCTTAATGATCGCGTCACGGGTGATACCCGGCAGCGCGGAAGAGGTAAACGGCGGGGTAAACAGAATGCCGTCTTTTACTTCAAACAGGTTTTCGCCCGCGCCTTCGGAGATGTAGCCATTCACATCCAGCGCAATGCCTTCCTGGTAGCCATGACGACGCGCTTCACTACCCACCAGCAGCGAAGACAGATAGTTACCACCTGCTTTAGCAGCGGTAGGAATCGTGTTTGGCGCAACGCGGTTCCAGGAAGAAACCATCGCGTCGATCCCCTGCTCCAGCGCTTCAGCACCGAGGTAAGCCCCCCATGGGAACGCGGCGATTATCACATCAGTGGTGTATCCCGCAGGCGGGTTAACGCCCATCCCTACGTCGCCAACAAACACCAGCGGACGGATATAGGCGCTGGTCAGGTTGTTTTTACGAATCACCTCACGGCAAGCTTCCATCAGCTCATCAACGCTCTGAGAAACGGGAAAACGATAGATCTTGGCTGAATCACGCAGACGCTGCATATGTTCGCGATGACGGAACACTACCGGCCCTTTGTGAGAATCGTAGCAACGGATCCCTTCAAATACAGAAGTACCGTAGTGCAGCGCGTGGGACATCACGTGGACCTTCGCGTCTTCCCAACGAATCATCTCGCCATTAGACCAAATGTAATCAGCTTTTTTCGTCGTCATTTTTCTTCCTTTTGCGCTCAGGCGCGGATTTGTTGTGATGTGGTTGTGCTCTGGCAGATAGCAACATGTGCAACATCTACCAGTTTACTTAACTGACTAAACAGTAAGTCGACCGACCGGGGGCTGGCAACGGTCAATTCGATATTTATATTCTGCGCATCGCTGGCGGCTTCCATATTCATGGAGCACACCTGAAAACCACGATGGCGTACCACGCGTAAAACACGTTCTAACGTTTCCGGATTGAAACGAGCCTCAACGGCGACCTGATGTTGCATCATGATAATTTCTCCAGCATTTCTGAGTTACTGGCGCCAGGTGGCACCAGAGGCCAGACATTCTCAAGTTCGTCGATTGAGACATGAAGCAAGTATGGCCCCTCGCTGTTCAGCATGGTGTCGAGTGCCGCTTCAACCTGGTCTTTACGGGTGATGTGTTGACCAGGAATGCCGAAGGCTCTGGCCAACATGAGGAAATCGGGGTTATCGGTAAGGGTGGTTTCGCTATAACGTTCCTGGAAAAACAGCTGCTGCCATTGTCGCACCATGCCTAACCGCTGGTTGTCGAGTAAAACTATCTTCAGCGGCAACTGCTTGCGTTTTACGGTGCCCAATTCCTGTACATTCATCATGAAGGAACCGTCACCGGAGATACAGATTACCGTATCATTCGGGCGAGCAACCTGCGCGCCAACCGCTGCTGGCAGGCCAAAGCCCATCGTCCCCAGACCGCTCGACGTGATGAAATTTTCAGGGCGAGTGTAGGTCATATGCTGTGCCGACCACATCTGATGCTGGCCCACATCCGTTGTCACTACGCTATCCGCAGGTTTGCGATCGGATAACTGCTTTAACAACAGTGGCGCATAGATAGCTTCCCCCGGATGGTCGTAGCGCCAGGTATGTTCTGCGCGCAGTTCAGCGCTGTGCTGACGCCATTCGTCAATCTTCATCAATTGCTGTAATGCTGGCAGAAGAGAATTTAAATCCCCCTGCAGCGCTACGTGTGCCTGGCGCAGTTTGTTCATTTCCGCCGGGTCGATATCCATGTGGATTACGCTGGCGTTCGGTGCGAAGGTATTCAGCTTTCCAGTCACCCGGTCATCAAAACGTGCGCCAACCGCAATCAGTAAATCGCACTCTTGCACCGCGAAATTCGCGGCTTTAGTACCGTGCATTCCCAACATGCCCAAATAGTACGGGTAGTCAGCATCTACTGCGCCCAGACCTTTCAGCGTGCAGACGACCGGCATTTGGGTTATCGCGATAAATTCACGCAGGGCCGGGACAGCCTGCGCCATACCTACGCCACCACCTACGTACAGGATGGGCTTTTGCGCCTGCGCCAGCATTTTACGAGCCTGCTCAACGTCAGCGTGCGGAAACGTCTCTACGTTTTCGACGGTCGTAAAATATGGCTCCAGCGTACCGCTGGCTAATTGGATGTCTTTCGGGATATCAACCAGAACCGGACCCGGACGACCGGAATTCGCCACGGCGAAAGCCTCAGCCATGATACGCGGCAGCTCTTCGAGTGACTGTACCAGGAAGCTGTGTTTGGTGCAGGACAGAGACATCCCCAGCACGTCCACTTCCTGGAACGCATCCGTTCCGATGAAAGGTGATGCCACCTGACCGGTGATCGCCACCACTGGAACAGAATCTAACAGCGCATCGGCAAGGCCCGTGATCAGGTTGGTTGCGCCAGGGCCGGAGGTAGCGATACAAACGCCGGTTTTACCGGTCGCACGGGCATAGCCAATCGCCGCCATTGCCGCACCCTGCTCGTGTCGGCACAACAGGTGCTCTACGCCGCCGTCATACAACGCATCGTAAACCGGCATAATTGCGCCACCAGGATAACCAAAGACGGTTTGAACCCCTTGTGCACGCAACGCATGTACCACCCACTGTGCCCCATTCATAGTTACATCCCCGCCGTAAATCTTGAGAAACAGAATTTTATGCTACCGTTCACTTTCTGCTCCTCGTGTATGTTTTTAAGGTCAAAAAAAACCCCCGGACCTTTCGGTGCGGGGGTCTTAGTTCGTTAAGGCTTGTTTTCTAAGCCTTTCCTCGTCCAAGTGCAGCCCCGCACGGTGGGATAATAATCACCACCACGCTAATCACGACCAGGCTAATCACTCGTAGAAGGGCTGTCATTTTTGTATTTTCTTGCATCTTGTTCGAAGGAATACCTAAAGAGTTACCATAGAATTTGCAAATGACACAAGATATTTTTTTATTCGTTTTTCTGACGTCGTTAACAGTTTAGATAAATACCGTTGTTTTTTATACAAAAAAATCAAAAATGAAAATATTTCACGCTTCAGGCGATCCTCAGTAACCCGATCCCCAATACAAACACCATTCAAAAGCATTTGCGGGCGTCATTCCAGGCTTAATGCAAGCAATTATACGTTGCGCAAAAATACGGGAATCAGCATCTAAAAACCGTAATTATGTGAAATCTTGCCGCGATGTATTGCGACATAATACTTTTATCAGGAGGAATTATGTCACTATCGATTGTTCACACACGCGCCGCACTAGGCGTGAATGCGCCAGCCATTACCATCGAGGTACATATCAGCAACGGCCTGCCTGGTTTAACCATGGTGGGGCTGCCCGAAACGACGGTGAAAGAGGCTCGCGATCGGGTACGCAGTGCGATTATTAATAGCGGTTATGAATTCCCGGCAAAGAAGATAACTATAAACCTCGCTCCGGCCGATCTCCCGAAAGAAGGGGGGCGATATGATTTACCTATCGCTGTTGCGCTTCTGGCCGCTTCTGAGCAGCTTACATCCAACAATCTCGACACCTACGAGCTGGTAGGTGAATTAGCGCTTACAGGCGCGCTACGCGGCGTTCCCGGCGCGATATCAAGCGCAACCGAGGCCATTCGTGCAGGCAGGCGAATTATTGTCGCAAAAGAGAATGCCGCTGAAGTTGGACTGATACACGGCGAAGGGTGCCTGATCGCCGATCACCTGCAGACCGTATGCGCATTTCTCGAAGGTAAGCATGATTTAGACAGGCCATCATCCGCAGATTTTACGCCTAACGCATTAGCTGATGATCTGAGCGATGTTATCGGCCAGGAACAGGGTAAACGCGGGCTGGAGCTTACCGCAGCAGGCGGCCACAACCTCTTGCTCATCGGCCCGCCGGGTACGGGAAAGACTATGCTAGCCAGTCGACTCAGAGGGCTGCTCCCTCCACTTAGCAACGATGAAGCGCTGGAAAGTGCCGCGATACTCAGTCTGATCCATTCCGACACGATACAAAAACAGTGGAAGCAACGCCCTTTTCGCTCGCCACATCACAGTGCTTCATTAACCGCCATGGTCGGTGGAGGCTCTATTCCTGCGCCAGGAGAGATCTCTTTGGCGCACAACGGCATACTGTTTCTGGATGAACTACCCGAGTTTGAGCGGCGTACGCTGGATGCACTGCGCGAACCCATCGAGTCCGGGCAGATCCATCTATCTCGCACCAGAGCAAAAATAACCTATCCCGCACGCTTTCAACTCATAGCTGCGATGAATCCAAGCCCGACGGGCCATTATCAGGGAAACCATAACCGCTGTACCCCAGAACAGACGCTGCGCTACCTAAATCGATTGTCAGGTCCATTTCTTGACCGCTTCGACCTCTCCCTCGAAATTCCCTTACCGCCGCCCGGTATACTCAGCCAGAGCGCGATGAAAGGGGAAAATAGCGCAACGGTGAAGCAACGTGTTATGGCAGCGCGAGAGCGTCAGTATCAGCGGCAAAATAAGTTAAACGCACATCTGGACAGTCAGGATATCCATAAATACTGCCTACTGCGTAGCGACGATGCACAGTGGCTTGAAGAAACGCTCGCGCATCTCGGATTGTCTATCCGCGCCTGGCTGCGCCTGATTAAGGTCGCTCGAACGATTGCGGATATCGAACAATGTGATCACATCTCTCGCCAGCATTTACAGGAGGCCGTTGGGTACCGAGCGATAGACAGGTTACTCATTCATCTGCAGAAACTACTGACATAAAAAAAGGGCTTTCGCCCTTTTTTTATTAATCATCAGATTCGGTGTAGTCTTCTGCGCCTTCCACCTGAGGTTTCCCACCCGATAAGGTGTGGAAGCGTTTTGGACGCTTAATACGCGTCATGTATTTAGACCACACACGTTCAGCTTCGGTAACCGGCTCACGTTCACCACGGCATACCGCAACAAACAGTTTTTCTTCTTCAGTTACCGGCTCACGCTTGCCCAGATCCAGCTCGTTGAAAGCATAACCGTGACGCTCAAGCAGTTGTGCTTCTTTAATGGTGAAATCACCATGACGGGAGAATCCGCGGGGATAATATTTATTATCGAAATATCGATTAGTCGTCGTAAAGCTTTCCGCCATCCTGCACGCTCCTAATTCTTTGGCCGAGCTATTTATGGCGCGGAGTATTAGTTACGCTTGACAGAGCGTCAAACAAAAGATTTAAATCATAACGACAAATAATTTTATGGAGCGAGTTGTGGATACGGAATTGTTAAAAACTTTCCTGGAAGTTAGCCGGACACGCCACTTTGGCAGGGCTGCTGAAGCACTCTACCTGACCCAATCAGCGGTTAGTTTCCGGATCAGACAACTGGAAAATCAATTGGGTGTAAACCTGTTCACCCGACACAGAAACAATATCCGTTTAACCGCTGCAGGTGAAAAATTATTGCCTTACGCCGAAACGTTGATGAATACGTGGCAGGCAGCACGTAAGGAAGTCGCGAATACCTCGCGGCATAACGAGTTTTCTATCGGTGCCAGCGCATCTCTCTGGGAATGCATGCTTAATGACTGGTTGAAGCGTTTGTATCAATCTCAGGAGCCACAATCCAGCCTGCAGTTTGAAGCGAGGATCGCTCAACGCCAATCGTTAGTAAAACAGCTTCATGAACGACAGCTTGATCTACTGATTACTACCGAAACACCCAAAATGGACGAATTTAGCAGCCAACTGTTGGGATATTTCACGCTGGCGCTCTATTGCAGCTCTCCGTCGCAAACCAAAGATGAGCTGAATTATTTACGCCTGGAATGGGGACCCGATTTTCAACAACACGAAGCGGGACTAATAGCGGGAGATGAAGTGCCGGTACTCACCACCAGTTCGGCAGAATTGGCCAGGCAGCAACTTTCAGTGATTAAGGGCTTTAGCTGGCTTCCCGTCAACTGGGCCAAAACCAAAAGCGATCTCCATACGGTTACCGACAGTACAACGCTTTCACGTCCTTTATATGCAGTTTGGCTGCAAAACAGCGATAAAAATGGACTAATTTGCGATCTGCTAAGAACGAATATTCTGGAAAATTAAAGAAAATATAGGCAAGGATGCCGGGAGTAAAACAGCAGGAAGGCACGATTCAAATTGCAGGTAAAAAAAAATCCTTAGCAAAAATGCTAAGGATTATTTCTGGCAGGGGCGGAGAGACTCGAACTCGCGACACCCGGTTTTGGAGACCGGTGCTCTACCAACTGAGCTACGCCCCTAAATTTTCTTATCATTAAGCCTGCTTGGTAGCAGGCTTAATTTTCTAATAAGTGGCGGAACGGACGGGACTCGAACCCGCGACCCCCTGCGTGACAGGCAGGTATTCTAACCAACTGAACTACCG
>NZ_JAOWDD010000025.1:0-369 GCF_030336655.1 Citrobacter sp. Cb041 | reverse complement strand
GGGTTAGGCAATCCCCAAATACCCCGAGAGTCTGGGACTGGTGTAGGTGGCGTGGAATAACCGCCAGTTTTACCATCATGGACAGTGGTCTGGCGGGCTCCCCACTCAAATCGCCCCTGCCCGGCAGACCTCGACCAGAGCAGCGTCACACCAGATAAGGTATCTTCAAACTGCCACAGGTTGTCACTGACTTGTTCTGCAAACCGGACCCGGACCCGATCCTGTCCGCTTCTTTCACTCACCTCGTAACTGCGGGAAATCATTTTCCCTGTCGCGGGGGTCTTCTTCGATACGAAAACGTACACGTGTGCGGGCTTTCCCGTTTTGTTGAGCAATTTTCCGGAGATCATATTCTGAGATATAATCTTG
>NZ_JAOWDD010000024.1:0-356 GCF_030336655.1 Citrobacter sp. Cb041 | reverse complement strand
GCCAGGGCGCTATAGAAAAGCAACTGATACAGATTCGTCGGCACGTCTGTCCATTTTCTAACGATGCCCAGCGCGACCACGACCAGCGCAGCCGGGTAAATGGCGCATAGCACGGGAACCGCCATTGCGGTGAGGGAATTCAGTCCCAGCACGGCAAGTGCTGCTGACACCATCAGGGAGAGCGTCACCAGCAGCCCATAAGACGCACCGGTCGTCTGGTTGAAATAGCGCGCCGTTCCGGTCGTCAGACCAATGGCCGTGACCAGACAGGCGAGGGTAATGATCGCCGCCAACAACACCCGGCCATAAACGCCAAAAACAGTCTCGACATAGGCGCTCATCACCTGCATACCGTT
>NZ_JAOWDD010000023.1:0-266 GCF_030336655.1 Citrobacter sp. Cb041 | reverse complement strand
AAGGCCGGGAGAACCCGCAGGGATGCGGGTTCAGGGCGCGTTTTACAGGGAAGTTTCCTCGCGCCCGGCCCGGTAGCCTGGAGGAATAAACGGAGGGGACCACGAAGTGGCAATTTTCCCGCCGGGAGCTGGGATTGTTAAGGGTACGGCGATAGTACCCTTAACACGTTCACAGGGAGGATCGTTTCAGAGAAGTGACAAACATAAGGTGAACGTAGCAATATACCGGAGGCAACAGATTCATTACCTCCGTATGTGCCACTCAT
>NZ_JAOWDD010000022.1:0-204 GCF_030336655.1 Citrobacter sp. Cb041 | reverse complement strand
GCACCAGGGAGGATAACGTTGCTTCAGCAACGGCCCACAGGGCGAGGCGCAGCCGAGTAATCCTCCCGGATGCACCATCTTACTTGATAGCGCTTTAGCAGCGACATCAAGTCTGCAGTAAAGCAAGTTTCCCTGATGCATCCGTAGCTCAGCTGGATAGAGTACTCGGCTACGAACCGAGCGGTCGGAGGTTCGAATCCTCCC
>NZ_JAOWDD010000021.1:0-219 GCF_030336655.1 Citrobacter sp. Cb041 | reverse complement strand
ATAATGCGACTCCACACAGCGGGGGTGATTAGCTCAGCTGGGAGAGCACCTCCCTTACAAGGAGGGGGTCGGCGGTTCGAACCCGTCATCACCCACCAACTACTTTATGTAGTCTCCGCCGTGTAAAACAAGAAATTGAGAAGTGGGTGATTAGCTCAGCTGGGAGAGCACCTCCCTTACAAGGAGGGGGTCGGCGGTTCGATCCCGTCATCACCCACC
>NZ_JAOWDD010000020.1:0-92661 GCF_030336655.1 Citrobacter sp. Cb041 | reverse complement strand
CCCGCCATAAACTGCCAGGCATCAAATAAGTGAAGAAGCCCATCCTGCCGGATGGGCTTTTTTGCGTCTGCAGGGAGTGAGAACTGCCGGATGCAGCGTACCATTTTATCCAGCCCATCATGTTGTAACCGCTGTGCAGGCCTGAGAAGCGCAGCACACCTGGCTCTCCCGGCAGCACATTGCCTGTTACGCGAACGACGAATAGCATTCTCCTTTTTTCTTTACTGCACTAATCTACAGCAAGGAGCCGTGAAACTTTCTCAACTTGAGGATGCAGGCTCGACATTCGCATGATTCCTGGGTATCTTCAGCTATCTGGATGTCTAAACGTTTAAACGTATGTAGTGAGGTTATCAGGTTATGCCAATTCGCGTGCAGGACGAGCTACCCGCCGTCAATTTCTTGCGTGAGGAAAACGTCTTTGTGATGACGTCATCTCGCGCTTCTGGTCAGGAAATTCGTCCACTGAAGGTGCTCATCCTCAACCTGATGCCCAAGAAGATTGAAACGGAAAACCAGTTCCTGCGTTTACTCTCTAACTCACCGCTGCAGGTAGATGTTCAGCTATTGCGCATTGATGCCCGCGAGTCACGCAACACCCCTACGGAGCATCTGAATAACTTTTACTGTAATTTCGAGGATATCTGCGATCAGAACTTTGATGGGCTAATCGTGACCGGCGCGCCGTTGGGTCTGGTTGAATTTAATGACGTAGCTTACTGGCCGCAGATTAAACAAGTGCTTGAATGGGCGAAAGATCATGTTACATCGACGCTCTTTGTCTGTTGGGCGGTGCAAGCCGCATTGAATATCCTGTACGGAATTCCCAAGCAAACCCGTACGGATAAACTCTCAGGCGTCTATGAGCACCATATTCTTCATCCTCATGCGCTGCTGACGCGTGGATTTGATGATGCGTTCCTGGCCCCGCATTCGCGCTATGCCGATTTTCCTGCTGCCCTTATCAGGGACTACACCGATCTCGAGATTTTTGCCGAAACAGAAGAGGGAGATGCCTACCTGTTTGCCAGCAAAGATAAACGTATCGCCTTCGTAACGGGCCATCCTGAGTATGACGCCCATACACTCGGCAGTGAATATTTTCGTGACGTCGAAGCGGGCTTAACGCCGGAAGTGCCCTATAACTACTTCCCAAAAGATGACCCGCAAAATAAACCGCGGGCAACCTGGCGTAGCCACGGCAATCTGTTGTTTACCAACTGGCTCAACTATTACGTTTACCAGATCACGCCATATGATCTGCGTCACATGAATCCAACGCTGGATTAATCTTCTGTAACAGACGATCCTTAAGCGTTTCAGCATGTTGAATCAGGCACCTTCGGGTGCCTTTTTTATTTCCGAAACGCACCTCACTGTGTAATTAAATTTTATTTATATTGTTATCAATAGGTTAATTGATAATTAAATTAAAAATGGAAATTGTTTTTGATTTTGAAATTTAAATGAGTAGTCTTAGTTGTGCTGAACGAAAACCGCACAACGATCCTTCGTTCGCATTGGGGATGTGTTTGGATCAATGACGAGGAACTACGCAATGAATCAACAGGCAACGACAACCGATGAACTGATCTTCACCAGGCCGCGTGGCGAACAGGAACAGCAGATTCTGACCGCTGAAGCGGTGGAGTTTCTGACCGAGCTGGTGACAAGATTTACGCCAAAGCGGAATAAACTTCTGGCTGCACGTATCCAGCAGCAGCAGGATATTGATGACGGTAAGTTGCCTGACTTTATTTCGGAAACAGCTTCCATTCGTGAAGGTAACTGGAAAATTCGCGGTATTCCTGATGATTTACTGGATCGCCGTGTAGAGATTACCGGACCGGTTGAGCGCAAGATGGTTATCAACGCGCTGAACGCGAACGTCAAAGTCTTTATGGCTGATTTTGAAGATTCGCTGGCTCCTGAGTGGAGCAAAGTTATCGACGGGCAGATCAACTTGCGCGATGCAGTCAATGGCACCATTAGCTACACCAACGAAGCCGGTAAAATTTATCAACTCAAACCCAATCCGGCCCTGTTAGTGTGCCGCGTTCGCGGTCTGCATCTGCCGGAAAAACACGTCACCTGGCGTGGCGAATCGATCCCGGGAAGCCTGTTCGACTTTGCCCTCTATTTCTTCCACAACTACAAAACGTTGCTGGCAAAAGGCAGTGGCCCTTATTTCTATCTACCCAAAACGCAGGCCTGGCAAGAAGCGGCATGGTGGAGTGAAGTGTTCAGCTATGCAGAGGATCGCTTTAATCTGCCGCGTGGCACAATTAAAGCGACCCTGCTGATTGAAACGCTGCCAGCCGTTTTCCAGATGGACGAAATTCTGCACGCGCTGCGTGACCACATTGTGGGCCTGAACTGCGGTCGCTGGGACTACATTTTCAGCTATATCAAAACCCTAAAGAACCACCCGGATCGCGTGTTGCCGGACCGTCAGGTGGTGACGATGGATAAGCCATTCCTCAGTGCGTATTCGCGTCTGCTGATTAAAACCTGTCATAAACGCGGCGCGTTCGCGATGGGCGGCATGGCCGCGTTCATTCCCAGCAAAGATGCGGAACGTAACAACCAGGTTCTGACCAAGGTAAAAGCGGACAAAGCGCTGGAAGCCAATAACGGTCATGACGGCACATGGATTGCCCATCCAGGACTGGCAGATACCGCAATGGCGGTGTTCAACGACGTACTCGGTGAAAACAAAAATCAGCTGTTCGTGACCCGTGAAGAAGATGCGCCGATTACCGCAGAACAATTGCTGGCACCCTGTGAAGGTGAGCGTACTGAAGAAGGCATGCGTGCCAACATTCGTGTCGCGGTGCAGTACATCGAAGCGTGGATCTCCGGTAATGGCTGCGTACCGATTTATGGTCTGATGGAAGATGCGGCCACCGCCGAAATCTCTCGTACTTCCATCTGGCAGTGGATCCACCACCAGAAAACGCTCAGCAACGGCAAACCGGTTACCAAACCGTTGTTCCGCCAGATGCTGGCCGAAGAGATGTTGGTGATTCAGGACGAACTGGGAGAACACCGCTACAGCAGCGGGCGTTTTGACGATGCCGCGCGCCTGATGGAGCAAATCACCACTTCCGACGAGTTAATTGACTTCCTGACGTTACCGGGCTATCGCCTGTTGGCCTAATTTACCCACAATTTATCCTAATGGAGCATCTGCACATGAAAACCCGTACTCAACAAATCGAAGAATTACAGAAAGAATGGACTCAACCGCGCTGGGAAGGCATCACCCGCCCCTATAGCGCGGAGGAAGTGGTGAAATTACGTGGCTCGGTCAACCCGGAATGCACGCTGGCGCAGCTTGGCGCGGCGAAAATGTGGCGTCTGCTACACGGCGAATCGAAGAAAGGTTATATCAACAGCCTCGGCGCGCTGACTGGTGGTCAGGCGCTGCAGCAAGCGAAAGCTGGTATTGAAGCGGTCTACCTTTCAGGCTGGCAGGTGGCGGCAGATGCCAACCTGGCGTCCAGTATGTATCCGGATCAATCGTTGTATCCAGCGAACTCCGTTCCGGCGGTGGTGGACAGGATCAACAACACATTCCGTCGTGCCGATCAGATCCAATGGTCAACCGGTATTGAGCCGAACGATCCGCGCTATGTGGATTACTTCCTGCCGATCGTTGCCGATGCGGAAGCGGGTTTTGGCGGGGTACTGAACGCGTTTGAACTGATGAAATCGATGATTGAGGCTGGTGCAGCGGCCGTTCACTTCGAAGATCAGCTCGCATCGGTGAAAAAATGTGGTCACATGGGCGGCAAAGTCCTGGTGCCGACTCAGGAAGCTATCCAGAAACTGGTGGCAGCCCGTCTGGCTGCAGACGTTATGGGCGTTCCGACGCTGGTGATTGCGCGTACCGATGCTGACGCAGCCGATCTGATTACGTCTGATTGCGACCCATACGATAGCGAGTTCATCACTGGCGAGCGTACCAGCGAAGGGTTCTACCGTACGCATGCGGGCATTGAGCAGGCGATCAGCCGTGGTCTGGCTTACGCACCGTATGCGGATCTGGTGTGGTGTGAAACCTCCACGCCGGACCTCGAACTGGCGAAGCGCTTTGCCGATGCTATTCATGCGAAATTCCCAGGCAAACTGCTGGCCTACAACTGTTCGCCATCGTTTAACTGGCAGAAAAACCTGGATGACAAAACCATTGCCAGCTTCCAGCAACAGCTGTCCGATATGGGTTACAAATACCAGTTCATTACGCTGGCGGGTATCCACAGCATGTGGTTCAACATGTTCGACCTCGCGCATTCCTATGCGCAGGGTGAGGGCATGCGCCACTACGTTGAGAAGGTTCAGCAGCCGGAATTTGCGGCGGCTAAAGATGGTTACACCTTCGTGTCCCATCAGCAGGAAGTAGGGACAGGCTACTTCGACAAAGTAACCACCATCATTCAGGGCGGCACTTCTTCAGTGACCGCGCTGACCGGCTCGACTGAAGAATCGCAGTTTTGATCAATGCCCGGTGGCGCTGCGCTTACCGGGCCTACGAAGGGATGTAGGCCGGATAAGCGAATGCGCCATCCGGCATGACATTGTGCCGGATGGGAGAAATTGATGACGCGTGGCCTGGAATTACTGATTGCTCAGACGATTTTGCAAGGTTTCGACGCCCAGTACGGGCGTTTTCTGGAAGTGACCTCCGGCGCGCAGCAGCGTTTTGAACATGCCGACTGGCACGCGGTTCAGCAGGCGATGAAAAGCCGTATCCACCTTTACGATCATCATGTGGGTCTGGTGGTGGAGCAACTGCGCTGCATTACTGATGGCAAAAGTACCGACGCGGATTTTTTACTTCGCGTGAAAGAGCATTACACCCGGCTATTGCCAGATTACCCGCGCTTCGAGATTGCGGAGAGTTTCTTTAACTCCGTCTATTGCCGGTTATTTGACCACCGCTCGCTGACTCCCGAGCGACTGTTTATTTTCAGCTCTCAGCCAGAGCGCCGTTTTCGCACGATCCCACGCCCGTTGGCGAAAGATTTTTTTCCCGATACCGGCTGGGAGTGGCTGCTTACGCGCGTCCTCAGCGATCTGCCCTTGCGTCTGCCGTGGCAGAACAAACATCGGGATATCCACTACATCATCGAACACCTGACCGAAACGCTGGGGGCGGATGTGTTGCAGCGCAGTCATTTGCAGGTGGCGAACGAACTGTTTTATCGCAACAAGGCCGCCTGGCTGGTCGGTAAGTTGATTACCCCTTCCGGGACGCTGCCGTTTTTACTGCCAATTCACCGTACTGACGAGGGTGAACTGTTTGTCGATACCTGCCTGACCACGACGGCGGAAGCCAGTATCGTGTTTGGCTTCGCCCGCTCGTATTTTATGGTTTACGCCCCACTGCCCGCCGCGTTAGTGGAGTGGCTGCGCGAGATCCTGCCCGGTAAAACCACCGCTGAATTGTATATGGCGATCGGCTGTCAGAAACACGCGAAGACCGAAAGTTACCGCGAATATCTGCTCTATCTTGCCCATTGCGATGAGCAATTTATCGAAGCGCCGGGGATCCGCGGCATGGTGATGCTGGTATTTACCCTGCCAGGCTTCGACCGCGTCTTTAAAGTCATCAAAGACAAATTTGCGCCGCAAAAAGAGATGTCGGCCGCCCACGTCCGCGCCTGTTATCAACTGGTCAAGGAGCACGATCGTGTCGGGCGGATGGCTGACACTCAGGAGTTCGAGAACTTTGTGCTGGATAAACGGCAAATCGATCCGTCGCTGATGGCGCTGTTGCTACAGGAAGCCCCGGAAAAAATTACCGATCTCGGCGATCAGATCGTCATTCGCCATCTGTATATCGAACGACGGATGGTGCCGCTGAATATCTGGCTGGAGCAGGTCGAAGGCCAGCAACTGCGCGATGCAATTGAAGAGTACGGCAATGCCATTCGTCAGCTGGCCGCCGCCAATATTTTCCCCGGCGATATGCTGTTTAAGAACTTCGGCGTGACTCGCCACGGGCGCGTGGTGTTCTACGACTACGATGAAATTTGCTACATGACGGAGGTGAATTTCCGTCATATCCCGCCGCCGCGCTACTCGGAAGATGAGATGAGCGCTGAACCGTGGTATAGCGTATCCCCGGGGGATGTCTTCCCGGAAGAGTTTCGTCACTGGCTATGCGCTGACCCGCGTATCGGGCCGCTATTTGAAGAGATGCATGCTGACCTGTTCAGCGCTGACTACTGGCGAGGTCTGCAAACGCGGATCCGTGAAGGGCACGTGGAAGATGTTTACGCCTACCGGCGCAAACAGCGGTTTTGCATCAGATTTGCGGCTTGATGCCCGGCAACCCTTTCTTAACGAAATCCGCCGTATGCCAGCGTGACTTCTTTCGCCGCTTTGATCGCCATGGCACCAAACTCGGTCACTCGATCGTCGGTAATGCGCGAAATGGGTCCGGAGATGGAAATAGCGGCAAACGGCTCGCGGTGTTCATCATAAATGCACGACGCCACGCAGCGCAGACCCAGCGCATGCTCCTCATCATCAAAGGAGTAGCCGCGCTTGCGCGTCTGGGCTAAATCCTCTTTCAGATGCACCGGCGACACCAGCGTGGCGTGGGTGTATGCGTGCAGCCCTTTACGGTGCAGCAGGCCAGTCACCTGTTCTTCACTCAGTTGGGATAAAAACGCCTTACCCGCACCGGAGGCGTGCATCGGCAGTTTGCCGCCGATAGGCGCGGACATACGCATCAGTTGGGTACACTGCACCTGGTCGATAATAATGGCCTGATGGTCGCTTTGATCTAACACGGCCAGGTTTACCGTCTCACCGGAGTCTTCCATCAGCTTGCGCAGGATCGGGTGGACAATCGCCAGCAAATTACGGCTTTGCAAAAAGCTGCTGCCGACGATAAACGCATGCGCACCCACGGCCCAGTGGCCTAATTCACCCACCTGACGGACAAATCCTTGCTGCTGCATGGTGGTCAACAAACGGTGAGTCGTGGAGTTTGGCAAGCCGGCCTGCTGTGCCAGCTCGGTTAGCGCCACGCTGCCGTTGGATTCTGCAATCCACTCCAGTAGCTTCAGGCCGCGAGTCAGAGACTGAACCTGTCCGGTTGCAGGCGTAGTAGCTGCGGCGGGTTTTCTACCTCGTTTCGCGGGGATTGTGGCAACCATGGCGGACTCCTTTTCTGTATCGTGGAAATCATTTTCGTTTTATTCAATTATAATGCAAGAATTCCTGTACTGATCGGATGAGTGAAGCTGAACATGTCTCATGTTGGCCGTTGTTCTCTTTTCCACCTCTCAGGTTTGTGCCAGTATGGTCTGTTGAGTTTTTTTCGGTCTGGTTGAGCGTTGTCGGGAGCGAGTGTGAGCAGCAAAGTTGAACAATTACGTCAGCAGTTAAATGAACGTATTCTGGTGCTGGACGGCGGTATGGGCACCATGATCCAGGGATATCGTCTGAGCGAAGAGGATTTCCGCGGCGAACGCTTTGCCGACTGGCCGTGCGATCTGAAAGGCAACAACGACCTGTTGGTGCTCAGCAAACCTGAGGTGATCGCCGCCATCCATAACGCCTATTTTGAGGCGGGCGCGGATATCATCGAAACCAACACCTTTAACTCCACGACTATCGCCATGGCGGATTACCAGATGGAATCCCTGTCGGCGGAAATCAACTTTGCGGCAGCTAAACTGGCGCGCGCGGCGGCAGACGAATGGACGGCACGCACACCGGAAAAACCGCGCTATGTCGCGGGCGTGCTTGGCCCAACCAACCGTACGGCGTCTATCTCGCCTGACGTCAACGACCCGGCTTACCGCAATATTACCTTTGATCAGCTGGTGGCCGCCTACCGTGAATCCACCAAAGCGCTGGTGGAAGGTGGCAGCGACCTGATCCTGATTGAAACTGTCTTCGATACCCTGAACGCCAAAGCCGCTATTTTCGCGGTTAAAACCGAATTTGAAGCGCTGGGCGTTGAGTTGCCGATTATGCTCTCCGGCACTATCACCGATGCTTCCGGGCGTACGCTCTCCGGTCAGACAACCGAAGCGTTCTATAACTCACTGCGCCACGCCGATGCGCTGACCTTCGGTCTGAACTGCGCCTTAGGCCCTGACGAGTTGCGCCAGTACGTGCAGGAACTGTCGCGCATTGCCGAATGCTACGTTACCGCGCACCCGAACGCCGGGTTGCCGAACGCCTTTGGCGAATACGATCTCGATGCCGACACCATGGCGGCGCAAATACGCGAGTGGGCGCAAGCGGGCTTCCTCAACGTGGTCGGCGGCTGCTGCGGCACCACGCCGGAACACATCGCCGCGATGAGCCGCGCAGTGGAAGGCTTGCCGCCGCGCCGCTTGCCGGAAATCCCGGTAGCCTGCCGTCTGTCTGGCCTTGAACCGTTGAATATTGGCGACGATAGCCTGTTTGTGAACGTCGGCGAGCGTACCAACGTCACCGGTTCGGCGAAATTTAAGCGACTGATCAAAGAAGAGAAATACAACGAAGCGCTGGATGTCGCCCGTCAGCAGGTGGAAAGCGGCGCACAGATTATCGATATCAACATGGATGAGGGAATGCTCGACGCCGAAGCGGCGATGGTGCGTTTTCTCAACCTTATCGCCGGTGAGCCGGATATCGCCCGCGTGCCGATTATGATCGACTCCTCAAAATGGGACGTCATCGAAAAAGGGCTGAAGTGCATTCAGGGTAAAGGCATCGTTAACTCCATCTCGATGAAAGAGGGGGTTGAGACCTTTATCCATCACGCGAAGTTGCTGCGACGCTACGGTGCCGCAGTGGTGGTGATGGCCTTTGACGAGCAGGGGCAGGCCGACACCCGCGCGCGTAAAATTGAGATTTGCCGACGGGCGTACAACATTCTTACCGAAGAGGTAGGCTTCCCGCCGGAAGACATTATCTTCGACCCGAACATCTTTGCGGTCGCGACCGGGATTGATGAGCACAACAACTACGCCCAGGACTTTATCGGTGCCTGTGAAGACATCAAACGCGAACTACCGCACGCGCTGATCTCCGGCGGCGTCTCCAACGTGTCATTCTCCTTCCGTGGTAACGACCCGGTTCGTGAAGCCATTCACGCGGTATTCCTTTACTACGCCATTCGCAACGGCATGGACATGGGGATCGTCAACGCCGGACAACTGGCGATCTACGACGACCTGCCCGCCGAGCTGCGCGATGCGGTTGAAGATGTGATCCTCAACCGTCGTGACGATGGCACCGAGCGTCTGCTGGAGCTGGCTGAGAAATATCGCGGTAGCAAAACTGATGACACTGCCAATGCCCAGATGGCGGAATGGCGCAGTTGGGACGTGAAAAAACGCCTCGAATATTCGCTGGTGAAAGGCATTACCGAATTTATTGAGCAGGATACTGAAGAAGCTCGCCAGCAGGCCGCGCGTCCGATCGAGGTGATTGAAGGGCCGCTGATGGACGGGATGAACGTGGTTGGCGATCTGTTTGGCGAGGGTAAAATGTTCCTGCCGCAGGTGGTGAAATCCGCCCGCGTGATGAAGCAGGCGGTAGCCTACCTCGAACCGTACATTGAGGCCAGCAAAGAGAAAGGCTCCAGCAACGGCAAGATGGTCATTGCTACCGTGAAAGGCGATGTGCACGATATCGGCAAAAACATCGTTGGTGTGGTGCTGCAATGTAACAACTACGAAATCGTCGATCTTGGCGTGATGGTGCCAGCGGAGAAAATCCTCAGAACGGCACGTGAAGTGAATGCCGATCTGATTGGTCTTTCCGGGCTGATTACCCCGTCGCTGGACGAAATGGTCAACGTGGCGAAAGAGATGGAGCGTCAGGGGTTCACTATTCCATTGCTGATTGGCGGCGCGACCACCTCAAAAGCGCACACGGCGGTGAAAATCGAGCAGAACTACAGTGGCCCGACGGTTTATGTGCAGAACGCCTCGCGTACCGTTGGCGTAGTAGCTGCACTCCTCTCTGACACTCAGCGCGATGACTTTGTCGCCCGTACGCGTAAAGAGTACGAAACCGTGCGTATCCAGCATGCGCGTAAGAAACCGCGGACCCCACCAGTAACGTTACAGGCTGCCCGCGACAACGATCTGGCCTTCGACTGGGAAAACTACACGCCGCCAGTGGCGCACCGCCTCGGCGTACAGAGCGTTGAAGCCAGCATCGAAACGCTGCGCAACTACATCGACTGGACGCCGTTCTTTATGACCTGGTCGCTGGCCGGGAAATACCCGCGCATCCTCGAAGATGAGGTGGTGGGAGAAGAGGCGAAACGTCTGTTCAAAGACGCCAATGACATGCTGGATAAACTCAGCGCTGAGAAGACCCTGAATCCGCGCGGCGTGGTGGGCTTGTTCCCGGCTAACCGCGTGGGGGACGACATCGAGATTTACCGTGACGAGACGCGTACGCACGTCATCAACGTCAGTCATCACCTGCGCCAGCAGACGGAAAAAGTCGGTTTCGCCAACTACTGCCTGTCTGACTTTGTTGCGCCGAAACTGAGCGGCAAAGCGGATTACATCGGTGCTTTCGCAGTTACCGGCGGTCTGGAGGAAGATGCACTGGCGGACGCCTTCGAAGCCCAGCATGACGACTACAACAAGATCATGGTGAAAGCGATCGCCGACCGCCTGGCGGAAGCGTTCGCGGAATATCTGCACGAGCGCGTGCGTAAAGTCTACTGGGGCTATGCGGCGAATGAGAACCTCAGTAACGAGGAGCTGATCCGCGAAAACTACCAGGGAATTCGCCCGGCACCGGGCTATCCGGCGTGTCCGGAACACACCGAAAAGGCCACCATCTGGGAACTGCTGGATGTAGAAGCGCACACCGGGATGAAGCTCACTGAATCCTTCGCGATGTGGCCAGGTGCGTCGGTTTCCGGCTGGTATTTCAGTCATCCGGACAGCAAGTACTACGCCGTGGCGCAAATCCAGCGCGATCAGGTTGAAGATTACGCCTTCCGTAAAGGCATGAGCGTGGCGGAAGTCGAACGTTGGTTAGCGCCTAATCTGGGCTATGACGCTGACTGATTCACAAAACTGTCATCTTTATTTACAACAAACAGGGCACTCAATGAGTGCCTTGTCTCTTTATTACGTTTAAACCCTTATACTGAAAGAACGTTCATCGGTAGTGCTTGCCGGATGGCACATTTTTGTCGGCCTGATAAGCGTGGCGTCATCAGGTGTTATGTCATCGCTATGAACCTCAGGAACATATAACGATAAGGAGAACCTGATTCCGTGCTAACTCTGTTACACCTGCTTTCTGCTGTCTCTATGCTGGTTTGGGGTACTCATATTGTGCGCACCGGCGTGATGCGCGTCTTCGGCGCCCGCTTGCGTACCGTACTCAGCCGTAGTGTTGAAAAGAAGCCGCTCGCCTTTTGTGCGGGTATCGGCGTGACGGCGCTGGTACAAAGCAGCAACGCCACCACCATGCTGGTGACCTCGTTTGTCGCGCAGGACCTCGTCGCGCTCACCCCTGCGCTGGTGATTGTACTCGGCGCCGACGTCGGGACCGCGCTGATGGCGCGTATCCTGACCTTCGATCTCTCCTGGCTGTCGCCACTGCTGATTTTTATCGGCGTGATCTTCTTTCTCGGACGTAAGCAGTCCCGTGTGGGGCAACTGGGGCGGGTTGGTATTGGACTGGGGTTGATTTTACTGGCGCTGGAACTGATTGTGCAGGCGGTAACACCGATCACCCAGGCTAACGGCGTACAGGTTATTTTCGCCTCGCTCACCGGCGATATCATGCTGGATGCGCTGATTGGCGCTATGTTCGCGATTATCAGTTACTCCAGCCTTGCGGCGGTGCTGCTGACGGCAACGCTGACCGCGGCAGGCATTATCTCGTTCCCGGTGGCGTTGTGTCTGGTGATTGGCGCCAACCTCGGCTCTGGCCTGCTGGCGATGCTTAATAACAGCGCCGCTAACGCCGCCGCCCGCCGTGTGGCGCTCGGTAGCCTGCTGTTTAAGCTGGTGGGAAGCCTGATTATCCTGCCGTTTGTTCATCCGCTGGCCAATCTGATGGATGAACTGCCGTTACCGAAATCTGAACTGGTTATTTACTTCCATGTCTTCTACAACCTGGTGCGCTGCGTGGCGATGGTGCCGTTCGCAGAACCGATGGCGCGTTTTTGTAAGCGCATCATCCGCGATGAGCCGGAGCTGGATGCGCATCTGAAGCCCAAGCATCTGGACGTCAGTGCGCTGGATACGCCGACGCTGGCCCTGGCCAATGCCGCTCGTGAAGCTCTGCGCATCGGCGACGCGATGGAGCAGATGATGGACGGGCTGAAGAAGGTGATGCACGGCGAGCCGCGTGAAGAGAAAGAGCTGCGCAGGATGGCGGACGACATTAACGTGCTATACACGGCAATTAAGCTCTATCTGGCGCGGATGCCAAAGGATGAACTGGCGGAAGAGGAATCACGCCGTTGGGCGGAGATTATCGAAATGTCGCTTAACCTCGAGCAGGCTTCCGATATTGTCGAACGTATGGGCAGTGAGATAGCGGATAAGTCGCTGGCTGCCCGTCGCGCATTCTCCGTGGAAGGATTGAAAGAGCTGGATGCGCTCTTCGATCAGCTGCTCAGCAATCTGCAGCTGGCGATGTCGGTGTTCTTCTCAGGTGACGTGACCAGCGCCCGTCGTCTGCGCCGTAGCAAGCACCGTTTCCGTATTCTCAACCGTCGTTATTCGCATGCGCACGTTGACCGTCTGCATCAGCAGAACGTGCAGAGCATCGAGACCAGCTCCTTGCACCTGGCGCTGCTGGGCGATATGCAGCGTCTGAACTCGCTGTTTTGTTCCGTGGCCTATAGCGTGCTGGAACAGCCGGATGAGGACGATGAGCGCGACGATTATTGAGTGAGGTGGACCGGTTGGCCGGATAAGGCATTTATGCCGTTATCCGGCAACGTCGGTTAGAAGCAGTGACCTGCTTCGAGGGCAACCGCGTCTTCACCCGCTTTAAAGACGTAAGTGGTGTTCGGACCGCCAAGAACCGCCTGGCCGTTACTCACCTTAATCCAGTTTCCTTCCGGCAAGCCAATCACCGTCAGCTCTGGTGCCACAACCAGCAGCTCGCGAATACGCTGTTCACGCGTTTCGCCTTTGTGGCCTTCCGGAAGCGCATTGGTGAAATGTGGGTTAATCTGCAGCGGGAACAGACCCAGGGCATCAAAACCTTTTGGATCGACAATCGGCATGTCGTTGGTGGTGCGGATGGTCTGGCAGGCGAGGTTAGAACCTGCGCTCCAGCCGATGTACAGCGCACCGCGTTTGACGACATCCACAATCGGCGCCAGCAGTCCGCGCTCGCGGCTCTCTTTCAGTAACTGGAAGGTGTTACCCCCGCCGACAATCACCAGCTCTGCGTTTTCAATGGCAGCGATCGGATCGGCAACGGTATGAATGCCAGTAACGTTGACGCCCATTGGCGCAAAGATGGCTGTCGTTTTCGCCGTGTATTCATCCCAGGTTTGCGTCACGCCAGCGAACGGAATAAACACCGCCGTACGGCGACCATTCAGCTGCTCAGCAATCAGTGGTAGCGCATGTTCCATCCAGCCTTTGCCCGGCAGTGTCGAGTTACTCAATAAAAGCAGTTCCATCATTTCTCCATGTAATCAGAAAATTACAAACCACGCTAATGCTACCACTATCAGCGTAACGCCTTACTGATATGGCTCACGATGTTGGAAGGGGGGGAAAGCCGAACGGGTTAACCACAACCTCCTGTTGGAAAAGCCCGTTCAGACTTAACAACGATCAATCTATTGAAACAGCGTCCTTTTGCGTAGTGGCAAACGCCAGGCCTTCGTCCTCCCAGCCCTTAATACCACCAATCATTATTTTCACCGGTCGACCTAGCTGCGCCAACTTCAGCGCCGCGCGATCGGCCCCGTTACAGTGTGGGCCAGCGCAATAGACGACAAACAGTGTGTCCTGTGGCCATTTTTTCAAGGATTCCGTATTTATCAGTCGATGGGGAAGATGAATCGCGCCAGGGATATGACAACGAGAAAAACTCTCTGCACTCCCCACTACATGTAAAAGCACAAAATCTTTGTCGTCAGCAGCCATCGCGGAATGAACGTCAGAACAATCCGTCTCCATATTCAGACGTTGCTGGAAATGGGCGATAGCTTGTGCAGATGAAGCGGCTGGAATATCAGTTACGGTACTCATATTGTTGTTTTCTCTTGTGGTGAAATCAGCTGTTGTGTTACCTCTTATCTCATCAAAAAATTAACCTTGAAACACCCTCTGACCATGACAGATTCCGCCAGGATCATGACAACATCTTCTCGCCCGTTGGTCGTTGCACTCGCTTATGACGGGCTATGTACTTTCGAGTTTGGCGTCGCAGTGGAAGTTTTTGGGCTTCCGCGACCTGAACTGGGAGAGAGCTGGTATCGTTTTGCCGTGGCTTCGGTTGATCAAGGTGAATTAAGGGCAACTGGTGGGGTTCGTATCGTGGTGGACGGTGGATATGAATTGCTGCAGGAAGCAGACACTATTGTCATTCCTGGCTGGCGTGACGTGAGCTCACCGGTCCCGGAAGCATTATGCGATGCGCTTCGTGAAGCACATCAACGCGGTTGTCGAATCATCTCTATCTGTTCTGGTGTATTTGTTCTGGCTGCGGCAGGTTTGCTGGATGACCGTAAGGCGACGACGCACTGGCGTTACGTCAGTGAACTCCAGCGACGCTTTCCCGCCATCAACGTCGTGGAAGATGTCCTGTATGTCGGTGACCACGACGTGCTCACTTCGGCAGGTAGTGCGGCAGGGATTGATTTATGTTTGCATGTGGTACGCACTGATTTTGGACTTGAGGTTGCCAATAACGTGGCCCGTCGCCTGGTGCTGCAGCCCCACAGGGATGGCAGCCAGACTCAGCAGCAACTGCGTCCTGTTGCCCGCAGTCGGGAAAGCCAGCGTTTTGGTCTTTTGCTTGACTGGTTACATAACAATATCGCGCAGAAGCATACCCTTGACGCTCTGGCCAGCCAGGTCGGTATGAGTCCCCGAACGTTGATGCGGCGATTTCAGGAGTCAACGGGGCTTACTCCCGCACGTTGGCTGATGAATGAACGGCTAAACCGTGCGCAGCAGGCGCTCAATACATCCCATATCAGTATTGAGCAGATCGCGCAGCAAACCGGGTTCGGCAGCGCAAACTCTTTGCGTTACCACTTTCAAAAACGATTTGGAATCAGCCCGCAGGCATTACGTAATCAGATGCGATAGCACATTTTCACGCTCTGCTTTTTTATCCCCCGCAAGGTAGGGTATATTTCGCTGTCAAAGGAGAAATTATGCTGCCCGACTCATCCATCCGATTAAATAAATACATCAGTGAAAGCGGAATCTGCTCGCGCCGCGAGGCGGATCGCTTTATCGAACAAGGGAATGTCTTCCTGAATGGTAAACGCGCCACCATTGGCGATCAGGTGATGCCTGGCGACGTCGTAAAAGTGAATGGTCGGTTGATTGAGCCGCGTGAAGCGGAAGATCTGGTTTTTATCGCGCTGAACAAGCCGGTAGGGATTGTCAGCACCACTGAAGACAGCGAACGCGACAACATTGTTGATTTCGTTAACCACAGCAAGCGCGTGTTCCCAATCGGTCGTCTGGACAAAGATTCCCAGGGGCTTATCTTTCTGACCAACCACGGCGACCTGGTGAATAAAATCCTGCGTGCCGGTAACGATCACGAAAAAGAGTATCTGGTGACGGTAGATAAGCCGGTCACTGATGACTTTATCCGTGGGATGAGTGCCGGTGTGCCAATCCTTGGCACCGTTACCAAGAAATGTAAGGTCAAGAAAGAAGCGCCGTTTGTGTTTCGTATCACGCTGATTCAGGGGCTGAACCGCCAGATCCGTCGTATGTGCGAGCACTTTGGCTATGAAGTTACTAAGCTTGAGCGTACACGTATCATGAACGTTGGTCTGTCCGGCCTGCCGCTGGGTGAATGGCGCGACCTGACGGATGACGAACTGATCGACCTGTTCAAGCTGATTGAGAACTCGTCCTCAGAAGCCAAACCGAAGGCGAAAGCGAAGCCAAAAACCGCAGGCATTAAGCGCCCGGTGGTGAAAATCGAAAAATCGGCAGAGAAAGAGAAATCGCGCCCGGCGGCAAACGGGAAGCGTTTTACCTCGCCGGGGCGTAAGAAGAAAGGGCGTTAACGTCTGCCGCGCGTTGGCGTATTCGCTGACCAGGAAAATGATGCTTCCGCATCCGGTTTATAAGCCTGCTTTTTCTTCAACTGGCGGGCTTTTTTAGCTTCTGCTTCGCGCAAGGCCATCAGTTTATCGATGTACTCTTTCTTGATGCTGTTGGTCTCAGCGTTGGTCAGCAGTCGACCATGCGCAATGCGCGCGCGGTCGAGCAGCGTTTTCAGTTCACGCTGTTCGCGCTCGGTCATCTCTTTTTGGGTTATGCGGGGGAGTGCCATAAGGGTGCCCTCTGTTAGCCGATATTCGCAGTGTACGGCAAAGTGCAGAGGCTGGGTAGGCCGGATAAGGTGTTAGCCGCTATCCGGCCTACCGCCGCCAATTAGCGGCGTTCTTTTTCTTCAATCGGTTTACCGGACCAGTAACCTGCCAGCAGCGAACCGGAAAGGTTATGCCAGACCGAGAACAACGCGCCGGGCAGCGCCGCAAGCGGGCCAAAGTAGATTTTGCCCAGCGCAGCGGCAAGCCCTGAATTCTGCATGCCCACTTCAATAGCCAACGTACGACAGGTTGACTCGTCGAAACCAAACAGTTTTCCGCCCCAGTAGCCGCCGAGCAAGCCAATGGTGTTATGCAGGATCACGGCGATAATCACCACAAAGCCGACGGACGCAATGTGCGAGGCGGAACCCGCCACGACGGCGCTGATGATCGCCAGGATGCACAGCATAGAAAACGCCGGCAGATACGGTTCCACGGCTTTTACGACGCGTGGGAACAGATGGTGAATGACCAGCCCCAAAGCAATCGGAATGACCACTATCTGCAGAATACTCAGCAGCATACCCATCACATCCACCTGGATATGCGCGTCGACATACAGCCGTGTCAGCAGCGGCGTGGCGACAACGCCGACCAGCGTTGAAACCGATGAAATAGTCACGGAGAGCGCCACATCACCTTTTGCCAGATAGATCATGACGTTCGATGCCGTTCCGCTGGCGACGCTACCGACCAGCACCATCCCTGCCGACAGTTCCGGCGGCATATTAAATGCCAGCGCCAAAATCCATGCGGCGAGCGGCATCACCAGATAGTGCAAGAAAATACCCGCCGCGACCGGAGCGGGGCGTGAGAGTACGCGTTTAAAGTCGTCCACCTTCAGGTGAACGCCCATGCCGAACATGATCAGCATCAGCAACGACGGTACGAATGGCCCGACAGGCGTAAAGGTGGAGGGCGTGTAATACGCAATAACAGAGAGCAGCAGCGCCCATAACGGGAACAGCCGCGTGAGAGTAGCGAGCATGTTATCTTCCTTGCGATTGAAATGTGTTGTGTTGTTATAAAAAAGCCGGGTTCGAGCCCGGCTATAGTTATTGTTTATCGCGTGATGAAATATTATTCAAACAAATTATGATGTAGCTTCTGTACCACCTGTTCGGCTTCGCTACCGGGCACCAGGAAGCACAGGTTATGGCTGGACGCGCCGTAGCAAATCATGCGGATGTTGAACGGCTCCAGTACACCAAACACCTCTTTACCCACCCCGCAGGCTTTGGACAGGTCGTTGCCAATCAACGCCACCAGCGCCAGGCCTTCTTCGACTTCAACCCGGCACAGGGCAGACAGTTCCATCAGCAGAGACTGCGTTAACAGCGTATCGCCGGTGGAGGTTGAACCGGTGGTATCCAGCGTCAGCGCTACGCTGACTTCAGATGTGGTAATTAAATCTACCGAGATATTGTGGCGTGCAAGGATGCCGAACACTTCTGCTAAAAAGCCGCGAGAGTGCAGCATATTCAGGCTATGCAGCGTCAGCAGCGTCTGCTTACGGCGTAGCGCCAGCGCACGGAACAGCGGTGGATTCGCGGTTTTATTGCAGACCAGCGTACCGCCTGCTTTTGGATCCTTGCTGGAGCCAACAAATACCGGGATATCGCTACGTACGGCCGGCAACAGGGTTGCCGGGTGCAGCACTTTCGCGCCAAAGGTCGCCATTTCAGCGGCCTCTTCAAAGGCGATTTCATCAATACGCTGCGCAGCAGGAACAACGCGCGGATCGGTAGTGTAAATGCCTGGAACATCGGTCCAGATATCGACGCGCGTTGCGTGCAGCGCTTCGGCCAGCAGGGCGGCTGTATAATCGCTACCGCCGCGCCCCAACGTGGTGGTGCGGCCTTTGCCTTCGCTGCCGATAAAACCCTGAGTGATTACCAGACCTTCGCTCAGACGCGGGGCCAACTGAAGCGTTGCCAGTTCAGCCAGCGCCGCGACGTCGGGTTCTGCGCGACCAAAACGATCGTTGGTGCGCATCACTTTACGCACGTCAAACCACTGCGCTTGTACGTTGCGTTCACGCAGGATTTCGACGAACAACAGGGTAGACATCAGTTCACCGTGGCTGACCAGTTCGTCGGTCAGGGCGGTTGAGGTCGCCAGTGACGCCGCTTCTGCCAGCGTGGTGATGTTTTCCAGCAGACGTTCAATCTCTTCACGAATTACGTTTGGATAACGCAGGCGTTCCAGAATATTGAATTGAATTTGACGAATGGCGTCGAGTTTTTCGAAGCGCTCGGTTGGCTCCAGCCCTTCAGCCAGTGCGACCAGCAGGTTGGTAATTCCAGCGGAAGCGGAAAGTACCACTACACGGACGTTAGCATCAGAAAGCACCACATCAGCGCTGCGATTCATGGCATCAAAATCCGCCACGCTGGTACCGCCAAACTTGGAGACAACTACATCAGTCATAACTACCTCGTGTCAGGGAATGAATAGAGCGACCATGGCACATAAGGCAGAACGAAAACCGGTGCAGGCGCAAATGCAAATACCGTATTTATAAATAAAATGTGTAGCTTGCACTGTCAACGCTGGGATTATGCGGATTTTTCATGCTGCGTTTCCGTTCAGTAACAGCGCTTATAACATCTATACTTTTTACCCCGGTTCGATGGATACAAGGGCGATGGCATTAAAACAATCACACTTTTCTGTGACTGGCGTTACAATCGATCTCAGTCACAATTCTCAAAATCAGAAGAGTATTGCTAATGAAAAACATCAATCCAACGCAGACCTCAGCCTGGCAGGCACTACAAAAACACTTTGAAGAGATGAAAGACGTTACTATCGCGGATCTGTTCGCGAAAGATGGCGATCGTTTCGCTAAATTTTCCGCAACGTTTGACGATCTGATGCTGGTGGATTTCTCCAAAAACCGCATCACTGAAGAGACGCTGGCTAAACTGCAGGATCTGGCGAAAGAGACCGATTTGGCAGGCGCCATCAAGTCCATGTTCTCCGGTGAGAAAATTAACCGCACTGAAGATCGTGCCGTGCTGCACGTGGCGCTGCGCAACCGTAGCAACACTCCAATCATCGTTGACGGCAAAGATGTGATGCCGGAAGTGAACGCGGTGCTGGAGAAGATGAAATCCTTCTCTGAAGCGATTATCTCCGGAAGCTGGAAAGGCTATACCGGTAAAGCCATTACTGATGTCGTGAACATCGGTATCGGCGGTTCAGACCTCGGCCCGTTCATGGTGACCGAAGCGCTGCGCCCGTACAAAAATCACCTGAACATGCATTTTGTGTCTAACGTCGATGGTACGCACATTGCCGAAGTGCTGAAGAAAGTGAATCCGGAGACTACGCTGTTCCTGGTCGCTTCCAAAACCTTCACCACTCAGGAAACCATGACTAACGCCCACAGCGCGCGCGACTGGTTCCTGGCGACCGCTGGCGACAACAAGCACGTTGCCAAACACTTCGCAGCGCTCTCCACTAACGGTAAAGCGGTTGGCGAGTTCGGTATTGATACCGCCAATATGTTCGAGTTCTGGGACTGGGTTGGCGGTCGTTACTCTCTGTGGTCTGCAATCGGTCTGTCCATCATCCTTTCTGTGGGCTTCGACAACTTTGTTGAGCTGCTTTCTGGCGCGCACGCCATGGACAAACACTTCTCCACCACTCCGGCGGAGAAAAACCTGCCGGTGCTGTTGGCGCTGATCGGTATCTGGTACAACAATTTCTTCGGTGCTGAAACCGAAGCGATTCTGCCGTACGACCAGTATATGCACCGTTTCGCGGCCTACTTCCAGCAGGGCAATATGGAATCCAACGGTAAATACGTTGACCGTAACGGCAATGCGGTGGATTACCAGACAGGCCCAATCATCTGGGGTGAGCCGGGTACTAACGGTCAGCATGCGTTCTACCAGCTGATTCATCAGGGTACCAAAATGGTTCCGTGCGATTTCATCGCTCCGGCAATCACCCACAACCCGCTGTCGGATCACCATCCGAAACTGCTGTCTAACTTCTTCGCCCAGACCGAAGCGCTGGCTTTTGGTAAATCTCGTGAAGTGGTTGAGCAGGAATACCGCGACCAGGGTAAAGATCCTGCAACGCTTGACCACGTTGTGCCGTTCAAAGTGTTCGAAGGTAACCGTCCAACTAACTCCATCCTGCTGCGCGAAATCACACCGTTCAGCCTGGGTGCGCTGATTGCGCTGTACGAGCACAAAATCTTCACTCAGGGCGCGATCCTGAATATCTTCACCTTTGACCAGTGGGGCGTTGAGCTGGGCAAACAGCTGGCGAATCGCATTCTGCCAGAGCTGAATGATGATAAAGAAATCACCAGCCATGATTGCTCAACTAACGGTTTGATTAACCGTTATAAGTCCTGGCGTTAATCTGCTTCTTCCTTCGAGCCGCAGCGCTGTTGGCTGCGTTCGTTAACCCCGGTCACATAGCTATCTATGCTCCCGGGGATTAACGATCTTGCCGTCTTGCTGCAATTCGAATGAATTTGCAGATTACTTATAAAAAAAGCCGATATTAATATCGGCTTTTTTATAATCTGGCTCCCGAATATCTACGCTTTTGCTTTACACCTTTATTGAGCTTAATCCTAAAATAATTCATTCAACGTTATCGTGTTTCTGGTTTTTTCAGAATTACCGGATATTGTGTTTTTGTTTTTGTATTTTAACTTTATGATTATATTGAATTAATTATCTTACGTTAATCATTTTATTTCTTGCTATCTAATTATCCTAAATTCCCGCCTGGCGTAATTTGCACACTTTGGCTTGTGTATACTCGATCTCGCCCGAAATTCTTTTGGGTAAATCTCCATTCATACAATGAAGGGAATTTGTGATGAAAAAAGTTCTGTATGGCCTTTGGGCTATATCTGCGCTTGCGGCGACTTCTGTCTATGCTGCCCCCGTTCAGGTGGGTGAGGCTGCAGGGTCGGCTGCCGCGTCGGTTTCGGCAGGAAGTTCCTCCGCAACCAGCGTGAGCACCGTAAGTTCTGCGGTGGGGGTTGCCCTTGCGGCAACCGGTGGCGGTGATGGTTCTAACACAGGAACCACAACCACCACAACCACCAGTACCCAGTAATACCGGTACGTTTAATTCTAACCACACTTCGGTGTGGTTATTTTGCCGCTGCGGAGAAATGTCGTGAAGCGACCAGCGCTGATAATGGTTTGCCTGTTATTACAGGCGTGCTCAGCCACCACCGAAGGGCTGGGTCATTCGCTATGGGATAGCGTGTTTGGTACTCCCGGCGTACAGATGACGGACGATGAAATCAAAAACATGCCCTACGCCAGCCAGTACATGCAGCTCAACGGCGGCCCACAACTGTTTGTGGTACTCGCGTTCGCGGAAAACGGACAGCAGAAATGGGTGACTCAGGATCGGGCCATTCTCGTCACGCAGTCTGGGCGCATGGTGAAAACGCATCTCGGCGGGGATAACCTGATCGAGGTGAATAATCTCGCGGCAGACCCGCTCATCAAACCAAACCAGATAGTTGACGGGGCAACGTGGACCCGCACGATGGGCTGGACCGAACATCAGCAGGTGCGCTATGCCACCGCCCGCTCGGTTTTCGAATGGGATGGCACTGACACCATTAAGGTTGGTAGCGAAGATACGCCAGTACGAATCCTTGACGAAGAAGTCACCACCGATCAAACGCGCTGGCATAACCGCTACTGGATCGACAGCGAAGGGCAGATTCGCCAATCGGAACAGTATCTTGGCGCACGTTACTTCCCGGTGAAAACCACGCTGATTAAGGCGGCAAAATCATGATGAAACGAGCCGTTGTGGCGCTGCTATTGAGCCTGAGCGCAGCGTCAGTTTTTGCTGCGGGTAGCGTTAAGGTCTTTACCTCCGCCAGCGAAGAGCCAAAAACGTTGACCGGGGCCGAACATCTGCTCGACCTGGTTGGGCAGCCGCGGTTGAGTAATAGCTGGTGGCCAGGAGCGGTTATCAGCGAAGAGCGGACAACGATGGAGGCAGAGCGTCAGCAGCAGGCATTACTGGCTCGTCTGGCGATGCTCAGCGCTGAAGAAAGCGGTGACGATGCCGCGGCTATCAACGCATTACGCCAACAAATTCAGGCGCTGAAGGTGACCGGCAGACAGAAGATTAATCTCGACCCGGATGTTGTGCGCGTCAGTGAGCGAGGCAACCCGCCGTTGCAGGGCAATTACACGCTGTGGGTCGGACCGCAGCCAACGGATATAACGCTGTTTGGCCTGCTAAGTCATCCGGGTAAACAACCGTTTATGCCCGGGCGCGATATCGCCAGCTATCTCGATGGGCAACGTCGGCTCAGCGGCGCAGATCGTAGCTATGCCTGGGTCATCTATCCCGACGGACGCACGCAAAAAGTCCCGGTCGCCTACTGGAACAAACATCACGTTGAGCCGATGCCCGGCAGCATCATTTTTGTCGGGCTCTCTGATGCTGTTTGGCGCAGCACCCCGGATGAAATCAATGCCGACATTCTTCGCACCCTGACCCAGCGGATACCCGAATAATGAGAAAAACTTATCTGCTCAGCTTACTGGCGTTGGGCGTAAGCGTTGCCTGCCACGGTGAAACCTGGCCCGCGCCCATTGGACCTTCCCAGTCCGATTTTGGCGGCGTGGGACTGCTGCAAACCCCAACCGCACGCATGGCGCGTGAAGGCGAAATGAGCCTTAACTACCGCGATAACGATCAATACCGTTACTACTCTGCGTCGGTACAACTCTTCCCCTGGCTGGAAACTACCCTGCGCTATACCGATGTGCGTACCAAAAAATACAGCGGCGTGGAGTCGTTTTCTGGCGATCAGACTTATAAAGATAAGGCTTTTGATCTCAAACTTCGCCTGTGGGAAGAGAGCTACTGGATGCCGCAGGTAGCGGTTGGCGCGCGGGATATCGGTGGTACCGGACTGTTTGATGCGGAGTATGTGGTGGCGAACAAAGCCTGGGGCCCGTTTGATTTCTCTCTCGGCCTTGGCTGGGGATATCTCGGGACCAGCGGCAACGTTAGCAACCCGTTTTGCTCATACAGTGATAAATTCTGCCATCGCGATAACAGCTACAAGCAGGCCGGTTCTATTGACGGTAGCCAGATGTTCCACGGTCCGGCGTCGCTGTTTGGCGGCGTAGAGTATCAGACTCCCTGGCAGCCGCTGCGCCTGAAACTGGAGTATGAAGGTAATAATTACCAGCAGGATTTTGCCGGCAAGTTGGATCAGAAGAGCAAGTTTAACGTCGGCGCTATTTATCGCGTCACCGATTGGGCCGACGTTAACCTCAGCTATGAGCGCGGGAACACCTTGATGTTTGGGGTCACGCTGCGGACTAACTTTAACGATCTGCGACCAAACTATAACGACAATACCCGCCCGAAATATCAACCACAGCCGCAGGATGCCATCCTGCAACATTCGGTGGTGGCGAATCAGTTAACGCTGCTGAAATATAATGCCGGGCTGGCGGATCCTAAAATTCAGGTGCAGGGCGATACGCTGTATGTGACGGGTGAACAGGTGAAATACCGTGATTCGCGCGAAGGGATCGAGCGTGCTAACCGGATCGTGATGAACGATCTTCCCGATGGGATCCGCACGATCCGCATTACGGAAAACCGCCTTAACTTGCCGCAGGTGACGACCGAAACGGAGGTTTCCAGCCTCAAGCGCCATCTGGAAGGCGAGCCGTTGGGCCATGAAACTCAGCTGGCACAAAAACGCGTCGAACCCGAGGTACCGAAAACGACCGAGCAGGGCTGGTATATTGATAAGTCACGCTTCAATTTCCACATCGATCCAGTGCTAAATCAGTCGGTGGGCGGCCCGGAAAACTTCTATATGTATCAGTTGGGCGTGATGGGAACGGCGGATTTGTGGGTTACCGATCATCTGCTGACCACCGGGAGTTTGTTCGCCAACCTCGCCAATAACTATGACAAGTTTAACTACACCAACCCGCCGCAGGATTCGCATTTACCACGCGTGCGTACCCATGTGCGTGAGTATGTGCAAAACGATGTCTACGTGAATAACCTGCAGGCCAACTACTTCCAGTCACTCGGAAACGGGTTCTACGGACAGGTTTACGGGGGCTATCTGGAAACTATGTACGGCGGAGCGGGGGCAGAAGTGCTGTATCGCCCGCTGGACAGCAACTGGGCGTTTGGTGTTGATGCCAACTACGTGAAACAGCGTGACTGGCGTAGCGCGCAGGACATGATGAAGTTCACCGACTACAGCGTGAAGACCGGGCATTTGACGGCTTACTGGAATCCTTCGTTCGCCCAGGATGTACTGGTGAAAGCCAGCGTGGGGCAGTATCTGGCGGGGGATAAGGGCGGAACGCTGGAAGTGGCGAAACGCTTTGACAGCGGCGTAGTGGTGGGTGGTTATGCGACCATCACCGACGCCTCGCCGGATGAGTACGGAGAGGGTGATTTTACCAAAGGGGTGTACGTTTCTGTGCCGCTGGATCTGTTCTCGTCAGGCCCAACCCGCAGTCGTGCGGCGATTGGCTGGACGCCGTTAACACGCGATGGCGGCCAGCAGCTTGGACGTAAGTTTGGTCTGTACGACATGACCAGCGACAGGAGTGAAAACTTCCGCTGATAGATGGCCGGATGGGACCTGCGCTTATCCGGCTCTATAAACGACGTAATAATTTTGCCGGATTTCCCGCATACACGCCTTTCTCGGTGATCGATTTGGTCACCACGCTTCCCGCGCCGACGACCACGCCATCACAGATAGTGACCGCCAGAATGGTCGCTCCGCTACCGATCGAGACATCGTCGCCAATCGTAATACGTCCCCAACTGTTGCGGTCGGCATTGGGTTTTCCTTCGCGAAACATATCGTTGGCGAACATCACGCCGTGACCGATAAAACAGCGGGCGCCGAGGGTGACATATTCGCAGATGAAGGTGTGTGACTGAATTTTGCTGTCTGCGCCAATCTGCGTATTACCCTGGATTTCAACAAATGGTCCGACAAAAACGTTGTCACCCAATGTGCAGTCGTAGAGATTTGCGGGTTCATAGATCACCACGTTCTCACCGCAGGTAACGTTGCGAACAGCGGATTGTCTTAGCTGCATAATTCATTCTGTGAAATGTGTCGTGACACTCATCATTCCCTGCTGACCTTTCTTGCACAAAATATAAACAAAAAATGTAGATCTCTGTCACATTTTTGCGTTATACAGGAACCTCGCCACTGAGTAAGAGGTGCTGTTATGACGTCGCTATCTCGTCCGCGCGTGGAGTTTATCTCCACTATTTTACAGACCGTGTTGAATCTGGGGTTGCTGAGTCTGGGCCTGATCCTGGTCGTATTCCTCGGGAAAGAAACGTTGCATCTGGCGGATGTGCTGTTCGCGCCGGAACAAACCAGCAAATATGAACTGGTGGAAGGGCTGGTGGTTTACTTTCTCTACTTTGAATTTATCGCGCTGATTGTGAAGTACTTTCAGTCAGGTTTTCACTTTCCGCTGCGCTACTTTGTCTATATCGGGATCACTGCGATTGTGCGGCTGATCATTGTCGATCATAAAGCGCCGATGGATGTGCTGATCTATTCTGCGGCGATCCTGCTGCTGGTGATCACCCTGTGGCTGTGTAATTCCAAACGGCTGAAGCGAGAGTAAAAGACAACACGCCGCAATTAGGCTGCGGCGTGTTTTGGGTAAGAATTACTGCGCAGAGGCCGGCTGGGTTTTCTCCGCTGCGGGCTCCCACAGCTCTTCAAGTTCTTCCAGCGTTTTGCCTTTGGTTTCCGGCACAAACTTCCACATAAACAGCGCGGCCAGAATGCCCATACAACCGTAAATCCAGTAGGAGAAACCGTTGTGGAAATGGGAAATCAGCCACGAATTTTTGTCCATCATCGGGAAAGTCCAGGAAACGAAGTAGTTCGCCAGCCATTGCGCGGCAACCGCAATGGCGAGCGCTTTGCCACGAATTGCATTGGGGAAGATTTCGGCCAGCAGCACCCAACAAACCGGTCCCCAGGACATGGCGAATGCGGCGACATAAAACAGCATCGACAGTAACGCAACCAGCCCGGAAGCCTGGGTATAAAAGGCGGTTCCGAGGCTGAACATACCGATGGCCATGCCTAAGGCGCCAATAATCTGCAGCGGTTTGCGACCAAATTTATCCACCGTCATGATCGCCAATACGGTAAAGCTTAGGTTGATCACGCCAACAATAATGGTCTGCAACAGCGCCACGTCAGTGCTGGCTCCCAGCGTTTTAAACACTTCCGGGGCATAGTAGAGCACGACGTTAATACCGACGAATTGCTGGAAGATAGACAGCATCACGCCGATGACGATAACGCCTGCGCCAAACATCAGCAGTCGACCGCCGGTTTTACGACCATGTTCCAGAGACTGATTGATCTCCTGTATGGCCTGGGCGGCGAGGGTGCTCCCCATAATTTTGCGCAGAATACCTTCCGCTTGTTCATGTCTACCACGCGCCATCAGCCAGCGTGGGCTTTCTGGTACGGTATACAGCAGCAGTAAAAATAGCAGAGCGGGAATACTTTCGGACGCAAACATATATCGCCAGCCATCAGTATTCAGCCAGTTAGCGTCACCTGAACGAGCGATAAAATAGTTAACGCAATACACCAATAGTTGACCAAAAATAATGGCGAACTGGTTAAATGACACCAGTTTCCCACGAATATGTGCGGGTGCCAGTTCAGCAATATACATTGGTGAGAGCATTGAGGCTAAACCTACCCCAATACCACCAATGATGCGATAAATAACAAATTCGGGAACGTATCCGGCTAAATAAACAGGTACCGCGTTATCTGGATTAATCGTCGTAAAGCCTAATTCTGGCCAGGCGGATCCAATGCCGGAAATAAAGAACAGCAGGGCGGCGATTTTCAGCGAGTCCCGACGACCAAACCGGTTACTGCAATAGCCGCCCAGCGCGCCGCCGATGATGCAACCAATCAACGCACTGGCGACGCAAAAACCTAACAGCGAGTTGGCAGCGGATTCACTTAAGTGTTGTGGGGCGACAAATACGGTATTTAAGGATTCTACCGTTCCGGAAATGACAGCCGTGTCATAGCCGAATAATAGCCCTCCTAATGTTGCGACTAATGTAATCGAAAAAATATAACTGGAATTATATTGAGTGTTCATTCAGACCTGCCTTAAAGGGTACAGCTCTTTTGATCAGTGCGGTGATGGTGAATTTAACAGGCAGGGAAGACAATTATCATTTTTTACATTGCAATTATGTTTTGTCTTTTCTGTGATCTTAATTCTGTTTAATTTGTCGAGTTTCAGGCGAAAAATTGATTTGCAGTGATGGGGGGCACGAAAGGAAATAATCGTAAGCGTAATGCAAAATAACATAAAAAAAGGGCGCTCCGTAGAGCGCCGAATAACAGTCACAGGTTGGGATAACATAAGTTGAGGGTTGCAGTGGCATTGCCCGTTGCCGGGCAGTTACTTCGGTAAAACTTAACCTTTCACACCACCCGCCGTCAGTCCGTTGACCAGCCAGCGCTGTGCCAGCAGGAACACCAGAGTGATCGGAATGGCTGAAAGTACAGCTGCGGCGGCAAAGTCGCCCCACAAATAGTTCTGTGGATTGAGGTACTGCTGCATACCTACCGCAAGGGTATAGCTGTTCACATCACGCAGCAGCAGTGATGCGACCGGTACTTCGGTAATCGCGGCAATGAAAGACAGAATAAACACGACCGCCAGAATCGGAACGGAAAGCGGTAGCAACACCAGGCGGAATGCCTGCCACGGCGTTGCGCCATCCAGCGCGGCCGCTTCTTCCAGCGAACCGTCGATGGTTTCGAAATAGCCCTTAATCGTCCACACATGCAGCGCAATACCGCCGAGATAGGCGAAGATCACGCCGCCGTGAGTGTTCAGACCAATAAACGGAATGTACTGGCCCAGGCGGTCAAACAAAGCGTACAACGCGACCAGAGACAGCACCGCCGGGAACATCTGGAATATCAGCATCCCTTTCAGCAGGGTTGCTTTGCCCGGGAAACGCATACGGGCAAAGGCGTAAGCGCAGGTGGTGGAAAGCGTCACGATACCGATCGCGGTAATGGTGGCTACTTTTACCGAGTTCCACAGCCATAACAGCACCGGGAACGGCGGCGGCGTCACGCGGCCATCCGCATGCTCAACGCTAAAGCCCAGCGCCAGTTTCCAGTGTTCCCAGGAGATGTTTTCCGGGATCAGGCTGCCGGTGGCAAAGTTACCTTCACGCAGCGAGATAGCGATAACCATCAGCAGCGGGAACATGATCGCTGCAATGAAAATCAGCAGCAGCAAGTGCGTTGTTAAGAGACGCAGTTTCTGAGATTTGGGTTGTACCATAGCCATGTTCGTTGTCTCCCTTAATCAAACTTCATACGCGTGGCTTTCAGGTTCACGATGGCCAGCGCACCGACCAGCAGGAAGATCAGCGTGGCAATCGCCGCCGCCAGACCGAAGTCCTGACCACCGCCGCCTTCGAAGGCGATACGGTAGGTGTAGCTCACGAGCAGGTCGGTATAGCCTGCTGGCGTGGTGGTACCAAGACGGTCTGGACCACCGTTGGTCAACAGTTGAATCAGCACGAAGTTGTTAAAGTTAAAGGCGAAGCTGGCGATCATCAGCGGCGTCAGCGGCTTAATCAGCAGCGGCAACGTAATCTTAAAGAAGTTCTGGAACGGACCTGCACCATCCATCGCCGACGCTTCATACAGGTCGTCAGGGATCGCTTTAAGCAGACCCATGCACAGGATCATCATGTACGGGTAACCAAGCCAGGTGTTGACGATAATAATCATCGAACGCGCGGTGGTTGGGTCGCTGAACCAGGCCGGTTTGATGCCAAACAGCGCGCTCAGCATCATGTTGATTTCACCGAAGCTCTGGTTGAACAGCCCTTTGAAAATCAGAATCGAAATAAACGACGGTACGGCATACGGCAGAATCAGCAGGACACGGTAAATCGCTTTGCCTTTGAGAGACTCCCACTGTACGAGACAGGCCAGTACCATCCCCACGGCCACGGTGAGGATCACGGTCAGAACGGAGAAGACCACCGTCCAGACAAAGATGGCGAAGAACGGTTTCTGAATGCCTTCGTCGGTAAATACGCGGGCGAAGTTGTCCCAACCGATGGCTACGGTATAGCCTGGGCTGAGTTTTTCGTTACCCCAGCTACCGTCAGCGTTAATTGCCTGATAATAACCAATATCGTTGTTGGCGCGGTATTTTACGCCGCTTTGGCTGTTGGTAAGCGTGCCGTCATCAGCGAGCGTATAGAGTGGCTGCGTGCCGGAAAACTGGCGCAGTGAACTCATAATCACTTTGCTTTCATCCGGCAGGATGGCGGTGAGTTGGGTTAACGCCTGGCGATTTTGCGTAATGACACGCAGCGTCGCACGTTCGCCCGTTGGCAGCGCTTCGGCTTCTTTCAACTGCAGTTTCTGTTCGCCGCCAAATTTAAAGGCGTCGGAGAGATAATTCTTGCCAGTTTCACCGTCGGTGAGGGCCAGTTGCCACTCCGTACCCGCCGGATACAGGCCGAAGTTGTAGGTTTTCCCCGCCTGATAAGAACGGTCCATCAGGACTTCCTGAGCACGTTCAAAGGTCAGTTGGTTGGTGCTGCTGTAGTTGGTAAAGGCAATTGCGATAGTACAAATTAGCGGAAACAGGACAAACAGCCCCATCCCTGCAACGCCTGGGTAAACATAGCGCCAGGCGTAGGCTTTACGGTTAGCAAAAATATACAGGCCAGCAGAGCTTAAAATCAGCGTCATGATGGCAAACAGGTACTCCCCCTGAGCATACATCAAAACAACAAGGTAACCGACCAGCAGCCCAAGCAGACCCATCACTGACCATTTCAGCCGGTCGCTTTGCCACCAGTGTTTCTTTTTAATGACATCCATGGGGATCAATCCTCTTTACGCTTTATCCTTCGCACTACCTCTTTGTTGGCTGCGGAAGCTCACCCCAGTCACTTACTTATGTAAGCTCCTGGGGATTTGCCTCCTTGCCGCCTCGATGTAGCGCGAATGATTTCGCGTAACAACGTATTCAATAAACCTGATTCCCTAAGAAATAAGGGAAACCGTATTACTTGGTGATACGACCTTGTGCATCTTTCAGCGCGGCATCGACGGTCTGACGGCCGCTGGCAGCGTTGATCACTGCGGTACGAACGGCATACCAGAATGCGGACATCTGCGGGATGTTCGGCATGATCTCGCCTTTCTGGGCGTTATCCATGGTGGCCGCGATACGCGGGTCTTTCGCTAACTGATCCTGGAAGGATTTCAGCGCAACCGCGCCCAGCGGTTTGTCCTTATTCACTTCATCCAGACCCTGATCGGTCAGCAGGTAGTTTTCGAGGAACTCTTTTGCCAGTTCTTTGTTCGGGCTGGCAGCGTTGATACCTGCGCTCAGAACGCCCACGAACGGTTTGGACGGTTTACCCTTGAAGGTTGGCAGCAGGGCAACGCCGTAATTCACCTTGCTCTTATCGATGTTGGACCACGCCCACGGACCGTTGATGGTCATCGCGGTGTCACCTTTGTTAAAGGCCGCTTCGGCGATGGAGTAATCGGTATCCGCGTTCATGTGTTTGTTCTTGATCAGATCAACCAGGAAGGTCAGACCCGCTTTTGCGCCCGCGTTGTCCACGCCCACGTCTTTCACGTCGTACTTGCCGTTTTCAAACTTGAACGCGTAACCGCCGTCGGCGGCAATCAGCGGCCAGGTGAAGTACGGTTCTTGCAGGTTGAACATCAGCGCGGATTTTCCTTTCGCCTTCAGTTCTTTATCCAGTGCAGGAATTTCTTCCCAGGTTTTTGGCGGGTTCGGAACGAGGTCTTTGTTATAAATCAACGACAGCGCTTCAACCGCGATCGGGTAGGCAATCAGTTTGCCGTTATAGCGTACGGCATCCCAGGTGAACGGATAGAGTTTGTCCTGGAACGCTTTATCTGGGGTGATTTCAGCCAGCAGGCCAGACTGAGCGTAGCCGCCAAAACGGTCATGTGCCCAGAAGATGATGTCCGGGCCGTCGCCAGTCGCGGCAACCTGTGGGAACTTCTCTTCCAGTTTGTCCGGGTGCTCAATGGTGACTTTGATACCGGTGTCTTTCTCGAATTTTTTGCCCACTTCAGCGAGGCCGTTATAGCCTTTGTCGCCGTTAATCCAGATAACCAGCTTACCTTCTTCAATCTTGGCGAGAGCCGAGGCGGAAAACATCATCGTCGTTAATGCAGACAATGCGAGGATGCATGCGCCAGTTTTGATTTTCATAGTTCCCATCCTGTTTGGTGATTTTGCAGAGGTGGCTTAACGGTTACTAGTTTCTTTATACGACAACCTCTTTCCATCCTCCTTACCCCTACGCCCCACCCGCTCTTTATGTGATCTGTGTTACATAAATGTGAGTATTGCGTACTGGCGCACATAAAAACCCACTGATTTTTGCAGGCTGCATCACGAAATTCCTCCGCGGCGTACGGCCCGGGTCTCAGACGCTGTTCTCTCATCCTCCCGCCTCCTCCCCCATAAAAAAGCCGGGGGTGGAGGATTCACGCAGTCAAGGGATCACGCATAGTCAGCCCATCATGAATGTTGCTGTCGATGACAGGTTGTAACGAAGGGAGAAGGGCATGGCGAGCGTACAGCTGCGAAATGTAACGAAAGCCTGGGGTGACGTGGTGGTATCGAAAGATATCAATCTCGACATTCACGAAGGGGAATTCGTGGTGTTTGTCGGACCGTCAGGCTGCGGTAAGTCGACCTTGCTGCGTATGATCGCCGGACTTGAAACCATCACCAGTGGCGACCTGTTTATCGGGGAGACCCGGATGAACGACATTCCCCCCGCCGAACGCGGCGTGGGCATGGTCTTTCAGTCCTACGCGTTGTATCCCCATTTATCCGTCGCAGAAAACATGTCGTTTGGCCTCAAACTGGCTGGCGCAAAAAAAGAGGTGATGAATCAGCGCGTGAATCAGGTCGCGGAAGTTCTGCAACTTGCGCACCTGCTGGAGCGTAAACCGAAAGCGCTTTCCGGCGGGCAACGTCAGCGTGTGGCGATTGGCCGAACGCTGGTTGCCGAGCCGCGCGTATTCCTGCTGGATGAACCGCTGTCGAACCTCGACGCCGCTCTGCGTGTGCAAATGCGAATTGAAATCTCCCGTCTGCATAAACGTCTTGGCCGCACGATGATTTACGTCACCCACGATCAGGTCGAAGCGATGACGCTGGCCGACAAAATTGTGGTGCTGGATGCTGGTCGCGTGGCGCAGGTCGGCAAACCGCTGGAGCTATACCACTATCCGGCTGACCGCTTTGTTGCCGGGTTTATTGGCTCGCCGAAGATGAACTTCCTGCCGGTGAAAGTCACCGGGACGGCCATCGATCAGGTGCAGGTTGAACTGCCCAACCGCCAGCAAATATGGCTACCAGTGGACAGCCATGCGGTACAGGTTGGTGCCAACATGTCTTTAGGTATCCGCCCGGAACATCTGCTGCCCAGCGATATCGCCGATGTCACCCTCGAAGGTGAAGTGCAGGTGGTCGAGCAGCTTGGTCACGAAACTCAAATTCATATCCAGATCCCCGCCATCCGTCAAAACCTGGTTTACCGCCAGAACGACGTGGTGTTGGTAGAAGAGGGTGCCACATTCGCCATCGGCCTGCCGCCAGAGCGTTGCCATCTGTTCCGTGAGGATGGCACTGCATGTCGTCGGTTGCATCAAGAGCCGGGCGTTTAAGGTCCCCATAAAAAACGAAACGCAAAGCCATTCGAAGCTACATCGAGGCGGCAAGTAAATGAATCCCCGGGAGTGTACAAAGAGTACGCGACTGGGGTGAAAGAACGCAGCCAACAAAGAGGCAGCCCGAAGGGGGACGCGTTTAAAGAAAAGCAATGATCTCAGGAGATAGAACGATGATTACTCTGCGCAAACTCCCTCTGGCGGTTGCTGTAGCAGCAGGCATTATGTCTGTTCAGGCAATGGCTGTAGATTTCCACGGTTACGCTCGTTCCGGTATTGGCTGGACAGGGAGTGGCGGTGAACAACAGTGTTTCCAGGCAACCGGTGCACAAAGTAAATACCGTCTCGGTAACGAATGTGAAACCTATGCGGAAATCAAATTAGGTCAGGAAGTGTGGAAAGAAGGCGATAAGAGCTTCTACTTCGACACCAACGTTGCTTACTCCGTCGCACAGCAGAATGACTGGGAAGGCACAGACCCGGCATTCCGTGAAGCAAACGTGCAGGGTAAAAACCTGATCGAATGGCTGCCAGGCTCCACTATCTGGGCCGGTAAGCGCTTCTACCAGCGTCATGACGTACACATGATCGACTTCTACTACTGGGATATTTCAGGTCCTGGCGCCGGTATTGAAAACATCGATCTGGGCTTCGGTAAACTGTCTTTGGCAGCGAGCCGTTCACAGGAAGCGGGTGGTTCATACGCTTTCAGCAGCCAGAATATCTATGATCGTACCAAAGACACCGCGAACGATGTCTTTGACGTTCGTTTAGCGCAGTTGGCAACTAACCCGGATGGGATGTTGGAACTGGGCGTTGACTATGGTCGCGCGAATACCACCGATGATTACAGGCTGGCGGACGGCGCATCTAAAGATGGTTGGATGTTCACCGCTGAACATACCCAGAGCATGCTGAAGGGCTACAACAAGTTTGTCGTTCAGTACGCCACAGATTCCATGACCACCCAGGGCAAAGGCCTGAACCAGGGTTCTTATGGTTCTTCCACTACGACCATTGAAGATCCCGTTACTGGCGTTAAAACCAACTATGCCAACAACGTTGTGAATAACAACGGTAGCCTGTTCCGCGTGCTGGACCACGGTGCAATCTCCTTGGGCGACAAGTGGGACCTGATGTACGTCGGTATGTACCAGAACCTCGACATGGATAACGACCTGGGGACCGAATGGTACACCGTCGGTATTCGCCCGATGTATAAATGGACGCCAATCATGAGCACCCTGCTGGAAGTCGGTTACGACAACGTCAAATCTCAGCAGACCAGCGATCGCAACAGCCAGTACAAAATCACCCTGGCCCAACAATGGCAGGCGGGTGACAGCATCTGGTCTCGTCCGGCAATCCGCGTCTTCGCAACCTATGCAAAATGGGATGAAGAGTGGGGTTACATCAAAAATGGTAACGACGTAACCAAATTCGCAGCGGCAACGAACTCTGGCCTCAGCACAACCAGCCGTGGCGACAACGATGAGTGGTCCTTCGGTGCCCAGATGGAAATCTGGTGGTAATTCAGCACTAACCTGACGTAAAGACCGAAAGAGGGGCGCAAGCCCCTCTTGATTACGGTTTAGCGCGCTATTGCCTGGCCACCGCTGAACCCATGCTATCTGAGGTGATAACAATGAAAATGAAGAAAAGTCTCGTTGCCCTTTGTTTATCTGCAGGGTTATTTGCCAGCGCTCCTGGCATCAGCCTGGCCGATGTGAATATTGTTCCGCAGAACACCACCGCGGCCCCATCTATTCCCACTGCGGCGCTGCAGCAGTTAACCTGGACGCCTGTTGATCAATCCAAAACCCAGTCTTCGCCGCTTGCGACAGCGGGTCAGCGTCTGGATGTCGCCGGTATTACTGGCCCGGTCGCTGCGTATAGCGTCCCGGCGAATATTGGCGAGCTCACCCTGACGCTGTCCAGTGAAGTGAATAAACAAACCAGCGTATTTGCGCCAAACGTATTAATTCTTGACCAAAACATGACGCCATCTGCGTTCTTCCCCAGCAGCTATTTTACCTACCAGGAGCCCGGCGTGATGAGTGCCGATCGTCTGGAAGGGGTAATGCGTCTGACGCCAGCGCTGGGTCAGCAAAAACTCTATGTTTTGGTCTTTACCACTGATAAAGATCTCCAGCAGACCACAACCCTGCTTGACCCGGCAAAAGCCTATGCCAAGGGCGTAGGTAACGCTATTCCGGATATTCCAGACCCGATCGCCCGTCATACCACCGACGGTTTATTGAAACTGAAAGTCAAAACCAGCTCCTCCTCCAGTGTTCTGGTCGGGCCGCTGTTTGGCTCATCCGGCCCTGGTCCTGTCACGGTGGGCAATACCGCCGCGCCTGCGGTGACCTATGCGGCTCCGGCAGCAGCCGTTGCTGCTCCAGCGGCACAACCGGTGAAGAAAAGTGAGCCGATGCTGAACGACACGGAAAGTTATTTTAACCAGGGCATTAAGGATGCCGTTGCGAAAGGCGATGTCGATAAAGCGCTGAAGCTGCTTGATGAAGCTGAGCGTCTGGGATCCAAATCTGCCCGATCCACCTTTATCAGCAGTGTAAAAGGCAAGGGGTAAACATCGCCCCGCATTGTTGATTTTGCAACAACTGGTGCGTCTCCTGGCGCACCTTTTTTTATCCTTCGGTGCTAATTGTTACACTTATGTTGCTCTGGCGATCACTTAATTGTGTTTGCTCACCCCGTAATGCATTTTCTGCGATACAATGCCTTCAAGTTATAAATCGGAGAGTAAGGCATGCCACACCCTGCGTTAACGCAACTGCGTGCGCTGCGTTATTTTGATGCGATCCCGGCGCTGGACGCCCAACTGCTCGACTGGTTGTTACTGGAAGATTCCATGACTAAACGTTTTGAGCAGCAGGGAAAACAGGTCACCGTAACGTTGATTCGCGAAGCATTCGTTGGGCAAAATGAGGTGCCTGAAGAGCTGCCGCTGCTGCCTAAAGAGTCCCGTTATTGGTTACGTGAAATCCTGTTATGTGCGGATGGTGAACCCTGGCTTGCCGGGCGGACCGTGGTGCCTGAATCAACCTTGTGCGGCCCTGAGCTGGCCTTACAAAATCTGGGGAAAACCCCGCTCGGACGTTACCTGTTTACATCATCGACATTGACCCGAGATTTTATTGAGATTGGCCGCGATGCAGCGCTGTGGGGGCGCCGTTCCCGCCTGCGGCTGAGCGGTAAGCCGCTGATGCTTACCGAGCTTTTTCTACCTGCATCGCCGTTGTACTGAGAGGAAGATAAAGATGGAGTGGAGTCTGACGCAGAATAAGCTGCTGGCATTTCACCGCTTGATGCGTACGGATAAGCCAATCGGTGCCTTACTGCTGCTCTGGCCTACGCTGTGGGCATTGTGGGTGGCAACCCCAGGCATGCCGCAATTGTGGATCCTGGCGGTTTTTGTTGCTGGCGTTTGGTTAATGCGCGCTGCCGGCTGCGTGGTGAATGATTATGCCGACAGGAAATTTGACGGACACGTTAAACGCACCGCAAATCGCCCGTTGCCGAGCGGGGCCGTCACTGAAAAAGAGGCCCGAACGCTGTTCGTCGTATTGGTACTGCTGGCCTTCCTGCTGGTTTTGACGCTCAACACGATGACCATTTTGTTGTCCGTTGCGGCGTTAGCGCTGGCGTGGGTTTACCCGTTCATGAAGCGCTATACGCACCTGCCGCAGGTGGTGCTGGGGGCGGCGTTTGGCTGGTCGATCCCGATGGCGTTCGCCGCCGTGAGCGAGTCCGTACCGCTGAGCTGCTGGCTGATGTTCCTCGCCAATATTCTCTGGGCGGTGGCCTACGACACGCAGTATGCGATGGTTGACCGCGATGATGACCTGAAGATCGGCATTAAATCGACCGCGATTCTGTTCGGTCAAAACGACAAGCTGATCATTGGTATCCTGCAGGTGGGCGTACTGGTGCTGATGGCGCTGGTGGGTTGGTTAAACGGGCTGGGACTGGGTTATTACTGGTCTCTGCTGGTGGCTGGCGCGCTGTTTGTATATCAGCAGAAACTGATCGTCAATCGCGAGCGTGATGCCTGTTTTAAAGCGTTTATGAACAATAACTACGTCGGTCTGGTGCTGTTCTTAGGGCTGGCGATGAGCTACTGGCATTTTTGAGTTTGGCTTAGCCTGCAAAATAAAAAACCGGTCATTTCATTTCGACCGGTTTTTTTATGCTTACTCGCCCTGTGTGGCGCTCTCAATGGTCAGACGCACATCTGACGTGACCAGTTCGGCCAACATCTGATAGATCTTCATCGTCTCTTCCGGTTCGGCATCTCCGGTATCGCTGATGAATCCCTCGTCACGCAGCGTCAGCACCAGAGAGCTGAACACGGCTTTATCGAAGAATTCCGGCGCGTTAATGCCGTGCAGTACGGAGAGGCGTTGCGCCACGGTGCGGCTCTCTTTCTCCAGCGTGCCACGGTTGATAGACGGGTTCGCGCTCAGCAGCCAGAAGGTAATGGCGTAGCGTTGCAACGTCTCGCGAGCACCCGCCGCCAACAGCTGTAGCGTACGAGAGCGGGCCGGATTGATATGCAGTTCGTCATCGTTCAGGGCGATCAGTCCCTGGCGCTGCATTTCGCTGGCCAGTTCGTCAATCACTCCGGCGAGTTCATCACGCTCCCAACGTAAGAACAGCTCTGCTTTCAGCATCGGGTACAGCGCATCAATATGCTGCTGTAGCGCGGCGCGAGAAATACGACGATGCTGAGTCACAATGGCTGCCATCAACGAAGGCAGAACCAGCATATGCGCAATGTTGTTGCGGTAATACGTCATCAATACCGCCTGCTCGCGCGGCAGAATGATGATGTCACCGATGGTGTCTTTCTCGACCTCAAACTTATTCATCTGTAAGGCATGGTCGATCAATTCACTGGCGCTCTGCGCAGGAACCGTACAATCCGCCGCATACGGCACGTTGCGCAGCAGACTCAGATAGCAGTCGAGCTGTTCAGTCAGTTGCTCACGGGTCAGAGAGCGCTGGCGGGAGGCCAACAGCGCGGTACAGCACAGGTTCATGGCATTGGCCGCGCCTGCATTGTTAATGCGTACCATCAGATCGGCGGCAATGCTATTCACCGTCGGCGTCAGCCAGGCCGGACGGATGGACTCGATAGGATCGATCGATTCACGCCACTCCGGTACATGCTGGTTGAGGTAAGTCATCAATGGCATCGGTTCGCCAAAGTTGACATAACCCTGACCCAGATTACGCAGCTTGCTCAAGCCACGCAGCATTTGCGGCAAACTCTCTTTCTCTTTCGTCGCGCCACGCAGCTCTTTCGCGTACGTGCCTACTTCCATTACGTGCTCGTAGCCGATGTAGATGGGTACGAGGGTAATCGGACGCGTACCGCCGCGCAGCATCGCCTGAATGGTCATCGACAGCGTGCCGGTTTTCGGGTCGAGCAGACGCCCGGTACGTGAACGGCCTCCTTCGACAAAGTATTCAACCGAGTAGCCGCGGCTGAACAGCTCGCCCAGGTATTCGCGGAAAACGGTGGAATAGAGCTTGTTGCCCTTGAAGGTACGACGAATAAAGAACGCGCCCAGACGACGGAAAATCGGACCTGCTGGCCAGAAGTTCAGGTTGATACCGGCAGCGATGTGCGGCGGAACCAGCCCCTGGTGGTACAGAACGTACGACAGCAGCATATAGTCCATATGGCTGCGGTGGCACGGAACATAGACGATTTCGTGCCCATCGTGCGCCAACTGACGTACACGCTCCGCATTGTGAACGTTAATCCCCTGATACAGACGGTTCCAGGTAAAGCCCAGAATACGGTCTGTCAGACGAATCATCTCGTAGGAGAAGTTGGCGGCAATCTCTTCCATCAGCGCAATGGCATTTTGCTGCGCTTTTTCGTGGGAGATTTTTTTACTGCGCGCTTCATCTTCTACCGCGCGAGCGATAGCTTTTGAGGCCAGCAGCTTATTGAACAGGTCCTGGCGGGCAGGGAGGCGCGGGCCGACTGCGGCCAGACGCTGACGAGCAAAGTGCATGCGCGCCACGCGAGCCAGCTTCTGAGCGATGATTTTATCCGTACCGTGTTCGTCCGCCATGCGACGCAGGGAGACCGATGGGGAGAAGCGGACAAAACTGTCGCGACCCAGCCAGGACACAGCAAAGAATTTCTGTACGCCGTTCAGCATGCGCAGCGGCGGATTGACCTCGCCTTTTTCACGCCCAGGCGCGCGGCCAAACATCACCGAAACCGGCACCATTTGCACATCCAGGTCTGGATTGCTGCGATGCAAGTCGAGATAGTTATGGAACAGCTTAATGGACTCTTCTTTCGGCGTGTAATAGGTGAACACGCGCGGGCCGCCGTGAATAAACACGTAGCGCGGCAGCAGAGTTCCGTCTATCTCCAGCGGTTCCAGGGGATCCGGGAGATCGTGCACCAGACATTGGGCACGCAGCGTCAGCAAGTCTGCTTTTGAATTGTACGGTAGGACGTACATAATGGGACGCGAAGTATCGAGCCCCAATTCCGGGGCAGGTTCTGCCGGAATAGACTTGCTTTTTACCAGGACGCTTAATGGTAAATTCAGTAATTTGTAGTAAATTCGTGGCCAGCCGGACATAAACGATGTAAAGCCTCTGGTTAATAATGCAAATGCGCTGCAAGGATATCAGAAAGTTTAGTGAATTTCTGGTGTATCCGGTCATACTTCGCGCTGCTTTGCCACACCCTGAAACAAACGGGGTAACGTTACAATGACATTGACGCTAATAATGTAAAAAGGTTCTTTTTGATGGCCAATAATACCACTGGATTCACCCGAATTATCAAAGCTGCAGGCTATTCCTGGAAAGGTTTTCGCGCCGCATGGATCAATGAGGCGGCATTCCGCCAGGAAAGCGTTGCCGTACTGTTGGGCGTAGCCATCGCCTGCTGGCTGGACGTCGACGCCATTACCCGCGTGCTGTTGATTGGTTCCGTGATGCTGGTGATGATCGTTGAAATCCTCAACAGTGCGATTGAGGCGGTGGTTGACCGTATTGGCTCTGAGTATCACGAACTTTCCGGTCGGGCGAAAGATATGGGCTCGGCGGCGGTATTGCTGTCTATTTTTGTCGCTCTGATCACCTGGGGCATCCTGTTGTGGTCGCATTTGCGATAAAGATTCCACAACTGCATAAATCTCCTGTTTTTTGTGCAGTTTGCGGTTCCAAAATCACCTTTAGCTGTATATACTCACAGCATAACTGTATATACACCCAGGGGGCGGAATGAAAGCGTTAACGGCCAGGCAGCAAGAGGTGTTTGATCTCATTAGGGATCACATCAGCCAGACAGGTATGCCACCGACGCGTGCGGAGATCGCGCAGCGTTTGGGGTTCCGTTCCCCAAACGCCGCTGAAGAACACCTGAAAGCGCTTGCGCGTAAAGGCGTCCTTGAAATTGTATCCGGCGCATCGCGCGGTATTCGACTGCTGCAGGAAGAAGAAGAAGGGTTACCGCTTGTCGGACGCGTAGCGGCAGGCGAGCCACTGCTGGCGCAGCAGCACATCGAAGGCCACTATCAGGTCGATCCTTCACTGTTCAAACCGAACGCCGATTTTCTGCTGCGCGTTAGCGGTATGTCGATGAAAGACATCGGTATTATGGACGGTGATTTACTGGCTGTGCATAAAACTCAGGATGTGCGTAACGGTCAGGTCGTTGTTGCCCGTATCGATGACGAAGTCACCGTCAAGCGTCTGAAAAAGCAGGGCAACAAGGTTGAGCTCCTGCCTGAAAACAGCGAATTTAAACCTATTGTTGTCGACCTGCGCGAGCAAAACTTCACTATTGAAGGGTTGGCGGTAGGCGTCATTCGTAATGGTGAATGGCTGTAATTTTCTGTTGATTCCCTGTAGCCCGGGTAAGACGTTTACGTCGCTATCCGGCAACTTGCCCGGTGGCGCTACGCTTACCGGGCCTACACAGCATCTTTTTTCAGTATATCTAACTTCTTCTCAGGCTCTCCTGTATGCCTTTCTTTACCTCTTCTGATAAAGCACTCTGGCACCTCGCCTTACCGATGATCTTCTCCAATATCACCGTTCCCCTGTTGGGACTGGTGGACACCGCGGTGATTGGTCATCTGGACAGTCCGGTCTATCTTGGCGGCGTTGCTGTTGGCGCCACGGCGACCAGCTTTCTCTTTATGCTGCTGCTTTTTTTGCGCATGAGTACCACCGGCCTTACCGCGCAGGCATTTGGCGCGAAAAATCCGCAGGCGCTGGCGCGCGCGTTGGTGCAGCCGCTATTGCTGGCGCTGGGGGCGGGGCTGCTTATCGCACTGTTTCGGACGCCGATTATCGATCTGGCTCTGCATATTGTCGGCGGAAGTGAGGCGGTACTGGAGCAGGCCCGACGCTTCCTGGAAATCCGCTGGTTAAGCGCACCCGCGTCGCTGGCGAATTTGGTGCTGCTCGGCTGGTTGCTTGGCGTTCAGTATGCGCGCGCGCCAGTTATCCTTTTGATTGTCGGCAATATTCTCAACATTGTGCTCGATTTATGGCTGGTAATGGGCCTGCATATGAACGTGCAGGGGGCGGCGTTGGCGACGGTGATTGCCGAATATGCCACGCTGCTGATTGGCCTGATGATGGTACGCAAAGTCCTGCATATGCGTGGAATTTCGCTGGCAATGTTGAAGCTGGCGTGGCGTGGTAACTTCCGTCGTTTGCTGGCGCTCAACCGCGATATCATGCTGCGTTCTCTGCTGCTACAGCTCTGCTTTGGGGCCATTACGGTTCTTGGCGCGCGTTTGGGAGGCGACATCATCGCGGTTAACGCCGTTCTGATGACTCTGCTGACGTTTACCGCCTACGCGCTGGATGGATTTGCCTATGCTGTGGAAGCGCATTCGGGTCAGGCCTATGGGGCGAGGGATGGCAGCCAGTTGCTTGATGTCTGGCGGGCGGCCTGTCGACAGTCCGGTATTGTGGCTATTCTGTTTTCGCTGGTTTATGCCCTGTTTGGCGAGCAGATTGTTGCGCTGCTGACCTCGCTGCCGCAAATCCAACAGTTGGCCGATCGCTATCTTTTCTGGCAGGTGGTTTTGCCGCTGGTGGGGGTGTGGTGTTATCTGCTCGACGGTATGTTTATTGGAGCGACACGGGCTGCAGAAATGCGCAACAGTATGGCCGTTGCCGCAGCAGGATTCGCATTAACGCTACTGGCTTTACCGTTGCTGGGAAATCATGGTTTGTGGCTGGCGTTAACCGTTTTTCTCGCGCTGCGTGGGCTTTCCCTGGCCTTTATCTGGCGGCGTCACTGGCGTAATGGAACCTGGTTTGCCTGAGCGGATGGTTAAAAATTCCGAATAGTAAATAAAACCCAGAATCCCTGACTACACTTATTCTCACGTCCAGCAAAAACAGCATGTGTCTGGACATGGCACTCTCGCTATTCACAACCTAACGATGAGGACTTGATGATGAATAAAGACGAAGTCGGCGGTAACTGGAAGCAGTTTAAAGGTAAAGTGAAAGAGCAATGGGGCAAACTGACCGATGATGATATGACGGTCATTGAAGGTAAGCGTGACCAACTGGTCGGTAAAGTCCAGGAGCGTTACGGTTACGCGAAAGATCAGGCGGAGAAAGAAGTGACCGATTGGGAAAAACGTAATGATTACCGCTGGTAATTAACCCTTCCCTCCTGAGAGTACAAGGATGTACGCTCTCCCACCCGCTTAACGCCCAACTTTTTTCTTCACCTGAATCGTATGGTCATGCTGGCATTCGCCAGGGTGACGACATGACTCAACCTCCACACAGGCCGGGCACAGTCCATGGGCTTCAATAACGTTATGTCGCAGGGCAAAGCCCATTTTTGCTGCCAGCGTATGCATGATGTCTTCCACGCCTTCCGCGCACTCTTCTTTTACCACACCACAGCGATCGCAAATGAACATTGCGGAACTGTGAGTTGGCTGATCGAACAGATGGCAAAGCACATAGCTGTTGGTGGATTCCACCTTGTGCACAAACCCTTGTTCCAGCAGAAAATCGAGCGCACGATACACGGTCGGCGGCTTGGCCTGCGGCTCGGTTTCCCGCAACAGGTCAAGTAGGTCGTAAGCGCTGATTGCGCCTTCCTGCAGGCTCATCAGGCGCAGCACTTCGAGGCGTTGTGGCGTAAGCCGTACGTTGCGTTGCGCACAGAGTTTTTCAGCTTGAGCCAATAACTCCTGCGTGGTGGTTTTGTCCATTTGGCGCCTCGATTTGCGTGCAAGGTTAATCCCTTACTTTAACATGTTCTGTTTAAAACACCGAGATCCACCACGGTGTGCTATACCTGACCCATCGCAATACTGGAAAATAATCATGAAAAGACCCGATTGTATTCGTCACTGGCGTGAAGTTGAGGGGGCTGATGACTCCACCTATCCCGACAGCGATGAGCTGTTTTCCATAGGCGCGCCGCTTGCCCGCAAGCTGGGGTTAGGGCGACTCGGCATTCATCATGAGCGCCTGCCGCCGGGCCGACGCACCTCGTATCCGCACGCTGAAAGTGATGAGGAAGAGTTTATCTATGTGCTGGAAGGATATCCTGAAGCCTGGATTAACGGTTATTTATGGAAGCTGGAACCGGGCGACAGCGTCGGTTTCCCGGCGGGCACCGGCGTGTGTCACACCTTTATCAATAACACCAGTGAAGAGGTACGTCTGCTGGTCGTGGGTGAGGCGAACAAAAAATACAATCGTATTTATTATCCGCTTAATCCGGTTTATGCCGCCACGCGTGAGGACCGTTGGGTCGACCATCCGCCGCAGTTTTTTGGATCTCACGACGGAAAACCGGGGCGTAAATAGCGCTTGTCGGGGAGCAGGGAGGGGGAACCGCGAGGATGTGGCTCACTATCGTAACGGTCTATGCTATAGTAGCGCCCCTTTTTTAACCGGATGCTTGAATATTCGCCATGCTGCCTGAATCTCAGTCTACCGCTTTTCCCGCTCATCGTTTTTCTATCGCGCCGATGCTCGACTGGACGGACAGACATTGCCGCTACTTTTTGCGCTTACTGTCCAGCCAGACGCTGCTCTACACGGAGATGGTAACCACCGGCGCGATCATTCATGGTAAAGGCGATTATCTGGCGTATAGCGAAGAAGAACATCCGGTCGCTTTGCAACTGGGCGGGAGCGATCCGGCTGCGCTGGCGCAGTGCGCAAAGCTTGCTGAACAACGGGGCTATGACGAAATTAACCTCAACGTGGGTTGCCCTTCCGATCGTGTACAGAATGGAATGTTTGGTGCCTGTCTGATGGGAAATGCGCAACTGGTCGCTGATTGCGTCAAAGCGATGCGCGATGTGGTATCGATTCCGGTAACGGTGAAAACCCGTATCGGTATTGATGACCAGGACAGCTACGAATTCCTGTGCGATTTCATCAACACGGTCTCCGGTAACGGTGAATGTGAGATGTTTATCATCCACGCCCGTAAGGCCTGGTTGTCCGGGTTAAGCCCGAAAGAAAACCGCGAAATCCCACCGCTGGATTATGACCGTGTTTATCAGCTAAAGCGCGATTTTCCGCATCTGACGATGTCGATCAACGGTGGCATAAAATCGCTGGAAGAAGCGAAAATCCATCTGCAACATATGGATGGCGTGATGGTGGGGCGCGAAGCTTATCAAAACCCAGGCATTCTGGCGTCCGTTGACAGCGAGATTTTTGCTGTCACTAGCGAAGATGCCGATCCGGTCGCCGTAGTGCGTGCGATGTATCCGTATATTGAGCGTGAACTGAGTAAAGGAACCTATTTGGGGCATGTCACGCGCCATATGCTGGGACTGTTTCAGGGGATTCCAGGGGCACGGCAGTGGCGTCGCTATCTGAGCGAAAATGCGCATAAAGCCGGGGCAGATATTGAGGTTCTGGAACATGCGCTGAAGCTGGTGGCAGACAAACGTTAAGTTTTCGCCAAAAGTTAGTGAATTTCACCACGCCCTGCGCTTCGTCGCGGGGCATTTGCTTTATAAATCAATATATTAATTTTGGCATGTTTCTTGTAAAGCTGTGGAGAGTATTTCATTTCGGGAGAGAGCCATGCTGGAACTACTTTTTGTGATTGGATTTTTTATCATGCTGATGGTCACCGGCGTATCTTTGCTGGGAGTGCTGGCCGCATTGGTGGTAGCCACTGTGGTGATGTTTTTGGGCGGACTATTTGCGTTGATGATTAAACTGTTGCCCTGGCTGTTATTGGCCGTTGCCGTGGTGTGGGTTATCAAGGCGATAAAAGCGCCAAAAGTCCCACAGTATCAGCGCAATAACCGCCGATTTTACTAAGGTATTGAGCGGTGTGTCACAACCTGCAACATTGCCTTTAGAAGCAAATAGGAATTGATTATCAAATCTGTCACTATTGCCAGGTTAACGAATTCATCGAGCTGTACCCTACATACAGCCGAACTAAAAAAAGAAAGGGCTTCCTACGGGAAGCCCTAATTCTTTCTTCCCCCTTCATAATTCAAACCGCAGGTTTGTTGGCGGCTTGAATTATTTAGCGGAAATGAGGGCGTTACGGGATCAGCAAACTCGACCCCTGTGTGGCCCGGCTTTCCAGCACTTCATGAGCACGCTGCGCGTCGTGCAGTGCGAACGTCTGGCCCGGTGCGACATCCACTTTGATCACTCCGCTGGCAATCAGCGAGAAAAGCTCATTGCTGGCTTCGGTTAATTCATGGTGGTTGGTGATGTAACCCTGGAGTGAAGGGCGAGTCACGTACAGCGAACCTTTCTGATTCAGAATGCCTAAGTTAACGCCAGTCACCGGTCCGGAAGCATTACCAAAGCTGACCATGAGCCCCCGGCGCTGCAGGCAATCCAGTGAGGCTTCCCAGGTATCTTTCCCCACCGAGTCATACACCACCCGCACTTTTTTACCGCCAGTGATCTCTTTTACACGTTCTACAATGCTCTCTTCACGATAGTTAATGACCTGCCATGCGCCGGCCTGCAGCGCAATTTGCGCTTTTTGCGCATTACCGACGGTGCCAATCAGCTTCGCACCCAATGCTTTTGCCCACTGGCAGGCAATCATACCGACGCCGCCTGCAGCCGCATGAAACAAAAATGGTTCATCGGGCTGAATTTCATAGGTCTTACGCAACAGATAAAAAACGGTGAGCCCTTTAAGAAATGAGGCTGCAGCTTGTTCAAACGAGATAGCGTTGGGCAAAATAGCGGTTTTATCCGCCGGGACGTTATGCACTGAGCTGTAGGCGCCCAGGGGAGACTGAGCGTAAACCACGCGATCGCCGGCTTTAATGTGCGTCACTTTGCTACCGACTTTACTGACCACGCCTGCGGCTTCGGTACCCAGACCGCTGGGCAGAGAAGGCGGCGGATAAAGACCACTGCGGATATAGGTGTCGATATAGTTGATCCCAATCGCTTTGTTCTCGACCTGGATTTCATTTTCCGCCGGGTCTACGGGCGTAAACTCCACTGCCTTGAGTACATCAGGGCCACCATGCTTGTGAAATTCAATACGTGTTGCCATGCTTCCTCCAAAAGAAATGTGGTAATCTTTCGACCCAATCATTATCTCGGTAACTCCATTCACTATGGCAGGAAATAAACCCTTCAACAAACAACAGACTGATGCTCGTGAGCGCGATCCCCAGGTCGCCGGGCTGAAAGTACCGCCGCACTCGATTGAAGCGGAACAGTCGGTGTTGGGCGGTTTAATGCTGGATAACGAGCGCTGGGACGATGTGGCTGAGCGTGTGGTGGCGGAAGATTTTTATACCCGACCGCACCGGCACATCTTCACCGAAATGCATCGCCTGCAGGAGATGGGAAAACCCATCGATCTGATCACGCTTGCAGAATCGCTGGAAGTTCAGGGGCAACTGGACAGCGTCGGCGGTTTTGCTTACCTGGCTGAGTTATCTAAAAATACGCCAAGTGCAGCGAACATTAGTGCCTATGCGGATATTGTCCGCGAACGTGCCGTTGTTCGTGACATGATTTCGGTGGCGAACGAGATCGCGGAAGCTGGGTTTGATCCGCAAGGCCGTTCCAGTGAAGATCTGCTGGACCTCGCGGAATCCCGTGTCTTTAAAATTGCTGAAAGTCGCGCCAATAAAGACGAAGGTCCGAAAAATATTACCGATGTGCTCGACGCTACCGTCGCGCGTATCGAACAGCTGTTCCAGCAGCCACACGACGGTGTCACCGGGGTCAACACCGGTTATGACGACCTCAATAAAAAGACTGCTGGTTTGCAGCCGTCAGACTTAATTATCGTCGCCGCGCGTCCGTCGATGGGTAAAACGACATTTGCAATGAACCTCGTCGAAAATGCGGCGATGCTGCAAGATAAGCCGGTTCTTATCTTTAGTCTTGAAATGCCCTCAGAACAGATCATGATGCGTTCCCTGGCCTCACTCTCACGTGTAGACCAAACCAAAATCCGTACCGGTCAACTGGATGATGAAGACTGGGCGCGAATTTCCGGAACAATGGGTATTTTGCTGGAGAAACGAAACATCTATATTGATGACTCCTCCGGCCTGACGCCAACGGAAGTGCGCTCGCGTGCCCGTCGTATCGCCCGCGAACACGGTGGTATCGGACTTATCATGATCGACTACCTGCAGCTGATGCGCGTGCCGTCGCTCTCCGACAACCGTACGCTGGAAATTGCTGAAATTTCCCGCTCGCTGAAAGCGTTAGCGAAAGAACTGCATGTGCCGGTGGTGGCGCTGTCGCAGCTTAACCGCTCTCTGGAACAACGCGCCGATAAGCGTCCGGTCAACTCGGATCTGCGTGAGTCCGGCTCCATCGAGCAGGATGCCGACTTAATCATGTTTATCTATCGTGATGAGGTTTATCACGAAAACAGCGACTTGAAAGGCATCGCCGAGATCATTATCGGTAAACAGCGTAACGGCCCGATCGGTACGGTGCGCCTGACGTTTAACGGTCAGTGGTCGCGCTTCGATAACTATGCTGGCCCGCAGTACGACGACGAATAACAACACTGAATCAGGTTACTCAAGCAAATACTTATCAAGGAATACAAATGCAAGCGGCAACTGTAGTCATTAACCGCCGCGCTCTGCGACACAACCTGCAACGTCTGCGTGAACTGGCTCCAGCCAGTAAACTGGTTGCGGTCGTGAAAGCGAACGCTTACGGCCATGGTCTGTTAGAGACCGCGCGAACGCTCCCCGATGCGGACGCTTTTGGTGTCGCTCGTCTTGAAGAAGCCCTGCGGTTGCGAGCGGGAGGGATCACGCAGCCCATCCTGCTGCTGGAAGGATTTTTTGATGCTTCCGATCTGCCGACTATCTCCGCGCAGCGTCTGCATACTGCCGTCCACAACCAGGAGCAGCTTGAAGCTCTGGAAGCCGCGGTACTGGCTGAACCGGTCACCGTCTGGATGAAGCTCGACACGGGAATGCACCGTCTGGGCGTGCGTCCGGAGCAGGCCGAGGCGTTTTATCAGCGCTTGACGCAATGTGAAAACGTCCGCCAGCCGGTCAATATCGTCAGCCACTTTGCGCGTGCGGACGAGCCTGAGTGCGGCGCGACCGAAAAGCAGCTCGATATCTTCAATAGCTTTTGCGCAGGTAAACCGGGTCAGCGTTCGATCGCCGCGTCGGGAGGTATTCTGCTGTGGCCGCAGTCTCACTTCGACTGGGCGCGTCCGGGGCTGATTCTGTATGGCGTATCGCCGTTGGAAAACCACTCTATCGGTGCCGATTTTGGCTGCCAGCCGGTGATGTCGCTCACTTCCAGCCTGATTGCGGTGCGTGAACACAAAGCGGGCGAGCCGGTTGGCTATGGTGGAACCTGGCTGAGCGAGCGCGACACGCGTCTGGGCGTGGTGGCGATGGGCTATGGCGATGGTTATCCGCGCGCAGCGCCGTCTGGGACACCGGTACTGGTCAATGGCCGTGAAGTGCCGATCGTCGGTCGCGTCGCGATGGATATGATTTGCGTCGATTTAGGTCCCGAGGCGCAGGATAAAGCCGGCGATTCGGTTATCCTGTGGGGTGAAGGCCTGCCCGTTGAACGCATTGCTGAAATGACGAAAGTAAGTGCTTACGAACTTATCACGCGCCTGACCTCAAGGGTGGCAATGAAGTATATCGATTAAGTTCATGATGTGCCGGATAAGGCGGTTACGCCGCCATCCGGCAATATTCCTCTCAACATCCTCTCGATCTTCTCCCGCTTCCGGTTTATTGTGTTCTTAACCCCTGCCTGTAAACCTGGAGAACCACACGTGTTTCAAAAAGTTGACGCCTACGCCGGCGACCCGATTTTATCGCTCATGGAGCGTTTCAAAGAAGATTCACGTAGCGACAAAGTGAACCTCAGCATCGGTCTGTACTACAACGAAGACGGCATTATTCCTCAGCTTAAAGCGGTGGCAGAAGCGGAAGCCCGACTGAATGCCAAACCGCATGGCGCTTCGCTGTATCTGCCGATGGAAGGCCTGAACACTTATCGCCATACTATTGCGCCGCTGCTGTTTGGCGCAGAGCATCCGGTTCTCCAGCAGCAGCGCGTCGCAACGATTCAGACGCTGGGCGGCTCCGGTGCGCTAAAGGTTGGCGCAGACTTCCTGAAACGCTATTTCCCTGATTCTGCCGTGTGGGTCAGCGATCCGACCTGGGAAAACCACATCGCGATTTTTGAAGGTGCTGGGTTCGAAGTAAGTACTTACCCCTGGTATGACGACACCACCAATGGCGTGCGTTTCAACGACCTGCTGGCCACGCTGAACTCCTTACCGGCGCGCAGCATCGTACTGCTGCATCCATGCTGCCATAACCCGACGGGTGCGGATTTAACTCCCGCGCAATGGGATGGTGTCATTGAGATCCTGAAAGCTCGCGATCTGATCCCGTTCCTGGATATTGCTTACCAGGGTTTCGGCGGCGGAATGGAAGACGATGCCTATGCGATCCGCGCCATTGCCAGCGCCGGATTGCCTGCACTGGTCAGCAACTCATTCTCGAAGATTTTCTCTTTGTACGGCGAACGTGTCGGCGGACTTTCAGTGGTCTGTGAAGACGCTGATGCCGCCAGCCGCGTTCTGGGGCAGCTAAAAGCGACGGTGCGTCGTAACTATTCCAGCCCGCCAAACTTTGGTGCGCAGGTCGTGGCCGCGGTGTTGGGTGATGACGCGCTGAAAGCCAACTGGCTGGCGGAAGTCGAAGAGATGCGTACCCGTATTCTGGCGATGCGCCAGGCGCTGGTTAACGTATTGAATGCGGAGATCCCTGGTCGTAACTTTGATTACCTGCTGCAACAGCGCGGGATGTTCAGCTATACCGGGCTCAGCGCTGCTCAGGTCGATCGCCTGCGCGATGAGTTCGGTGTGTACCTGATAGCCAGCGGTCGTATGTGCGTGGCCGGGTTGAATCACGGTAACGTGCAACGCGTGGCGAAGGCATTTGCTGCCGTCATGTAACCGGGTTTTTAGGCCTGATAAGCGTCGCGCCATCAGGCATTGTATTGCCGGATAGAGGTGTAATCACCTTATCCGGCCTACTTTCTTTCACCGTGCTATTGGTCTGTTTTCCAATGTGATCATGCTCTTTTTCCAGGACAAAACCAGAGAAAATCCTTCCTTTCCCTCCCCCTAAGGGGTAAGGTCAGATAGTTTTTTGACCAGTTGTTAATAAAAAAATGATAACTAACTGACTACTTAGGGAAAAATATGCGCAAGTTTACGTTGGCACTGAGTGCCGTTTGTTTATTGTTCACGCTAAATCAGCCGGCCCAGGCGTTAGTTTCCTCTCCCTCTCAGCTTAATCCAGGCACCAACGTTGCAAAACTCGCTGAGCAGGCACCCATTCACTGGGTCTCCGTGGCACAAATTGAAAACAGCCTGACCGGACGCCCGCCGATGGCCGTCGGGTTTGATATCGATGACACCGTCCTCTTTTCCAGCCCAGGCTTCTGGCGCGGAAAAAAAACGTATTCTCCGGACAGTGAGGACTACCTGAAAAATCCGGCCTTCTGGGAAAAAATGAACAATGGCTGGGACGAATTCAGCATTCCGAAAGAAGTGGCGCGTCAGTTGATTGATATGCACGTGCGTCGCGGCGACAGCATCTTTTTCGTAACCGGGCGTAGCCAGACGAAGACCGAAACGGTGTCGAAAACGCTGTCCGATAACTTTCACATCCCGGCCGGCAATATGAACCCGGTCATTTTTGCCGGTGATAAGCCGGGCCAGAATACGAAAACGCAGTGGCTGCAGGATAAAAATATCCGTATGTTCTACGGCGACTCTGATAATGACATTACCGCCGCCCGAGACGTGGGTATTCGTGGCATTCGTATTTTACGCGCTTCTAACTCCACTTATAAACCGTTGCCACAGGCCGGCGCGTTTGGTGAAGAGGTGATCGTCAACTCGGAGTATTGAGGACGTTGCTTGCGGTTGTTGTTTTTTTAAACAAATTTGCGTTACCTGCTTTTACCTTTTGCGGACTTGCTGCACACTGAATAAAAGATGTTCTCATTAGGCAATATGCTGGTAAGGGGAATTAAGATGACAAATTCGGAGTTGCTGCAATACTGCATGGCAAAAATGGGCGCCGAGCAGAGCGTACACAGTGACTGGAAGGCCACACAAATCAAAGTCGAAGATGTGCTTTTTGCCATGGTAAAAGAGGTGGAAGAACGCCCGGCGGTGTCACTGAAAACCAGCCCGGAACTGGCAGAGTTGTTACGTCAGCAGCATAGCGATGTACGGCCAAGCCGGCATCTCAATAAGGCGCACTGGAGTACGGTGTATCTGGACGGCTCGCTGCCGGATTCGCAAATCTACTACCTGGTAGACGCCTCTTATCAGCAGGCCGTAAACACGCTGCCGGAAGATAAACGCCGGATACTGGCGCAGTCCTGATCTGTTTTCCGAAATGAGGCGCCAGCGCCTTATCCGGCCTACAAGCAATTATGCATATTTTGTAGGCCTGATAAGCGTAGCGCCATCGGCATGATTACAACAGTGGTTTGAGGAAACGGGCCGTGTGTGAGGCTTCACACTCAGCGACCGTTTCTGGTGTGCCTGAAACCAGAATTTCCCCGCCGCCGCTGCCGCCTTCCGGACCGAGATCGACAATCCAGTCAGCGGTTTTTATCACGTCCAGATTGTGCTCAATCACTACGATGGTGTTGCCCTGATCCCGGAGTTGATGCAGCACGTCCAGCAGTTGCTGAATATCCGCAAAATGCAGACCGGTGGTCGGTTCGTCGAGAATATACAGCGTTTGACCGGTACCGCGTTTGGACAGTTCACGCGCCAGCTTCACGCGCTGCGCTTCACCGCCCGAGAGCGTGGTGGCGGACTGACCCAGTCGGATGTACGTCAGACCCACGTCCATCAGCGTTTGCAGCTTACGCGCCAGCGCCGGAACGGCATCGAAGAACTCACGCGCCTCTTCAATCGTCATATCCAGCACTTCGTGGATAGTCTTGCCCTTGTACTTAATCTCCAGTGTTTCGCGGTTATAGCGTTTGCCTTTACACTGATCGCACGGCACGTAGATATCCGGTAAGAAGTGCATTTCGACTTTGATCACGCCGTCGCCCTGACAAGCTTCACAGCGTCCGCCGCGGACGTTAAAGCTGAAACGACCTGGAGTATAACCGCGCGCACGCGACTCCGGCACGCCGGCAAACAGTTCGCGCACTGGCGTAAACACGCCGGTGTAGGTTGCCGGGTTAGAGCGCGGCGTACGGCCAATCGGGCTTTGGTCAATGTCGATCACTTTGTCGAAATGTTCCAGGCCCTGAACATCACGATATGGCGCGGGTTCAGCCAGCGTGGCGCCGTTCAGCGCCGTCTGCGCAATCGGGAACAGCGTGTCGTTAATTAGCGTCGATTTACCCGAACCGGAAACACCGGTAATGCAGGTAAATAAACCAACCGGCAGCGTCAGCGTGACATCTTTCAGGTTGTTACCGCGCGCGCCGGTCAGCTTCAACACTTTTTCCGGGTCTGCCGCCACGCGCTGTTTCGGCACTTCAATCTTGCGCTTACCGCTCATGTACTGGCCGGTCAGCGACTCAGGCACGGCCATGATATCTTTTAGCGTACCTTCGGCAACCACCTGGCCGCCGTGAACACCCGCGCCGGGGCCGATGTCGATAACGTGGTCAGCGGCGCGAATCGCGTCTTCATCGTGCTCAACCACAATGACGGTATTGCCCAGATTACGCAGGTGGATAAGCGTGCCCAACAGACGCTCGTTATCGCGCTGATGCAGACCGATAGACGGTTCATCCAACACGTACATTACGCCGACCAGACCTGCGCCGATCTGGCTTGCCAGACGAATACGCTGGGCTTCGCCGCCGGAGAGCGTTTCTGCTGAACGCGACAGCGTCAGATAGTTGAGGCCGACGTTGACCAGGAACTTCAGACGATCGCCAATCTCTTTGAGAATTTTCTCTGCAATCTTCGCTCGCTGACCCGCAAGCTTCAGGTTGTTGAAGAAATCCATGGCGTGGCCGATGCTCATGTCGGAAATCGCGGGCAGCGGCGTATTTTCGACAAATACGTGGCGGGCTTCCCGGCGTAAACGCGTCCCCTCACAGCTGGCGCACGGTCGGTTGCTAATGAACTTGGCTAATTCTTCACGTACCGCGCTGGATTCCGTCTCTTTATAACGGCGCTCCATATTGTGCAATACGCCTTCGAACGGATGGCGGCGTACGGACGTATCGCCGCGATCGTTCATGTATTTAAATTCGATATTCTCTTTACCGGAACCGTACAGCACCACTTTATGCACGGCAGGGTTCAGGCTGGCCCATGGGGCTTCGACGTCGAATTTATAGTGTTCCGCCAGTGACTTAAGCATCTGGAAGTAATAGAAGTTACGGCGATCCCAGCCGCGGATAGCACCACCGGCCAGCGACAGTTCCGGATTTTGGATCACCCGGTCAGGATCGAAATACTGCTGCACGCCGAGACCGTCACAGGTCGGGCATGCGCCCGCTGGGTTATTGAACGAGAACAGGCGTGGTTCCAGCTCGCGCATGCTGTAGCCGCAGATCGGGCAGGCGAAGTTGGCGGAGAACAGCAACTCTTCCGCTTTCGGATCGTCCATATCGGCGACCACCGCCGTACCACCGGACAGTTCCAGCGCGGTTTCAAAGGATTCAGCCAGTCGCTGGGTGAGATCGTCGCGTACTTTAAAGCGGTCAATCACCACTTCAATAGTGTGTTTCTTTTGCAGTTCAAGCTTGGGCGGATCGGAAAGGTCGCACACTTCACCGTCGATACGGGCGCGGATATAGCCCTGGCCTGCCAGGTTTTCCAGCGTTTTAGTATGCTCGCCTTTACGCTCTTTAATCACCGGCGCCAGCAGCATCAGACGTTTGCCTTCCGGCTGCGACAGAACGTTGTCCACCATCTGGCTAACGGTCTGGGCCGCCAGGGGAACGTCGTGATCCGGGCAGCGCGGTTCGCCAACGCGGGCAAACAACAGGCGCAGATAGTCGTGAATTTCGGTAATCGTACCTACCGTGGATCGCGGGTTGTGGGATGTCGATTTTTGTTCAATTGAGATGGCGGGAGACAGCCCCTCAATGTGGTCGACATCCGGCTTTTCCATCAGCGACAGAAACTGACGCGCGTACGCGGAAAGGGATTCAACGTAACGACGCTGCCCTTCGGCATACAAGGTGTCGAAAGCGAGCGAAGATTTGCCTGAGCCCGAAAGCCCGGTGACGACAATCAGCTTGTCGCGCGGGATGACGAGGTTGATGTTTTTGAGATTATGGGTGCGGGCGCCCCGAACTTCGATCTTATCCATTCATCTTTCCCGGATTAAACGCTTTTTTGCCTGGCTGCATGGTGCTACCGGCGATCACAAACGGTTAATTATGACACAACCTGACCTGAATGGATATACAGTATTGGAATGCAAAACGCAGATGCCTGTGCAACAATGTCTGTCTGGGGTTGTTTACTGGAATCGATCTCGCAACGTAGTAAAAGCGCTATTGGAAATGCTACAATCCCGCGCTTACACTTATTCAGTAACGTTTTTCAGGAGACACGATCATGGCCAGCAGAGGCGTAAACAAGGTGATTCTCGTCGGTAATCTGGGCCAGGACCCGGAAGTACGCTATATGCCGAATGGTGGCGCAGTTGCCAACATTACGCTGGCTACTTCCGAATCCTGGCGTGATAAAGCGACCGGCGAAATGAAAGAGCAGACTGAATGGCACCGTGTGGTGCTGTTCGGCAAACTGGCGGAAGTTGCCAGCGAATATCTGCGTAAAGGTTCCCAGGTCTATATCGAAGGTCAGCTGCGTACCCGCAAATGGACCGATCAATCCGGCGTAGAAAAGTACACCACTGAAGTTGTGGTTAACGTTGGCGGCACCATGCAAATGCTGGGCGGTCGTCAGGGTGGTGGTGCTCCGGCAGGTGGCGGCCAGCAGCAGGGTGGTTGGGGTCAGCCTCAGCAGCCGCAAGGTGGCAATCAGTTCAGCGGCGGCGCGCAGTCTCGCCCGCAGCAACAGTCGGCTCCGGCAGCGCCGTCTAATGAGCCGCCGATGGATTTCGACGACGATATTCCGTTCTAATCCTTCTGCTTTTCGCTGAAAATTATGGCTACCTCAGGACTGGGGTAGCCATATGCAATTCTGTTATCAGTTCAACACCATCGGCCAGTCTGGCGGTGTATGGCTCATCACTTCAACCATTACGGTTTCAATGTTCTTCCAGATTGCGGACATATCCACCAGGGTTATGCCGAGTAATCCGGTCGCAAACCAGCAGGCAAAAACCAGCCCTAAACCGCTGCTAATGACGGCCAGGCCAATATAATCTGATTTACGAAAACGGATATTAAGCGTACTGGCTAAAAACATCAGCACTGCACTGAGTAATTGCCACCGCAGAAGAACCACGCCAGTTGTTATCGTTGCCATGAAAAACGTCCTCAGAAAGTCTGGATGCCCAGGACAGCGCGGGGGTGTTCACCGAGGGTGTAGTACTCTGGCTATCGACGGGCAATAACATGAATGAAACATCGTTTCTGTTACATGATTTTTGTGAACTATATCACATATGCTCGTTTGTTCACCAGTGTTGGACGTATTTTTTGCAGGATGATAACCATGTTAAATATGTGGTTATATTCAAGGAAGCAATGATACTAAATAATCAACTCTAAAGATGCATTTTCGTTACCTGTTTTATTTATCCTAAATTAATCGTTAAAAAAATCTAATGAATTTCTTAAATAAAGCCAGGATAGTGCTTATAAAAAATTACTCCTTGGGGATAATAACGTTATGAAATAAGCATAACTTTAAGTTTGCCTTACGGAAAAATAATATCATCATCAACTATTATCAGACTTTTACATAGAGAAGTCTGTTGCTAATACTGATAGATTCATGCAACTTAATCAGTCGGTGTTTATAGCATCTTGCCTTAATGGGTTCTGGCATATACGAAACAGGGAAACAGGGCTGACATGAATCACAGTGCGCGACGCAAGATACTGAAGTTCCTCGGAACATTCATGGTGGTATTGCTCCCCGTGGTGCTGGCGTTATGGTTTGCTCAAATCCGGGCAATGTCCGAAACCCGTAATCAACTTCGCTCTTTTGCGCAACTGGTGTTAAATAAAACTGAATTGGTGATCCAACAAGCCGATTTAGCGCGAGATATGGCCCTGTTGTATCAAGGTAAGATGTGTACCCCGGCACATCAGAAAAATATGCTAGATATTATTCGTGGTCGTTTATATATCAGCGAGCTAATTTATGCGCAGGGCGATCATTTTTTGTGCTCTACGTCGATGGCGCCGCCAGTCGCCTATATTATGCCGACCGCCGACTATAAACGTACGCCGGACATCTCCATCTATTACTATCGCGATACCCCCTTTTTCGCTGGCTACAGAATGACGTATATGCAACGTGGAAACTACGTTGCCGTCATCAACCCATTATCTTACAGCGAAGTTATGTCAGATGACCCGGACCTGTCCTGGGGCGTGTATGACACGGTAACGGGTACTTTTTTCTCTGCCAGCGAAGGGGCGCCTATTGCGCAGTTATTGCTGTTGGTGCGCGGTGAAGCCTCAACCTTCCAGTTGGACGATCGCTTCTACACCAAAGTGCATTCAGAAAAACGCCCGATTGCGATTATTGTGTCGACCTCGGATAAACGCATACATTCGATTTTCTATCATGAGGCTGCGTTAACGATTCCTTTCGGGATTATCTGCAGCATCCTGATGCTGTTAATGTGGTGGCGCACGCGTCAGGAATACTTATCTCCCCGCCGCTTGTTAAAACGCGCAATCAAAAAACGTCAACTGTGTCTGCACTACCAGCCGATCATTGATATCGAAAACGGTCAGTGCGTAGGGGCTGAGGCTCTGCTGCGCTGGCCGGGCTGTGATGGTGAAGTAATGAGCCCAACCGAGTTTATTCCACTGGCTGAAAAAGAGGGAATGATTGAGCGGATCACGGATTACGTGATTGAAGAGGTGTTCAACGATTTAGGATATTTTCTTTCGGCGCATCCTCAGCTTTATATCTCGATAAACCTCTCTGCTTCTGACTTTCATTCATCCCGACTTATTGCCCTGATTACCGACAAAAACCGTGAGTACTCTGTGGCGGCCCAGCAAATTAAAGTCGAGGTGACGGAACGCGGGTTTATTGATGTAGATAAAATGACCGCGGTAATCCAGGCGTTTCGTCAGGCGGGTTATGAAGTGGCGTTTGATGATTTTGGGACGGGATATTCCAATCTACACAATTTATCCGCGTTGAATATCGATATCCTGAAGATCGACAAATCATTTATTAGTACGTTGTCCACCAACAGCACCAGTCACCTGATTGCCGAACATATCATCGAAATGGCGCAAAGCTTACACCTGAAGATGATTGCGGAAGGGGTAGAGACGGTTGAGCAAATCGAGTGGCTGCGCGAACGTGGCGTACAGTATTGTCAGGGCTGGTATTTTGCGAAGGCGCTGCCGCCACAGGAGTTCATGCACTGGATACAACGGTCGCCCGCCATACTGACGCAGAGCGGGCAATAATCTTACAGGCGGTGGCGGTAATCGCTGGGGGTACGATCAAACTCGCGGCGAAACACGCGTGAGAAGGTTTGTTGTGATACGTAACCAAGATCCATTGCGATATCGAAAATAGGTCGCTCGGTCGTCCGCAGTTCAACAGCAGCCAGCAGGAGTCGACGCTGGCGGATATAGTCACCCAACGTCTGGCGCATCACCGTGCGGAACATTCTCTGTAAATACCACTTCGAGTAACCTGATTTTTTCGCCACCGCCTCAATGTTCAGCGGCTGATCGATATGGTCGTCAATCCATTCAATAAGGGTCTGAATAATCTGCTGATGGGACATAGGGCTGCCTCTTTTTCAGTATTCGATTCGTCGTTTTGTCTGTGGGCGAGTATAATTCCTCAAGTTAACTTGAGGTAAAGCGATTTATGGAAAAGAAATTACCCCGAATAAAAGCGCTGCTCACGCCAGGTGAAGTCGCAAAGCGTAGCGGCGTAGCGGTATCAACCCTGCATTTCTATGAAAGCAAAGGGTTAATCAGCAGTATGCGCAACAGCGGCAATCAGCGCCGATACAGACGTGATGTGTTGCGTTATGTGGCGATTATCAAGATTGCTCAACGCATCGGGATCCCGTTGGCAACGATCGGTGACGCGCTCGGCGTATTACCTGAAGGACATTCGCTCAGTGCTAAAGAGTGGAAGCAGCTCTCTTCGCAATGGCGTGAAGAGCTGGATCGACGCATTCATACTTTAGTGGCGCTACGCGATGAACTGGATGGGTGTATTGGTTGCGGTTGTTTGTCGCGCAGCGATTGCCCGTTGCGTAACCCAGGCGATCAGCTTGGCGAGAAGGGGACCGGGGCGCGTCTGCTGGAAGATGATTGATGTGAAATATCTGATGGATTGACGGATATAAAACTAAAGCGCCACAGAGGGCGCTTTAGTTTGGTTCCGGTCTTTGTCTTTCACTCTATCCCGCTGGTTCACGGGAGGGTTTCCCCCGACATCAACACCCCTCAGTCGAGCACATTAGGTGAGGTTCCGGTCTGTGTTGATAATGTAATTGTAAGCCACCTCTATCTATTTACCAGTGAAATGGTGGTTTTTTAGCCAAAAAATTTTCCGCATCTTCACCGGTTTTCTTGCGCAAGTTTGCGTGAAAAAGGCACACCGATGTTGTAATAACTCCGCAAATTTTGTTGCCAGACTGCGCATTGACGATAACGTTTGCGCATCGACTGATTATTTATTGCGCGTTATAAGAAGAAATGAGTAAAAAGCGGCAAAGTTCAGTTGAAAACCAGCGTATGATCGCTGGATAATCGTTTGCTTTTTTTTACCACCCGTTTTTTATGCGCGGAGCTAAACGTTTGCTTTTTTGCGACACCCCTATTGACGCAAACCTGGCACATGGAGAAAACGTTTAGCAGGCAGTGGATTGTCCAGCACGCATAATGACGAAAAAATAAACTCTCAGGGGATGTTTTCTATGTCTACGCCTTCAGCGCGTACCGGCGGTTCACTCGACGCCTGGTTTAAAATTTCGCTCCGCGGCAGTACCGTTCGTCAGGAAGTCGTTGCCGGATTAACGACGTTCCTGGCCATGGTCTACTCCGTCATCGTGGTTCCGGGGATGCTGGGTAAAGCTGGATTCCCGCCTGCCGCTGTATTTGTGGCAACCTGTCTGGTCGCGGGCGTCGGTTCTATTGTGATGGGCCTGTGGGCAAACCTGCCGCTGGCGATTGGTTGCGCCATTTCTTTGACGGCGTTTACCGCATTCAGCCTGGTACTGGGACAACATATCAGCGTGCCTGTTGCGCTGGGTGCGGTGTTCCTGATGGGTGTCCTGTTTACCATCATTTCCGCGACCGGTATTCGTAGCTGGATCCTGCGCAATCTACCGCAGGGTGTTGCGCACGGTACGGGGATTGGTATCGGCCTGTTCCTGCTGCTGATTGCGGCAAACGGCGTGGGTCTGGTTATTAAAAACCCGCTGGACGGCCTGCCGGTTGCGCTGGGCGATTTCGATACCTTCCCGGTGATTATGTCGCTGGTAGGTCTGGCGGTGATTATTGGCCTCGAAAAACTGAAAGTACCGGGCGGTATCCTGCTGACTATTATCGGTATTTCCGTAGTGGGTCTGATTTTCGACCCGGCCGTACATTTCTCCGGTATTTTTGCCATGCCGTCTCTGAGCGACGAAAACGGCAACTCGCTGATCGGTAGCCTGGATATTATGGGCGCACTAAACCCAATCGTACTGCCGAGCGTGCTGGCGCTGGTCATGACCGCTGTCTTCGATGCGACCGGAACCATCCGTGCGGTAGCCGGACAGGCGAATCTGCTGGATAAAGACGGACAGATTATTGACGGCGGCAAAGCGCTGACCACCGACTCCCTGAGCAGCGTGTTCTCTGGTCTGGTGGGTGCTGCACCGGCGGCGGTTTATATTGAATCCGCAGCGGGTACGGCGGCAGGCGGCAAAACTGGCCTGACGGCGATCACCGTTGGCGTACTGTTCCTGCTGATCCTGTTCCTCTCTCCGCTCTCTTATCTTGTACCAGTATATGCAACGGCACCTGCGCTGATGTATGTGGGTCTGTTGATGTTGAGCAACGTAGCGAAAATCGACTTTGCTGACTTTGTCGACGCTATGGCGGGGCTGGTAACGGCCGTATTTATCGTGCTGACCTGTAACATCGTGACCGGCATTATGATTGGCTTTGCTACCCTGGTGATTGGCCGTATCGTCTCTGGCGAATGGCGCAAACTGAACATCGGCACAGTGGTCATCGCCATCGCGCTGGTGGCCTTCTACGCTGGTGGTTGGGCTATCTAATCCTCATTTGATGAAGATTCTGAAAACGGGTGGCTTTGGCCGCCCGTTTTTATTTTCACAACACTCTCGTTGTCTTTTGCGTTACTCTCAAGTAGATAGAATTGAGGCACGACGCCTCTCATCACTGATCATAAGAAACATCGCAAACAGGGAACGCATGGAAATCTTTTTCACCATACTCATCATGACCCTTGTGGTCTCGCTGTCGGGGGTTTTTACTCGCGTATTGCCATTCCAACTCCCTTTACCCCTTATGCAGATCGCCATCGGCGCCTTGCTGGCGTGGCCGACGTTTGGTTTGCATGTGGAATTCGATCCTGAGCTTTTTCTGGTTCTGTTCATCCCGCCGCTGCTTTTCGCCGATGGCTGGAAGACGCCAACCCGTGAGTTTCTGGAGCACGGGCGAGAGATCTTCGGCCTTGCGCTGGCGCTGGTTCTGGTCACGGTGGTCGGGATTGGCTTTATGATTTACTGGCTGGTGCCGGGGATCCCTCTCATCCCAGCCTTTGCGCTGGCCGCTGTCCTGTCGCCAACCGATGCAGTTGCGCTTTCCGGCATAGTGGGCGAGGGACGCATACCGAAGAAAATCATGGGTATCCTGCAGGGCGAAGCGTTGATGAACGACGCCTCCGGTCTGGTATCACTGAAATTTGCCGTCGCCGTGGCGATGGGCACGATGGTGTTTACGGTTGGTGGCGCAACGCTTGAATTCTTCAAGGTAGCGATTGGCGGTATCCTGGCCGGTTTTGTCGTCAGTTGGCTGTACGGGCGCTCCCTGCGTTTTCTCAGCCGCTGGGGTGGTGATGAACCGGCAACGCAAATCGTTCTGCTGTTCCTGCTGCCGTTTGCGTCTTACCTGATTGCGGAACACATCGGTGTTTCCGGCATCCTCGCGGCGGTCGCAGCCGGGATGACGATCACCCGTTCCGGGGTAATGCGCCGGGCGCCGCTGGCGATGCGTTTACGTGCTAACAGCACCTGGGCGATGCTGGAGTTTGTGTTTAACGGCATGGTTTTCTTGCTGTTAGGACTGCAGTTGCCGGGGATTCTGGAGTCTTCTTTGGCGGCGGCAGAAGCCGATCCGAATGTTGAAATCTGGATGCTGTTTACCGATATCGTGCTGATTTACGTGGCGCTGATGCTGGTACGTTTTGGCTGGCTGTGGACGATGAAGAAGTTTAGCCTGCGCTTCCTGAAGAAAAAGCCGATGGAGTTTGGTTCCTGGACGACGCGTGAAATCATGATCGCCTCCTTTGCGGGCGTGCGTGGGGCCATTACTCTCGCCGGTGTGCTCTCTATTCCGTTGCTGTTACCGGATGGTAGCGGCTTCCCGGCGCGATATGAGCTGATCTTCCTTGCCGCGGGCGTGATTCTGTTCTCGCTGTTTGTTGGCGTGGTGATGCTGCCGCTTCTGCTGCAACACCTGGAAGTGGCAGACCACTCGCAGCAGCAGAAAGAGGAACGAATTGCCCGCGCTGCCACGGCGGAAGTGGCGATTGTCGCCATCCAGAAAATGGAGGAGCGTCTGGCCGCAGACACCGAAGAGAACATCGACAATCAGTTGCTCACCGAGGTAAGTTCACGCGTCATCGGTAACCTGCGTCGACGCGCCGACGGACGCAACGACGTAGAAAGCTCGATGCAGGAAGAAAACCTCGAGCGACGTTTCCGTCTGGCGGCCCTGCGCTCCGAGCGCGCGGAGCTTTATCACCTGCGCGCCACGCGGGAAATTAGCAATGAAACGCTGCAAAAACTGCTGCACGATCTGGATTTGCTGGAAGCGCTGTTGATCGAGAACGAATAAACGGTTGTGCCTGATGGCGCTACGCTTATCAGGCCTACGGAATCCAATTGTAGGTCTGATAAGCGTTAAGCCGCATCCGGCATGTTACGACTCTTGCGTTAGCCAGAACCCTTCACAGCATTTGAGCCACGCCTGGGCGCTGTGCGACAGATACACACCTTCGCGCCAAATCATGCCCAACTGCCAGCGTAAATCACTCTCCAAAGGGATCCAGCGCAGCGTCTGCTTATCCAACCGCTGGCAAATCGGCTCCGGTAAAATGGCGATCCCGACTCCGGCTTGCACCATTGCCGCCAGAAAATCCCACTGCCCACTGCGTACCGCGATGCGGGGTTTGACGTTGTGCTGGTTAAACAGCTCAAGCAACTGACGGCTCAACGCGAAATCTTCGTTATAGATAAGCAGGGGATGCTCCGCTAACGCCTCGGGGGAAATGGATTCACACGTTGTCCACTGACCGGAACGGGGGACCAGCACGCAGAGCGGATGGCTAAAAAGCGGTAAGGTCGCCAGGCCGCTCTCTTCTTCAACCGGCAGCGCGGTCATCGCGACATCCAGCTCGCCATTCATCACCGCCTGCTGGACGGTTAAGCCTCCAAATTCAGATACCTTCAGCTCCACGCCGGGATAGCGCTGGCGAAACAGGCTGATAGGCCCGGCCATCAACATACCGACCATGGGGGGGATGCCGAGGCGCAGCACTCCCTTGTTGAGGTGATTAATGTCGCTGAGTTCTGCTTCGAGCTGGCGAAACTCGGCGAGGATCGCCAGGCCGCGTTCGAAAACAACCTGTCCGGTGTCGGTTAACAGCAGTCGCCGACCGTCGCGGATTAACAGCGTGCAGTTAAGCTCGTCTTCAAGGTTCTTCAACATCTTGCTGATGGTGGGCTGGGTGACAAAAAGCTTCTCCGCTGCGCGGGTAAAGCTCTGCTGACGAACCACCTCAACAAAATAGCGCAGCGTTCTGATATCCATGATTATTCCTTAAGACTATGCCTGCAATGAGTTTAATTCATTTCAGTCCTGGACGGGGGCTCTCTATACTGGCGCTCTCTACTTTTTAAGGACATACCCTCATGGCTGTGGCGATAAGCCGCGTGACGCCTGCCGTTATTCATCGACTCCAGATCCCCGTTCAGGTTCTGTTGTACGCAGGTCTATTTGTATTTGCTCAATATCTTGTCTCCTGGCTGCATCTGCCGCTTCCTGCCAACCTGGTTGGGATGGTGCTGATGTTGGCGCTGATTGTCTGCCGGGTTATCCCGCTGAACTGGATTCGTGCAGGCGCTCGCTGGTTACTGGCTGAAATGTTGCTGTTTTTTGTTCCGGCGGTGGTGGCTGTCGTCAACTATACGCAGCTGTTGTTGGTCGATGGTTGGCGCATATTTGCCGTCATTGCGCTAAGTACGTTGATGGTGCTTGGCGCAACGGCGTGGGTCGTGGATAAAGTGTATCGCTATGAAATGAGCAGGCTAAACCGTGAGTAATTTCCAGCTAAGCGTGCTGTGTCTGGTGATTACGCTGGGCATCTATTTTGCCAACAAGCGCCTGTATCGCCGTTTTCGTAAATTACCGCTGATGCCGTTAGTGCTCACTCCGGCGCTGCTGGTCCTGATGCTGGTCTTTGGGCATATCTCCTGGCAAAACTATATTGGTGAATCGCACTGGCTGCTGTGGCTGTTAGGCCCAGCGACCATCGCTTTTGCCGTTCCGGTTTATGACAACCTTGCCGTGATTAAGCGGCACTGGATGTCACTGACGGCGGGCGTGGTGACGGCAACGCTGGTGGCCGTTACCAGTTCCGTGTGGCTGGCGCGTCTGTTTATGTTGCCTGATGAAATCCAGCGTAGTCTGGCGGTGCGCTCCGTCACCACGCCATTTGCGCTGGCGGCAGCAGAGCCGTTGGGTGGGCAACCAGACCTGGTGGCATTGTTCGTGGTAGTGACCGGTGTATTCGGTATGGCGGTTGGCGATGTACTGTTTTTACGGCTTTCTATTCGGGAAGGGATGGCGAAAGGTGCAGGATTTGGCGCAGCCTCGCATGGTGCGGGCACGGCGCGCTCTTATGAGCTCGGCCAGCAGGAGGGCGTGGTCGCCAGCCTGGTGATGATGCTTTCCGGCGTGGTGATGGTGCTGGTAGCGCCGCTGGTCGCGATGGTGATGTTCTGACCAGCGGCTGTGTGCTATTTCAAGCGTGAAATCAGCGCGAACTCTTTAAAATTCACCGGCCGCTGTTGCTGCATTGAAATATTCCCGGCGATACCGGTCAAAATCGACATGGCGCCGGCGCGATGGTCGGCGGCACGCTGCAACGGATCGTGCCGCGGTTCGCCAAACAGATCGGCCAGCATCGCATTATCTCCACCGCCGTGACCGCCTTCGCCGAGGGTAAAATCAGCTTGCCACGGCGCGGCAAACATCGGGAAAACAGTGATGTCACAGGCTTCAAGGCAGCCTTCGTTATCCCGCTCGCCTCCGGCGTTGACGTAGGATTTCTCAACGATTTTCATCTCCAGGCGGCCTTCGCTGCCGTTAAAGACCACGTTCAAGCCTTCCCACGGCAGCCAGGTGTTCAGTGAGTAGGTAAGCTGCACCTGATTCTGATACTTCACCAGCACCGACATGGTGTCTTCAATGGTGATGCCGTCGCTGAATACGCTCTGGTCGCGGAAATAGTTATCTTCATGTTCTGCATCCAGATAGAGCGCTTTAAGCTGAGGGTTTTCGGCCATATGCAGCGCAAACGGATCGTCTTTGGCCTGCGCATAGCCGTGAGCGCGCGGGTAAAATTGCGTCACGCCCCGGCGTTCGGCGTTCTCTTTTCCATAGAAACGCAGGCTGCCTTCGGCATACACCCGCTCGGGATAACTGCCCAGCCAGAAGTTCATTAGATCAAAATGGTGAGTGGATTTATGCACTAATAAGCCGCCGCTATTACGTTTTTCGCGATGCCAGCGACGGAAATAATCGGCACCGTGTTCGGTATTGAGCAACCATTCAAAGTGAACTGAATAAACCTCGCCAATCGTACCGTTCATCAGCAGTTCGCGAACCTTGCTGTGGTGCGGTGCATAGCGATAGTTAAAAGCGACGCGTAACTGACGGCCGGTCTCTTCAATGGCGTCCAGAATCCGCAGGGCGCGTTGCTCATCGATGGTCATCGGTTTTTCGGTGATCACATCGCAGCCTGCGCGTAGCGCACGCACGATATAGTCGTCGTGAGTCCGGTCCATGGTGGTCACAATGATGATATCCGGACGTGTTTCGCGGATCATCTCTTCAAACTGCTGCGCCTTCCATGTAGAGACCGGGGGCGCACCTTCGTTCGCCAAAAGCTGGTTGGCGTAATTCATACGGGTTTGATTGGTGTCGCAAAAGGCGACCAGACGTGCATTTTCTTTCCACTGCCCGCCAATCGCGCTGATGTAAAGTCCCGCGCGCCCGCCAGTTCCTACCAGGGCATATTTCTTCATAACATCCTCATTTCTAAAAAATGAATTAACGTGTTGATGTAATAAAAACAATATTTCAATTTTATTTTTATACAATAACGCTAATGCAGAAGATGGATACAACGCAGAAGGAAAAATGTGATCCCCAGCCAAAATGACCGGAAGAGAGGATGAGATTCTGATTTTCTTAGAGGCTATGTTTAAATTTATGTTTACGCCTTAGAATAATGATAAATGTTACTCGCCATTGTAAGGATGCGCAGCGTGAAATATTTGTGGTTATCTGCTCTTTTGTTTAGTCATGCCGTTTTGGCCTGGTGTCCTGATGAAGACCAACAGGTGACACTTCAGGGAACATTAATACAACAGACATTACCCGGTTCGCTAAATTACGAAAGCATCAAAGATGGCGATGAAGCGGTAACTTATGATTATCTTAAATTGGATCAACCGTTTGAGTGCGATGTTAACGGTGAGCCTGAAAATGTTCCGCTAGTGCAGATTATCTTGATGGGCAAAAATAAGCTTAATTACGCCGATCTTGCTCCTTCTCTGGGAAAAGATGTCATCCTGACCGGGAAAACGATGTATGCCCAAACGGGTCATCACTTTACTTCTGTGCTGCTTATTCTTTATAGCGCCAAAAACGTTACTCCCATCACCACGGCGGAACAAAAGAAAAGCGCGCTGCTGCAGTTTCAACAGTTCCAACAGGCGTTGCGGGAGAAAAACGTTGTCGCGTTGAAAACATATTTTGTCTTTCCTTTGCAGGGGACGCTATTTGACTTTATTGATTATGATGAAAACCGTCAGGAAGATGTACTTACCGAGACTGTGTTTGACCAAAATTCGCAGCAGATTATGGCGCATCTGCAGATGCTTGCCAGCATCGGTGTTGATGCTGAATCCCTGATGATAAACGAGTACAGAATTAACGCGCTTTCGGAACATGAGCAGCAGCGTCGCTATTTTCCTGCGGATGAAGATGGCATGTTTTATTATGAAGAACACGGTAAACGTCATACCGTTAAAGGAACATGCGATACCATCGCCCAAGGGGAACTTACGGACGGTATTCTTTTTATTTCACAGGGGACCGGTCCTAATACGCAACTTCCCGGCCTTTCAGAGTATTGTGATGGTGCAACGTCATATATGTTCAAGCTGGTTGATGGCAAACTGCGACTGACGGGGAGTTTTACCGCAGGGTAGGGACGTATTACAAAAGGAATGAAATAAAAATAGAAAAGGATGTTAATAAATGCTTAATGATTTATTTCTGGGGTGCCGGGTTGCTGGCTTTTTGGAAGGGCTGGCAGTGGCTAAATCTTGTGTGTGCGATTATTTTCCTGTTGCTTATCGCTGTGCCTGCTCGTCGCTTGATAACGGATGAGAATCCAGGATGATTCGCTGAACGTCTTCCCCGGCCAAAATGACCGGGGAAGAGGAGGAGTGGTTAGTGCGCGCGACCTTGTTCTACGCCGTACCCGGTCTGGGAACGGATGAACTGAGCACGGAACTGCTCGCGTTCGCGATTACCTTCTTCTGAGTTATCGGTAGCAGAGAAGAACCAGATCCCGAGGAACGCTACGCTGATGGAGAACAGCGCCGGATATTCATACGGGAAAATGGCTTTTTCATGACCAAGGATCTGGACCCAAATCGTCGGGCCAAGCACCATCAGCACCACCGCCGTCAGCAGACCTAACCAGCCGCCCAACATCGCGCCACGCGTAGTCAGTCTTGACCAGTACATGGAGAGCAGAATGATCGGGAAGTTGCAGCTGGCTGCGATAGCAAACGCCAGACCTACCATGAAGGCGATATTCTGGTTCTCAAACAGCACGCCGAGCAGGATGGCAATCACGCCCAGCACCAGTACGGTGATTTTCGACACCTTCAGCTCTTCACGTTCGGTTGCGCCTTTACGGAACACGTTGGCGTACAGGTCGTGAGAAACGGCCGATGCGCCCGCCAGCGTCAGGCCTGCAACCACCGCCAGGATGGTGGCAAACGCCACGGCTGAGATGAAGCCCAGGAACAGGTTGCCGCCCACTGCATTCGCCAGGTGAACCGCCGCCATGTTGTTACCGCCGATCAGCGCGCCAGCAGCGTCTTTATACGCCGGGTTAGCGCCCACCAGCATGATCGCGCCAAAGCCGATGATAAAGGTCAGGATGTAGAAATAACCCATAAAACCTGTGGCATAGAACACGCTCTTACGCGCTTCTCGGGCATCGCTGACCGTGAAGAAGCGCATCAGGATGTGCGGCAAGCCTGCCGTACCAAACATCAGGCCGAGACCTAACGATAGGGCGGAGATCGGATCTTTTACCAGTCCGCCCGGGCTCATAATGGCTGAACCTTTCGGGTGTACCGCCATTGCTTCGGTGAACAGGTTGTTGAAGCTAAAGCCGACGTGCTTCATCACCATAAAGGCCATAAAGCTGGCGCCGAACAGCAGCAGAACGGCTTTGATGATCTGTACCCAGGTGGTCGCCAGCATGCCGCCAAACAGGACGTACATCATCATCAGCACGCCAACCAGTACGACGGCGATGTGATAGTTCAGACCAAACAGCAGCTCAATCAGCTTACCTGCGCCGACCATCTGGGCGATCAGATACAGCGCGACCACCACCAGAGAACCACAGGCCGACAGAATACGGATTGGTCCTTGCTTCAGACGATAAGAAGCAACATCTGCAAAGGTGTAACGACCCAGGTTACGCAGACGCTCAGCAATCAGGAACAGGATAATTGGCCAACCGACCAGGAAGCCGAGCGAATAGATCAGCCCGTCATAACCGGAGGTAAACACCAGCGCGGAAATCCCGAGAAACGATGCCGCCGACATATAGTCGCCCGCAATCGCCAGCCCGTTCTGGAAACCAGTGATGTTACCGCCGGCGGTGTAGTAGTCATTACGCGAACGTACGCGCTTAGACGCCCAGTAAGTAATACCGAGCGTAAAGATGACGAAAATCAGGAACATGACAATCGCCTGCCAGTTGGTTGGCTGGCGTTGGACTGCACCGCTAATAGCATCCGCCGCGTTTGCGGCGAAGGGCAGCGTGGCGGCAAGCGCCGTCAGGACTCTCTTCATGATGCTTTAACCTCGTGCAGAACCGCATTGTTCAGGCGGTCGAATTCACCGTTTGCCCGCCAGATATAGATCCCGGTCAGGATGAAGGAGATGAGGATCACACCGACCCCAATCGGAATACCCCGGGTGACGCTGGTTCCCGCGTGTAGCGGCGTACCCAGCCAGCCAGGCGCAAAGGCAATCAGTAAAATAAAGCTGATGTAAACTGCCAGCATGATGATGGACAGAATGGTGGCAAACCGTTGCCTTTTTTCAACTAACTCCCTGAAACGCGCACTGTCTTCTATCCGCTGATAAATAGAGTCATTCATCACAGAGTTCTCCAGAGGCCCCCTTCGTCTTTCACGTTGCAAGTGTGTTGGCCGCACTCGCCCACCTCAGTCACATAGTGAACTATGCTCCTGGGGATGCGCTCGCTTGCCGCCTTCCTGCAACGCGAAATCCTTTGGGGTGGGTTATTATATTTTCCCTCCCGGTCAGGGGAGGGGTAGGGGTAGGATTTGTAGGCCCGATAAGCCGTGCACCATCGGGCATTTCACGGTTATGGTTATGATGGCATCGCGATGGCCTGCTTCTCTTCGAGCAGTTTCTCTACCACGCCAGGATCGGCGAGGGTCGAGGTATCGCCCAGATTGCTGGTATCGCCCGCCGCGATTTTACGCAGAATACGGCGCATGATTTTGCCGGAGCGGGTTTTCGGCAGTGAGTCGGTCCAGTGCAGCACGTCTGGCGTTGCCAGCGGACCAATTTCTTTACGTACCCAGTTGCGCACCTCGGCGTACAGCTCAGGTGACGGCTCTTCGCCGTGATTCAGCGTGACGTAGGCGTAGATCGCCTGGCCTTTAATATTATGCGGAATACCCACCACCGCGGCCTCGGCGATCTTCGGATGCGACACCAGCGCCGATTCGATTTCTGCCGTTCCCAGACGGTGGCCAGAGACGTTCAGCACATCGTCCACACGACCGGTGATCCAGTAATAGCCATCTTCGTCACGACGCGCGCCGTCGCCGCTGAAGTACATATTCTTGAAGGTAGAAAAGTAGGTCTGCTCAAAGCGTTCGTGATCGCCAAACAGCGTTCTCGCCTGGCCCGGCCACGAGTCGGTAATCACCAGGTTGCCTTCGGTCGCGCCTTCCAGCGGATTACCCTCGTTATCGACAATCGCAGGCTGTACGCCAAAGAACGGACGGGTTGCGGAACCCGCTTTCAGCTCGGTGGCGCCCGGCAGCGGGGTGATCATGAATCCACCGGTTTCGGTCTGCCACCAGGTATCGACGACCGGGCATTTTTCGTTGCCGATCTTCTTCCAGTACCACTCCCATGCTTCCGGGTTAATCGGCTCGCCAACGGAACCCAGGATACGCAGCGAGGAGCGGTCAGTGCCTTCAATCGCTTTATCACCTTCTGCCATCAGGGCGCGGATGGCGGTCGGCGCGGTATACAGAATATTGACCTGGTGCTTGTCCACAACCTGCGACATACGCGCCGGGGTTGGCCAGTTTGGCACGCCTTCGAACATCAGCGTGGTTGCGCCGCAGGCCAGCGGACCGTACAGCAGGTAGCTGTGCCCGGTTACCCAACCCACGTCAGCAGTACACCAATAAATATCGCCCTGATGGTAGTCAAACACGTACTTAAAGGTGGTTGCGGCATAGACCAGATATCCGCCGGTGGTATGCAGTACGCCTTTTGGCTTGCCGGTTGAACCGGAGGTATAGAGGATAAACAGCGGATCTTCCGCGTTCATTTCTTCTGGCTGATGTTCCGGGCTGGCTTTCTCGATAAGATCGGACCACCACAGGTCACGGCCTTCCTGCCATTCCGTTTTTCCACCGGTACGTTTGAGGACGACCACATGTTCCACGGTTTTGACGTTCGGGTTTTTCAGCGCATCATCGACGTTCTTTTTCAGCGGGATAGCGCGGCCGGCGCGCACGCCTTCGTCGGCGGTGATCACCAGACGTGAATTGGAGTCGATGATACGTCCGGCGACGGCCTCTGGTGAGAAACCACCGAAGATGACCGAATGCACCGCGCCAATGCGGGCGCAAGCCAGCATAGCAACCGCCGCTTCCGGCACCATCGGCATATAAATGGCCACTACGTCGCCTTTTTTAATGCCTAAATCCAGTAGCGTATTGGCGAAACGGCAAACATCGCGATGCAGTTCGCGATAAGTAATGTTTTTGCTTTGGGTGGCGTCATCGCCTTCCCAGATGATGGCGGTGCGATCGCCATTTGCCTGTAAATGACGGTCAAGGCAGTTTGCGGCCAGGTTCAGGGTGCCGTCTTCGTACCATTTAATCGACACGTTGCCTGGTGCGAAGGAGGTGTTCTTCACCTGGCTGTATGGCTTGATCCAATCAAGAATCTTTCCCTGCTCGCCCCAAAATGTGTCGGGTTCGTTAACGGATTGCTGGTATTTCTCTTCGTACTGCTCCGGGTTTATCAGGCAACGATCCGCAATGTTTGCGGGAATAGCGTGTTTATGTATTTGGCTCATGGCTTTTGTTCTCCTTGTAGGATGTTAATAATATGTCTCATAAACGTTAAATGTAGGGGCTTTGAGAGTTTTGTTTAGTATTTGCGCGGCAGATCACGCAATAAACGAATTGTGCAAATTAGCGGCAAACTTAATTTTGAAGGGAACTAGCAAAAATTGATTAAATCTCGCGATAACATGTAGTTATCTAAAGGATTATTGAAAAGGTGATCTATCTCTGAATTAGACAAAAGAGTGAGGAGTTAGAGGGGGTTTATAACTCTAAAGTGGTATTTTACATACACTTACAATTGATTAAAAACAACATTTTCAGTGTGGTTTCTTGTTACAAATAGGGTGGAGCAATGTCATGACAGTATTCGTGTGGTTGCTGTTATGGAAAACAATAAAAGAACCGCCATTGCAGATAATGGCGTCATCTGGATGAGACCCCTATGGCAAGGATAAAATCACGCGTACGCCGTTTCTTCAGCCTGTTATTACCTTTATTATTTATTTCTGCTGTTCACGCTGAACAAACTCCTGTACCCGCAAAAACCGTCACCGTTGAAGCGAAGAATGAAACCTTCGCTCCTCAGCATCCCGATCAATATCTCTCCTGGAAAGCCACGTCTGAGCAATCAGCCCGTGAAGATGCGCTGGCAGAAGATCCGCGTATGGTGATCCTGTGGGCGGGATATCCATTCTCGCGCGATTACAACAAACCGCGTGGACACGCCTATGCCGTGACCGATGTACGTGAAACCTTACGTACCGGCGCACCAAAAACGGCTGAAGACGGCCCGCTGCCGATGGCCTGCTGGAGCTGTAAAAGCCCGGACGTAGCGCGTCTGATCCAGAAAGATGGTGAAGATGGCTACTTCCACGGTAAATGGGCGCGCGGCGGTCCGGAAATTGTTAACAACCTCGGCTGTGCAGATTGCCATAACACTGCGTCACCAGACTTCGCCAAAGGCAAGCCAGAGCTGACGCTGTCGCGTCCTTATGCAGAACGCGCGATGGAAGCAATCGGCAAACCGTTTGAGAAAGCCGGTCGCTTTGATCAGCAATCCATGGTCTGCGGTCAGTGCCACGTGGAATACTACTTCGACGGTAAAAACAAAGCCGTTAAGTTCCCGTGGGACGAGGGCATGAAAGTCGAGAACATGGAGAAATACTACGACACCATCGCCTTCTCTGACTGGACCAACTCCCTGTCGAAAACGCCGATGCTGAAAGCGCAGCACCCGGAATATGAAACCTGGAGCGCGGGCATTCACGGCAAGAACAACGTGACCTGTATCGACTGTCACATGCCGAAAGTGCAAAACGCGGAAGGCAAGATCTACACCGACCATAAGATTGGTAACCCGTTCGATAGCTTTGCTCAGACCTGTGCGAACTGCCACACCCAGGATAAAGCGTCCCTGCAAAAAGTGGTCGCCGAGCGTAAACAGGCTATTCATGACCTGAAAATCAAGGTTGAAGATCAGCTGGTTCATGCGCACTTCGAAGCGAAAGCTGCATGGGATGCGGGTGCGACTGAAGCGGAAATGAAGCCGATTCTGGAAGATATCCGTCACGCACAATGGCGCTGGGACCTGTCTATCGCCTCACACGGTATTCACATGCACGCTCCGGAAGAGGGGCTGCGGATGCTGGGTAGCGCCATGGATAAAGCCGCCGATGCGCGTACCAAACTGGTCCGTCTGCTGGCGACTAAAGGCATCACCCATGAAATCCCGTTACCGGATATCTCTACCAAAGAGAAAGCCCAGGCGGCGATTGGTCTGAACATGCAGCAAATCAATGCTGAGAAGCAGGACTTCATCAAAACGGTGATTCCGCAGTGGGAAGATCAGGCGCGTAAAAACGGTCTGTTAAGCCAATAACCCCATTTCGCCCCGTCAGGGGCGGATAACTCAACGGAGTGAATATGAGCGTATTACGTTCGTTATTAACTGCTGGGGTGCTGGCGTCAGGCTTGTTCTGGAGCCTGAGTGGAATCACTGCCACGCCAACGCCGCAGGAGTCGGATCAACGCTGGACGGTTACCCAACAGCGTAATCCGGATGCCGCCTGTCTGGATTGTCACAAGCCAGATACCGAAGGTATGCATGGTAAGCATGCAGAAGTCATCAACCCGAATAACAAACTGCCGGTCACCTGCACCAACTGTCACGGCCAGCCGTCACCGAACCACCGTGAAGGGGTGAAGGATGTGATGCGCTTTAATGAGCCGATGTACAACGTTGAACAGCAGAACAGCGTCTGTATGTCCTGCCACCTGCCTGAGCAGCTACAAAAAGCGTTCTGGCCACACGATGTCCACGTAACCAAAGTGGCGTGTGCCAGCTGTCACTCACTGCATCCGAAGCAAGACACGATGCAGACGCTAAGTGATAAAGGACGGATCAAGATTTGCGTCGATTGCCACAGCGATCAGCGTAACAATCCGAACTTTAACCCGGCGTCGGTTCCGTTGCTTAAGGAGCATCCATGAGTTGCTCTCGTCGCCAGTTTATCACCCGCGTCGGCGCGCTGGTGGCAGTGAGCGGGACGGCGGGACGCGTTGTGGCGAAGACGCTGAACATCAACGGCGTACGTTACGGTATGGTACATGATGAGTCACTATGCATCGGCTGTACGGCCTGCATGGATGCTTGTCGGGAAGTAAACAACGTGCCGGAAGGGGTATCGCGTCTGACGATTATTCGCAGCGAGCCGCAGGGGACGTTTCCTGATGTGAAGTATCGTTTTTTCCGTCATTCGTGCCAGCATTGCGACCATGCCCCCTGCGTTGACGTCTGCCCGACGGGGGCATCGTATCGCGATGCCGCCAGCGGTATTGTGGATGTGAACCCGGACCTTTGCGTTGGCTGCCAGTACTGTATCGCCGCGTGTCCTTATCGCGTGCGCTTTATCCATCCGGTTAGCAAAACGGCGGATAAATGCGATTTCTGTCGGAAAACCAATCTGAAAGCGGGCAAGCAGCCCGCCTGCGTTGAGTCGTGTCCGACGAAGGCGCTGACGTTTGGTAATCTGGACGATCCCAACAGCGATATCTCCCGCTTGTTGCTGCAGAAAACCACCTACCGTTACAAGCTGGCGTTGGGCACAAAACCGAAGGTCTACCGCGTTCCCTTTAAATTTGGGGAGGTGAGCCAATGACATCCGCTTCTGCATTTCATTTTGAATCACTGGTGTGGGACTGGCCCATTGCCATCTATCTGTTCCTGATTGGCATCTCCGCCGGACTGGTCACGCTGGCGATTCTGCTGCGTCGTTTCCATCCGGAGGCGGGCGGTTCTGACAGCACGCTGCTACGCACTACGCTGGTGTTAGGGCCGGGGGCGATTATCTTCGGTCTGCTGATTCTGGTGTTCCACCTGACGCGTCCATGGACCTTCTGGAAACTGATGTTCCACTACAGCTTCACTTCGGTGATGTCGATGGGAGTCATGTTGTTCCAGTTGTATATGGTGGTGCTGGTGCTGTGGCTGGCAAAAATCTTTGAAAAAGAGGTGATTGCTCTGCAACAGCGCTGGCTGCCGCGATTAGGGATCGTACAGAAAATGCTGACGTTGATTGCGCCGTTTCATCGCGCGCTGGAGACGTTAATGCTGGTGCTGGCGGTCCTGCTCGGGGCGTACACCGGTTTTCTGCTGTCGGCGCTGAAATCCTACCCGTTCCTGAATAACCCGATCCTGCCGGTGCTGTTTCTGTTCTCCGGGATCTCCTCCGGCGCGGCGGTGGCGCTGATCGCCATGGCGTTACGTCATCGTAGCAATCCGCACAGTACCGAAGCGCACTTTGTGCATCGCATGGAAGTCCCGGTGGTATGGCTGGAGATCTTCCTGCTGGCGGCGTTTTTCGTCGGCCTGGCGCTGGGCGATGACGGCAAAATGCGCGCGCTGGCGGCGGCACTGGGCGGTGGATTCTGGACCTGGTGGTTCTGGCTGGGCGTGGCCGGGCTTGGGCTGATACTGCCGATGCTGCTAAAACCTTGGGCCAACCGCAGTTCGACGTTTCATGGCGTGCTGGCAGTGTGCGGCGCCAGCCTGACCGGCGTACTGCTGCTGCGCTTTTTTATTCTCTATGCGGGTCAGCTAACCGTTGCGTAAGGTGATATCTGGACGTTCTCCTTCCTGAAGCCGGTTTTCTGGCACTGTTGTTAAGCCTCGGGGTCAACGTGTTGACCCCGCTTGCCGTGTTGGTGGGTGTCCGCCAGCGCTGGCAAGGCGTAATGCGCCTGGCAAGCGTGGGCATGTGGACGCAATTTTCGCTGCTGCTGCTGGCCTTTGCCATTCTGATATTCTGTTTTCTGACCAGCGACTTTTCGGTGGTCTACGTTGCTCAGCATAGCTACAGCCTGCTGCCGTGGGGATTAAAACTGGCGGCGGTGTGGGGCGGGCATGAAGGATCGCTGCTGCTGTGGGTGCTGTTTCTTTCTGGCTGGAGCGCGCTGTTCGCCTTGCGCTATCGGCGTGATTCCGACCTGCTGTTTCCGTTAACGCTCAGCGTCCTCGCTCTGATAACGGCCCTGCTGCTGCTGTTTGTGGTGGTATGGTCCGATCCGTTCGTGCGTATCTTCCCGCCAGCCATTGAAGGGCGCGACCTTAACCCGATGCTGCAACATCTCGGGTTAATCCTCCATCCGCCGCTGCTGTACCTGGGTTACGGTGGCTTGATGGTGGCGGCAGGTGTGGCGCTGGCCTCACTGCTGCGCGGTGACTTTAATGCGCAGAGCGCCGGGGTGTGCTGGCGCTGGGCGCTGCCTGGCTGGTGTGCGCTGACGCTGGGGATTATCCTCGGCTCCTGGTGGGCTTACTGCGAGCTGGGCTGGGGCGGCTGGTGGTTCTGGGACCCGGTAGAAAATGCCTCCTTATTACCCTGGCTTTCCGCCAGTGCGCTGCTGCATAGTCTGTTCATCACGCGCCAACGTGGGATCTTCCGCCACTGGTCGCTGCTGCTGGCGATCGTCACGCTGATTTTATCGCTGCTGGGGACGCTGATTGTGCGTTCCGGCATTCTCGTTTCCGTGCACGCTTTTGCACTGGATAACGTCCGCGCCACGCCGCTGTTTGCGCTGTTTACCGTATTGAGCCTGGCATCGCTCGGGCTGTATGCCTGGCGGGGACAGCAGGTCCGCCAGAATGCGCGTTTTGGCGGCTGGTCGCGCGAGATGCTGATTCTGGTCGCGCTATTACTTTTTTGCGCGGTGCTGCTGATTGTGCTGATTGGCACCCTTTACCCGATGATTTACGGGTTGTTCGGCTGGGGGCGGCTCTCCGTGGGCGCACCGTACTTTAACCGTGCTACGCTGCCCTTTGGCCTGCTGATGCTGCTGGTTATCGTGCTGGCGACGATCAGAAGCCGCAAAGTGCCTGTGCGTTGCCAGCTTCCGGCACTGCTGGCGCATGCCGGGGTGCTGGTGTTTGCGGCGGGGATCGTCTTTTCCAGCGGTAGTCGTCAGGAGATAAGCCTGAATCTGAGCCCCGGGCAGCAGGTGGAACTGGCGGGCTATATTTTTCGTTTTGAGCGTCTCGACCTGGAAGCAAAAGGTAACTACACCAGTGAAAAAGCGCAGATCACGCTGTGGCAAAATGAGAAACGCATTGGCAGCCTGCAGCCTGAAAGACGCTTCTATGCCGCGCGCCGTCAACAGATGATGGAGCCGGGGATCCGCTGGAATCTGATGCATGATTGGTATGCGGTAATCGGCGAAAAAACCGGACCGGACCGTTATGCCATGCGCTTGTACGTGCAGACCGGCGTGCGCTGGATTTGGGGCGGGGGACTGTTAATGGTCTTTGGTGCGCTGCTGAGCGGATGGCGAGGGAGAAAGCGCGATGCATAAACTAATCAACGCGTTGCCGGATGGCGGCGAACGGGGTGTGAAAACGGTAGGTCGGATAAGCGCAGCGCCATCCGGCAGAACATGTTTACTGTTAGCTATCATTTTGTTTTTCATCGCCTTCGCGACACATGCCCAGGTTGTGGACACATGGACTTTTGCCAACCCGCAACAACAGGAAAAAGCGTTGTCTATTGCCAGCCAACTGCGCTGTCCACAGTGTCAAAACCAAAACTTGCTGGAATCTAATGCGCCGGTAGCGGTCAGTATGCGCCACCAGGTTTATAGCATGGTGGCGGAAGGGAAAAGTGAAGCCGAGATAACGACGTGGATGACCGATCGCTACGGTGATTTTGTGCGCTACAACCCGCCGTTGAATGAGCAAACGCTGCTGCTGTGGGCGTTGCCGTGCCTGCTGTTATTACTGGTGGGCGTGGTGGTCTGGCGGGTGAGAAGGCGTCAGCGCGTAGAGGAGGATGTGCAATGAGCCAGTCCAACCATTCCCCTGCGCCGTTACGCCCACTCCCCGTGAAGTGGCTGACCGCTGCGACGGTGCTGATGGTTGTGGCCTGCATCGGAGGTTATCTGTTGACGCCAAAATGGCAGGCGGTGCGTCAGGAACAGACGCGGCTGGCGGACCCATTACATGCGTTCACTGATGAAAATGTTCAGGAAAAACAGCTGCTTTTGCTGCAATCGCAAATTCGTGCTAATCCACAGGACGGTGTGAAATGGGCGCAACTCGGTGAGTACTATCTTTGGCAAAACGCGTATCATAATGCGCTGCTGGCCTACGAGCAGGCGCTGCGTGTAGGGGGTGAAAATGCTGAGATCTATTCAGCGCTGGCAACGGTATTGTATTACCAGGCCGGGCAGCATATGACACCGCCCACTCGCGAGATGATTGATAAGGCTCTGGCGCTGGACCCGACAGAGGTCACAGCACTGATGCTGTTAGCCTCAGATGCGTTTATGCAGGCAGACTACGCCCAGGCCATTTCAGTGTGGCAAAAAGTTATGGATTTAAACTCGCCGAGGGTGAACCGGGCACAGCTCATTGACTCTATTAATATGGCGAAGTTGTTGCAGAATCGGCAAAAATAAATTTGTTTCTTTTGTGATTGGTATCATTTGGCCTGTTTAAAAAACAGGCGAACGAACAAATGAGCAAAAAAAACTCACGCCATGACTTCTTCATTTTTGAACATATTAAAATTCTTTTATAACAAAAAGTTATTCATCAATACCCCGATAAAATTGCATTTTTATGCATAAATTCAGCTGAAGGCTCTGTTCCTGGAGGGTTGCGCGAGACAGTACGCAAATGATAATGATAATAAGCGTTAAAAAACTCCATAAACGAACGCAACACAATTCATACCCTTTCAGTATGTACTATTACCACACACCGCATGTGGAATAGCGCTCCATCGAGGAAGTCCGTTGTTATGAAAAATTTGAAAGTCAGCCTGGCATGGCAGATTCTGATCGCTATGGTGCTGGGCATTCTGCTGGGGAGTTACCTGCATTACCATAGTGACAGCCGTGAATGGCTGGTTGTAAACCTGCTGTCACCGGCGGGCGATATCTTTATCCATCTGATCAAAATGATTGTGGTGCCCATTGTTATCTCTACGCTGGTTGTCGGTATCGCCGGGGTCGGTGATGCAAAACAGCTGGGCCGTATTGGCGCCAAAACTATTATCTATTTCGAAGTAATCACCACCGTGGCGATTATCCTGGGTATCACTCTGGCGAATGTATTCCAGCCAGGCACCGGGGTGGATATGTCGCAACTGGCGACCGTGGATATTTCGAAATATCAAAGCACGACCGCAGAAGTACAGAGCCACGCGCATGGCCTGATGGGGACAATTTTGTCACTGGTGCCAACCAACATCGTCGCATCGATGGCAAAAGGCGATATGCTGCCGATTATCTTCTTCTCGGTGCTGTTTGGTTTAGGTCTGTCTTCCCTGCCGGCAACTCACCGCGAGCCGTTGGTTACCGTATTTCGCTCTATTTCCGAAACCATGTTTAAAGTCACTCACATGGTTATGCGCTACGCGCCAGTCGGCGTTTTCGCGCTGATTGCCGTTACCGTCGCGAACTTCGGTTTTGCCTCCTTGTGGCCGCTGGCGAAGCTGGTGCTGTTGGTGCATTTCGCCATTCTGTTCTTCGCGCTGGTGGTGCTGGGGATCGTGGCGCGCATCTGCGGCTTGAGCATCTGGATCCTGATCCGCATTCTGAAAGACGAGCTGATTCTGGCTTACTCTACCGCCAGCTCCGAGAGCGTACTGCCGCGTATTATTGAGAAGATGGAAGCCTATGGCGCGCCAGCTTCAATCACCAGCTTTGTGGTGCCGACCGGCTACTCATTCAACCTTGATGGTTCAACTCTGTACCAGAGTATCGCCGCTATCTTTATCGCGCAGCTGTACGGTATCGACCTGTCGCTGTGGCAGGAAATCGTGCTGGTGCTGACGCTGATGGTGACCTCAAAAGGGATTGCGGGTGTGCCGGGCGTATCATTCGTGGTGCTGCTGGCTACGCTGGGCAGCGTGGGGATCCCACTGGAAGGCCTGGCGTTTATCGCCGGTGTTGACCGTATCCTCGACATGGCGCGTACCGCGCTGAACGTGGTGGGTAATGCGCTGGCGGTACTGGTTATCGCCAAGTGGGAGCACAAATTTGACCGCAAGAAAGCGCTGGCCTATGAGCGCGACGTGCTGGGTAGATTTGATAAGACCGCTAATCAGTAATTCATGACAGCTTGCCGGATAAGCGTAGTGCCATCCGGCAATGCAAATCATTACCCGTTTGTTAACTTATCAAACTCTTCGCAGCCTGTATCGAATCCTTCCATACAGCTCAGATTCAGCCAGTGCAGCGCCTTCTGTTTATTCTTCACGATAAAACCCTGTTCACCGTTTAAGAACATCATCCCAGCCCAGTATTCGGAATAACCGGTGCGGGAAATGGCTGAGCTTCGTTTGAAATACCACGTCGCTTTCTCATCATCAGCGGGTATGCCCACACCGTTGGCGTAAATCAGGCCGAGCAGCATTTGCGCGTCGACGGCGGAGTCATTTTCCAGGTCTTCGGAGGCGTTTTGCAGCAAGGTAATGGCTTTAGGGTAATCGGTACGTCCAGCCTGGGTGTTGACCAGAATCCGCGCCAGGGTAAGTTCTCCCGCTTTACTGCCTGCTTTGGCTGCTTTTTCCGCCAGCGTTTTAGCCTGGGGATAATCCAGACTGACCGGATTCGTAATTTTGATTTGCGCCAGTAGCGCACAGGCGTCGGCATCGCCGTTGTCGGCGGCTTTTTGCGCCCAATACTCAGCTTTGCTCAAATCGCCCGAACTGAACCAGGTATCGGCAAGAAAGTACTGTGCGCGACGATCCCCTGCCTCAGCGGCCTGTAAGTACTGGCTTCCTGGCTCAGTATCACTGGCATGGGCAAAGAATGTCATAAAGAACATCAATGCAATGAGTTGTTTCATTTTGAGTTTTATTTAGGGTACGGAATGAACAGTATAAAGAGATCGTATGGATAAAAAAACAGCCTCCGGGCGGAGGCTGTTGCAGAACAGTTACGTAAACGGACTAACCCATCGCGCTTTCGCGCAGGCTGGCTTTCAGCTTGGTGTACTCATCAATGACATACTGCTCGGCAGCGCGCTGATCGGCAATGCGTTCAACGTTAACGGCACAGTACTTGTACTCCGGCGTTTTGGTAATCGGGCTTAAGTTCTCGGTTACCAGCTCATTACATGCGCCAATCCACCACTGGTAGGTCATGTAAATCGCGCCTTTGTTTGGACGATCGCTGACTGCTGCACGGGTAATGACCCGGCCTTTACGCGAGTTAACCCACACCAGCTCTTCATCCTGGATGCCCAGGCGTTCTGCGTCGGCGGTGTTGATCTGGGCATAGCCCGGTTCATCCGCCAGCGCGGCCAGCGCCGCACAGTTACCGGTCATCGAACGGCAAGAGTAGTGGCCGACTTCACGCACCGTGGACAGCACCATCGGGTACTCCTCAGTGAGTTTGTCGATTGGCGCTACCCAGTCGCAGGTAAAGAACTGCGCCAGGCCGTTCGGGGTATCGAACTTCTCTTTGAAGAGATAAGACGTACCCTGGTCGGCTTCTGAGGTGTCGCGGCAAGGCCACTGGATATAACCCAGTTCGCCCATTTTCTCGTAAGTGGCACCGTAGAAATCCGGGCACAGATGACGCAACTCATCCCAGATTTCCTGGGTGTTGTTGTAGTGCATCGGGTAGCCCATACGGGTGGCGATTTCACTGATAATCTGCCAGTCCGTTTTCAGATCCCACTTCGGCTCAACGGCTTTAAAGAAGCGCTGGAAGCCACGGTCAGCCGCTGAGAAGACGCCTTCATGCTCGCCCCATGACGTAGACGGTAAAATAACGTCTGCGGCAGCGGCAGTTTTGGTCATGAAGATATCCTGCACGATGACCAGTTCCAGATCCTCAAAGCCTTTGCGCACTGCGGAGAGTTCAGCATCGGTCTGTAATGGATCTTCACCCATAATGTACGCCGCGCGGACTTCGCCATGCGCCGCACGGTGCGGCAGTTCACTGATACGATAGCCGGTATGTGCAGGCAGACTTTCCACGCCCCAGGCTTTAGCGAACTTCTCGCGGTTAGCCGGATCTTTCACATACTGATAGCCCGGATAAGTATCCGGTAGCGCGCCCATGTCGCATGCGCCCTGAACGTTGTTCTGGCCACGAACCGGGTTAACGCCCACGCTTGGCTTACCGAGGTTGCCGGTCAGCATTGCGAGGCTGGTCAGTGAACGCACGGTTTCCACACCCTGATAGAACTGGGTAACACCCATGCCCCACAGGATGGCCGCGCTTTTTGCCGTGGCGTACATACGAGCAGCCTGACGAATATCCTGTGCGCTAACGCCAGTGATATCTTCGACGGACTCCGGCGTGTAGCCTTCGACAATCTTGCTGTACTCTTCGAATCCTTCGGTACGGGAGGCGACGAACGCCTGGTCGTACAGTTTTTCTTCGATGATGACATGACCCATAGCGTTGAGCAGCGCGATGTTCGAGCCGTTTTTCAACGCGATGTGCATATCGGCAATACGCGCGGTTTCAATTTTGCGCGGATCGCAGACGATAATTTTCGCCCCGTTACGTTTAGCGTTAATCACGTGATTCGCCACGATCGGGTGGGAATCCGCCGGGTTGTACCCGAAGATGAACACTAAATCTGTGTTATCAATTTCATTGATAGCATTACTCATTGCGCCGTTACCGACCGATTGGTGCAGACCTGCAACCGAAGGGCCGTGTCAGACGCGAGCGCAGCAGTCAACGTTATTGGTACCAATAACGGCGCGCGCGAATTTTTGCATTACATAGTTGGTTTCGTTACCCGTACCGCGAGATGAACCGGTCGTCTGAATAGCGTCCGGGCCATACTTCGCTTTGATGGCGCTCAGACGAGTGGCGACGTAATCAAGCGCTTCATCCCAGGAAACGGATTCCAGTTTGCCGCCACGCTGGCGACGGATCATTGGGGTTTTCAGACGAGGGGTCAGGATCTGGGTATCATTGATAAAATCCCAGCCATAGTAGCCCTTCAGACACAAGGTACCCTGGTTGGTTTTCCCCTGCGCCGCTTCAGCCCGGACGATTTTGCCGTTATCGACCACCAGGTTGATTTTGCAACCTGATGCGCAATATGGGCAAACCGTGACGACTTTTTTCATCGGTCTCGCTCCAGTTAATCAAATCACGCATACGCGCTTGTCGCTTGAGTTATGCATCTTTTATGCCATGTTTTTATCAGGGGCATTAGTCGATATTACGGGCGAATTTTGCGCAAAACCCTGACGAAAAACAGGCTGTCGTCATATTTGACGTGACGAATCTCCAATACGTGACGGCCCGGCAGTGTGACCGAGGTTATGTTTCCCACACATCCTTGTGCCTTATCGCTGTCACTCTGTGCAGAATCAATCACACTCATTTAAGTTGGCCAGAAATGGGGAAAAACAATGAAGCCAGCCATACTGGTTGTGGATGATGACATCGCTGTCTGCACGCTTTTACAGGATGTGCTGAGCGAACACGTCTTTGCAGTGACCGCATGTCACACCGGGCAGGAGGCGCTGCGCTGCATTGAGACTCAGCCGGAAATCGCTCTGGTATTGCTGGACATGATGTTGCCTGATATTAACGGTCTGATGGTGCTGCAGCAGGTGCAAAAGATGAGACCCGGATTACCGGTGGTGATGCTGACCGGGCTTGGCAGCGAGTCGGATGTGGTTGTCGGGTTGGAAATGGGCGCTGACGACTACATCGGTAAACCGTTCAATGCGCGGGTGCTGGTGGCGCGGGTAAAGGCGGTACTCAGACGCGTCGGCGTGTTAACGGCAGAAAGCGGCAGCCCGCAAACCACGGGGCTTTCTTTTAACGGTTGGCATCTCGATACCGCCGGTTGCCAGTTACATAATCCTCAGCAACTGAAGGTGGAGTTGACGCAGGGGGAATACAGCCTGCTGCTGGCGCTGGCCCAAAACGCCCGCCGGGTACTTAGCCGAGAACAGCTGCTGGAACTGACGCGCAGCGACAGCGTTGAGGTGTTTGACCGCACCATTGACGTGCTAATCATGCGGTTACGGCGAAAAATAGAGAACAACCCGCATCAGCCGATGCTGATCAAAACCCTGCGCGGACTGGGCTATGTGTTTGCCGCCGACGTTCAGCATCATGATAAGGCGGCGTAAACGTCTTATCCGGCTTACAAGGACGCTATATCGGCTTTTAGCTCTGCCAACGTTTTCGCGCCGTCTATCGCGTTGGCGCACAGCAAACTGGCCCGTGCGCAGGCGTGTGCCAGCCTGACGCTGTCCGTCAGCGACCAGCGTTCATGACAGCCATACAAAAATCCGGCGCAAAACGCATCTCCCGCCCCGACGCTGCCAACGATCTCCTCCGGCGCCAGGTACTGTGACGGGATCCAGACGCCCGGCAGATCCGGCGCTTCACCCCAGGCGCCTTCCGGACAGTGGATAACCACCCGCTGGCGAACGCCCGCATTCAGCAGTTCGCGCGCAGCGGTGGCGATGTGCGCAATATGCAGCTCCCCGTTGGGCTGGCGGATCTCCAGCCCGCTGAATTCCCCGGCTTCCAGCTCGTTAATTACCAGATAGTCGAGATGGCGCAGGGCTGGCATCACCAACGGCTGATAGCGCGGGTCGCCCTTGCGTGAAACCAGATCCAGTGATGTTTCAAAGCCGTTGTCGCGCATTTGCGCCAGCAGCCGTGCGCTACGCGTGCCGTACTCCTCATCCGGCATGTCCAGACTGTCGAGCAGCAGCAGATAGCCAAGATGGAAGATTTTCATCGAGGTATCCAGTTGCTCAAAAGCGGGCAGATCCAGCAGCCGGTTGGCGCCGGGCGAGTGGAAAAAGGTGCGCTGACCGCTGGGATCGGTCATCACCTGTGACATCGACGTGGGGGCGAAAGTCGTGCGCTGCACATGTTGGCGATTAACATGATACTGCTCCAGCATCGCCATGATGTAGTCGCCGTCGCTATCCTGACCGATTAACCCCACTGCCTGCAGTGGCAGTCCGGTGTGCATTTTCGCCAGCGTCAGCAGTACGTTCAGCGGCGCACCGCCCGTCGCGCGTTCGCTACGGATGATTTCCGCCAGCCAGCCGCGTTCCGGCCACTGCACAATTTGATGCACATGATCGACCAGCATGTTGCCTGCGGCGATAACGCCTCTGCGTTCCATCAGACCCGTCCCGCGCTGCCAAAAATACGCATCTGTTCTGAAACGGTATCGGTAATGGCCTCTTCAATGGCGAGCAGCAGTTCGGCAAATTCGTCGTACAGGGGCTGACGATTCGCTATTCTTGTCTCTACTGCTGACAGCGCCGCCTGCGACATGCCGGTATAGAAGTTGATTTTGTGAATGCCGAGTTCAATTGCGCGCTTGAAATCGTCGTTGCTGATGCCGGAACCGCCGTGCAGTACCAGTGGGATCGCCGCCTGCTGGCGAAGGGCGTCCAGACGTGGAAAGTCGAGCACCGGTTCGCCTTTATATTTGCCGTGTGCATTACCAATGGCGACCGCCAGCGCGTCAATCCCGGTTCTGTCGACGAAATCACGCGCCATCATCGGGTCGGTAAATAGCGACTCGTCGGCATGACCATACAACGCGCCGCCCTCATCGCCTCCCACCGCGCCCAGTTCGGCTTCCACCGATACGCCGACGGCGTGACACATCTTCACCACTTCGCGGGTTTGACGAATATTTTCTTCATACTCCAGCGTGGAGCCATCAAACATCACTGAACTGAAACCTAAGCGCAGTGCCCTAACCACCGACTCAAAGTGCAGGCCGTGGTCAAGGTTCAGCACTACCGGAATGTCATGCCGCGCGGCTTCGAACTTGACCGCTTCGACCAGAGAATCCAACGAGATATATTTAAAATGCACCTCGGCGATGTTGATGATAAACGGCGAACGTTCCTGCTTTGCCGCGGCAAACAGCGCGCGCAGGAAGTGTGAGTCCAGAACGTTAAACGCCCCTAAGGCATAGCGGTGCTCGCGGGCATGGGCAAGGCCATCGGCGAGAGATATCAACGGCATAATGCGCTCCTTGGTTAGCGGAACAGGCGATACTCATTACACAGCACCAGCTGCGCCGGTTCGTCTTCTTCAATGTCGTTATAGCGGGCGATCGGTTGCAGAAAATGGTTATCGTGGTCGTCGTCATTAACAGAAGAAACCTCGCCGACCAGCACGTCGCCAAAACCTTCTTCCGCCCAGAAGCTGTGATACAGGCCCGGCGGCAGGCAGATGCTTTCACCCGGCGTCAGGCGCAGTTGACTGCCTGCCGCATGGGTTTGCCGACAGCCGTCAATCACCACGCTCACGTCGCTGTCCTCCGTTTGTTCTCGGATCCCCGCATTCCACAGTTCCACAATTAAATTACCGCCGCCGCGATTGATAATGTCTTCGCGTTTACGCCAGTGAAAATGCATCGGCGTGACCTGCGCATCGCGAACATGCATGATTTTCTCGGCGTAGCATTTCTCGTAAGGCATTCCTTTCGGCGAGCCATTACGCAGGGTAAACAGCGTTAACCCTTGCGCGGCGAAATTGTTGCCGCCAAACGCGGTGACATCCCAACCGAGCTTAAGGTCGAAAACTTCGCTCCAGGCGGCGGGATCAAGCTTGCGCCATTGGGTCGGCGGGAAACTGGCGAAAGGGGGGAGATGCACGTCGTGCAGAGAGAAAAACTGGCGCGTGTGGCCAAGGATTTCGTTTATTGCTGAGCGTTTCATTGATTCTCCTGTGGCTGATAAGATGACCTTTATGCGGCCCTCTCTCAAAGAAGAGGGAGAAAATCAAAAGCTTTCCCATGGATAAAATGGACACAATCCGGTTACCTCTCCCTCACAGCAGAATAGGGAATAGTTATATTTTATTGTGTTTTTCTATGTGGTGATGTGATTCATTCAATAAAATGATAAATAAAAAGAGCATTTTCACAAATGTTATTGTAAATCATTATCTTAATATGTTTGTTTTTTTAGTCGAATCTCAGTTTTCTGCAGTCATTGGGATGTGAGCGCTGGCGTGTTGCCTCGCGATTAAAAATGAATAATACAAAATATAAATAATCTTATTAAAATCTGCTGCTATTGAATATAAAATGTCGTTAGTTAACCGATTGTTTATATATCATAAGTGTACTACGTACTTTTCTAATAACTATTTGTTTAGTTTTAAAATATTTTTTTAGTAAAAAATAACCTTCTTAGTAGTCTTGTTGGTATGCTGATTAAACTTTATTCTTTATGTATTACTGTCTTTCTGCAAGGGATGCGATAATGAAAAAAGGTTCTGGCTTCTATAATCTTGAAGGTATGATTTCAGATGATAGTATAAATAAATACTTATTAACCATCAGAGGGTCGGTAAATTTAGGTGTACTTGATGTTGAATCAATTGACGGAAAGGAAAGTCTAAGCAAACCATATAGTTATAAAATAACATTCACTTCAAAATGTAAAGATATCCCTCCAGAATCTCTTCTTAATATTGAAGCTATGCTACAAATTAGAGCCCCTAATAATAAATGGAGTAAATATGTTCAGGGTTCTGCAATGTGGATCAATGAACGGCAAATAGAAGGGGTTATTACATCATGTTCACTTATTAGCACTTCAGCGGATGAATCACTGTACGAAATCAGGCTGGAGCATAAGCTTGCATTACTCTCACGACGCAGGCGATCGGCTATTTACCTGAATATTAACGTTCCGAAACTGGTAACGCAGATCCTCAAAGAGCATTTTTTTGCTGATTATGAAATCGACTTTGATAAGCTTCTTTGTACCTATCCTGACCGGGAAATGATCGTACAGTGGGAGGAATCAGATTTAGCGTTTGTCAGCCGCATCCTGTCAGAAGTTGGGATCTGGTTCAGGATTGAAAATCATCATGCGGTTTCGCACATTATGGTGCTTATCTTTAGTGATTCCCAAAGCCGGTACATCTTCGATCAAAAGATTATGCATGCATCTCATGCGGGTCTGACAGCAAATGATTACGCGATCGATAAGCTGGTATCAAAGCACAACGTTGTCTCCGCAGCCGTTAAAGCAAAGAACTTTGACTACCGGCTTGCCAACTCGCTAATACTCAATGCTGATGCCGATGGGGCTGAACAAACATCGACGACGTATGGAGTGGATTATCGTTATGCGGATATTCACCACCAGCCGGGATCGAAATTTACAGAGGAACAACCGGGCGAATCCAGCTGGTTCTACGCCAAACTGCATCACGAAATTATTCTTAATAATCAATCTGTTTTAAGCGGGGTGACCACCAGCCCGTCGATCGCGCCAGGTATGGTGCTTGAAATCGACGGTACTATTCCGCAAGCGTTTACTTCAGGATTTGTGGTAACGGCAATGCGGGTGACGGGGAGGCGTGATGCCGCCCTTCAATCCCAACTGATCGGTATTCCTTACAGTGAGCGCGTTTGCTTTCGGTCGCAGCCACTACCCCGACCGCGTATCGTGGGTACGGTTCCCGCAATTGTTTCCTCCCGAATAGACAATGACAAATATGCCCATATTGATGTGCAGGGGCGCTATTGGGTGAAGTTTGATTTTGACCTCGACCAACATAAGCAAGGCTATGAAAGTATGCCCGTCCGTCTGGCACGGATTTATGCCGGTGATACTTATGGTCATCACTTCCCGCTCATTCAGGGGGCGGAAGTTGCCATTGCGTTTGAAGGTGGTGATCCGGAAAGGCCTTTCATTGCCCATGCGCTGCATCATGCTCCAAAGCCTGACCTCGTCACCAGCCGTAACAATACCCGCAACGTAATCCGTACTGCGGGCCACAATAAGCTGCGGATGGAGGACCGACGCGGACAGGAACACGTCAAGTTAAGTACCGAATACGCTAAAACCCAGCTGAACATGGGCCACCTTGTTGATGCTGGTGGTAAGCCGCGCGGTGAAGGCGCAGAACTGCGCACCGATGAGCGGGGGGTGTTGAGAGCCGCAAAGGGAATATTGCTGACGACAGAGGCGCAGCCAAAAGCCCAGGGCAAGCAGCTCGATATGAACGCAGTTGTTCAACAGCTACAGGCTGCGCTTGTACTGGCAACCTCTCTTCAGCAGAGCGCCCTGACGGCGCAAGCGTTAAACGTCGAAATGGGGCAACAGCAGCAGCTTAACGCCGCACTTGAACAGTTGACTCAGCCGGGGCTGGTGGCCTATGCCGATCAAGGTATGGCTCTGCTCACACCAGAAACCATGGCGCTGTCGGCAAACAAAGATCTGTCGCTGAATGCGGCCAATAACGGCAGTTTTAATGTTTTTAAAAAACTCTCCATGGCTGTCGGACAGGGTTTATCGCTTTTCAGCAGAGCGATCGGGATCAAAATTATTGCCGCAAAAGATGATATTTCCGTCCAGGCGCAGCGTGGTGAAATGGGCCTGCTTTCCGATCAGCATTTTCATATTCAAAGTATGAACGGCAATGTGACCATCAGCGCCAAAAAGAATATTCAGTTGCTGTGCGGGGGGGGCGGTATCCGAATAAATGAAGATGGCTCAGTAAAAATATTCTCTCCCGCTAAAGTGCAGTTGAAAGGCACCATTCTTGACTGGAGTGGGCCGGAATCCGTTAAAGATAAATCCCCCGTTTTTCAGGAAGACCAGTTTCACCGCCGCATTAAATTACATGGTTATGGGAATACGGACGATGTTCTGAAAAAGACAAAATTCAGACTGACTAAGGCCTCCGGTGAAATCATTGAAGGTGTTACCGACGATGAAGGCATGACGCCGTTACTGGATATGACGGAAATGGATGAAATGAAAATGGAGATTTTGCCAAATGAGTAACAGTCCCTTTAATCCGCGAGTCGTGGCGACGGGGGTACAAGGCGTGCCTAAATCCACCGGCGGAAAAATGGCAGTCTGCGAAGTGGCGGTTAAAAACCCTATGCCCTGTATTGTGATCCTTGTTCATGGTGTTAACGATGTGGGCGAGGCGTATCAAAATCAGGAGCAGGGGATCATTGCCGGCCTGAATGAACGTATGGGCCGTACGGATATGTATCCGCATGAATGGCACCAGTTCAAAATGGATATGGGCGATGGCGAACAGCAGCAGGTGAAAATGCCTGGGCGCAGTCCGGTGATCCCATTTTACTGGGGATATAAACCTGTTGATCATGCAACGTATATCGAGGACCAGCGGCGTTATCGTGATGAGCTGGCTAAATCAGGCAGCGCCGCAAAGCTTCCTTACAATGCCTACCAGGAAGATGACGCCACGAAGCTGGCAAAGTTAGGACACATTCCTCAAACCACGTTGAAATATCAGAATGATAATTTCGGTAATGTTCTCGACGATGTGTATGCCAAAGGCGGTGGTACCTTTGCGAATGCGACAACCACTATTCCGGATATGTTAGGCCCGGGCTCCGGCGGCCTAACGAATGGCGCTGCAGGATTTACTTCATTTCATATGAATGGTGGGGATTTTACGCATCCTATTTATGATAACCCTCACCGTATTTATCAGTTTTTTGCCGCGCAGCGGCTGGCCGATTTAATCCTGATGATTCGAAGAGAACCGGCAACCCAATTCGATCCTATCAATATTGTTGCGCACTCCCAGGGAACGATCATTACCATGCTTGCCAATATGCTGGTTAAAGAAGCAGGGGCGGACCCCGTTGATTGCGTTATTCTTAATCACTCCCCCTATGCGCTTGAAAATACGTTTGCCGAGAGTGCGACCCCCGGACATCACCAGACGGATCGCGCCCGTCAGCAGACGTTTAAAAATTTCTGTCATTTGATGGCGACAAACGATAAATATGGCAAAGGAGAATACCACACCGGAGCGGAAATTGATGATATAGAAGGCGCAACATGTCTGAGTAAAACCCATTCTCAATGGCGCAAGAATAAGCTCTATACCCGCAATAACTTCGGCAAGGTGTATAACTATTTTTGCCCCAATGACAGTGTTGTCTCATTACTTAACGTGCAGGGTTTTGGCTGGCGAGGCATACCTCACGACATTGCGAGTGGTATAGAGAATTTGCGCCAGCGTGTTTTCTGCGAAAATGGCCCCGATATAGGTTGTAGCCCCCAAAGCGTGCCTTTTGAAATGCCGACGTTAAAAAAGGGAAGTTTTAATCAGGATACGGGTTTTACTAAACAATATACGTTTTCCGATGTTGTGATTAATGGTGAACAACTTCCCGTTACTTTTAAGCATCAACTACAGGGGGGTGAGAGCAAGTATAAATATTCGTTAGAGCCTGATTCCCCCGATCAGGTCATCTCATTTTCTGCAAAAGCCACTACTATTTCCCGTACTGAGACAGATATTAAAAGTCTCAGCGGCGCAGGTTTCGATTTTTTACAGCCAGGTCGGGAATTAACACCAGCAGAACTCACAATGTTCAGCAATAAATATGGTAAGCGTTATACCAAAGGCGTTGTCCTTGGAGGGGGATACAATAAAACCGTACAGCTGATTTATGAAAAAACGACGGATGAACTGAAAAAAGAATGGATGCACTCAGACCCTGTTGGTTACAGCCAGCATTCCTCTATTGTCATGTCAAAAGATGCCCCAGCGAAAGCAATGGCCTTCGATCTAGCGGTGGGGATATGCAGGGCATTTGATTACGAAAATGGTGAGTTCTGGGTAAAACTACTTCGCCGTGGGGACTGGCGTATGAAGAAAAATGGTCTGCAAAAGACTGTTGATTATTATGATACGGGTATCCTGAATAAAGCAGATACAAAAGATTATATGAATAAACCCGATGACATCTTGCCAAAGGGGAAATTTGGTGTGGTTAACGAGTTCTATCATTCAACTACAGTTAAACCTGCCAAGTATAATGAAATATATAATACAGAGATTTCCAATCTGCAATGGGATATGCCTGAGTCGCTTAACGTTTAAGGATAAATAATGAAAATGAGAAGTATGTTAAAAATAATAATCGGAGCAATCTCGCTATGCGCCGTCTCTGCCTGTACAAAATCACCCTCACAGATTATTTATCGATTTGATGATAATCGTTATCTGGAACTGATCGGATATGA
>NZ_JAOWDD010000019.1:0-443 GCF_030336655.1 Citrobacter sp. Cb041 | reverse complement strand
GCATCTTATATGTCCCCATTTCAGGGGCAAGAGAGAAATTCAGAGGGGAATATGGTCGACAGACCGGAGGGAAAAGAAATAAAAAGAGTGGTGGTGGTTAATAATCAGGCATTTATTACCACTTCGCTGAATCATTTGTATATGAGTTCATACCCTTTTGAGGATCCGCGTCTAAAACCCGGCGGACCGGGTATTGATTATAAATTCTTTGATGACACGTATTATCTCTACAGGCCAGGTAAACATAAATCCAAGGGTAAGTATGTAGACGCTCATATGAGACCTGAATCTCCAGGTGCGGCCTGGGGGACGGTCGTTTTTATGAAAGCTGCTTTAGCCCATTTAACGGAGGGTTATAAGGCAAATTATCAAAACCTGCCCGACAAAGAACCGGAGGTGGTGGGCTATAAGGGATGGACCCGGATGCGCTGTGACCTGGATGC
>NZ_JAOWDD010000018.1:0-284 GCF_030336655.1 Citrobacter sp. Cb041 | reverse complement strand
TTACGGAGAAATGAAACAGTGTGTCGTTTCAATTTTCAGCTTGATCCAGATTTTTAAAGAGCAAATATCTCAAACGAGACTCGGAAGTCTGTTTTGAGATACTTCGGTCGGCGACTTTCACTCACACATACCAGCAAGTGGCGTCCCCTAGGGGATTCGAACCCCTGTTACCGCCGTGAAAGGGCGGTGTCCTGGGCCTCTAGACGAAGGGGACACTGAAGTCTCAATCGCAAGACGCCTTGCTATTTACTTTTCATCAGACAATCTGTGTGAGCACTACAAAG
>NZ_JAOWDD010000017.1:0-231 GCF_030336655.1 Citrobacter sp. Cb041 | reverse complement strand
GGGAGGATTCGAACCTCCGACCGCTCGGTTCGTAGCCGAGTACTCTATCCAGCTGAGCTACGGATGCATCAGGGAAACTTACTTACTGCAGATTTGATATCACTGCTAAAGTGATATCGAATTTCTGTAACAACGCTAATGCGCTATTGCAGAGAAGATGGTGCATCCGGGAGGATTCGAACCTCCGACCGCTCGGTTCGTAGCCGAGTACTCTATCCAGCTGAGCTACGG
>NZ_JAOWDD010000016.1:0-227 GCF_030336655.1 Citrobacter sp. Cb041 | reverse complement strand
CTGAAAATTGCCGACGTGTTTCCGTAAGGCCGGGAGAACCCGCAGGGATGCGGGTTCAGGGCGCGTTTTGCAGGGACGCTACCTCGCGCCCGGCCCGTTAGCCTGAAGGAATAAGCGGAGGGTATTGCGCAGCAACAATTTTCCCGCCGGGAGCCGGGATTGTTAAGGGTACGGCGATAGTACCCTTAACACGTTCACAGGTCGTATTGCCTCAGAGAAGTGACAAA
>NZ_JAOWDD010000015.1:0-106591 GCF_030336655.1 Citrobacter sp. Cb041 | reverse complement strand
CAAATAAGTGAAGAAGCCCATCCTGCCGGATGGGCTTTTTTGCGTCTGCAGGGAGTGAAAACTGCCGGATGCAGCGTACCATTTTATCCAACCCATAAAAGCCCACTCTATTTCAAACCGATTTTTCTCTTTCTCGAACATATCTGAATCCTTTCTCTGCTAATGAAAACCGTGATCTTTCTCTCATAATAAATTATAACAATTATATAACATTTATTTCACCAAAAAAGACACAACCACCATTGATAAATTAATGCAATCGTTGGCAGGGGTACAATTCTAATGGCTGATAGCAGTGTAACTGAGAACGGGGCGCTGGCAGACGGCGATACTCGGCGTCGTATATGGGCGATTGTCGGAGCATCATCAGGGAATCTGGTCGAATGGTTTGATTTCTATATCTATTCTTTCTGCTCTCTCTATTTTGCTCATATCTTTTTTCCATCAGGAAACACCACCACGCAACTCTTACAAACAGCCGGAGTTTTTGCTGCAGGCTTTCTGATGCGACCGATTGGCGGCTGGCTGTTTGGTCGCATCGCGGATAAGCACGGGCGTAAAAAGTCGATGCTGCTGTCAGTTTGTATGATGTGTATGGGATCGCTGGTGATCGCTTGTCTTCCGGGATATGAAACCATCGGTACCTGGGCTCCTGCTCTATTGCTGCTGGCTAGGTTATTTCAGGGGCTGTCTGTGGGTGGTGAATACGGGACCAGCGCTACCTATATGAGTGAAGTAGCCGTTGAAGGTAAGAAAGGTTTTTATGCTTCCTTCCAGTACGTGACGTTAATCGGCGGGCAGTTACTGGCACTGCTGGTTGTGGTCATATTACAGCAAACGTTAGAAGACTCAGCGCTAAGATCGTGGGGTTGGCGTATTCCATTTGCGTTGGGCGCCGTACTGGCTATTGTTGCGTTATGGCTGCGTCGACAGTTGGATGAAACCTCGAAACAGGACGTTCGCGCGCTGAAAGAAGCTGGCTCTCTGAAAGGTCTGTGGCGTAATCGCAAAGCCTTCATCATGGTGCTTGGCTTTACCGCTGCTGGCTCGCTGTGTTTTTACACGTTCACAACCTACATGCAGAAGTACCTGGTTAATACCGCCGGTATGCATGCCAACGTAGCCAGTGGGATTATGACGGCGGCACTGTGTGTGTTTATGCTGGTGCAACCGTTGTTCGGTGCCTTGTCAGATAAAATTGGCCGACGTACTTCAATGCTGTGTTTTGGCGCGTTGGCCGCGATTTTCACCGTCCCCATTCTGACAGCGTTACAAAGCGTGACGTCCCCGTATATGGCGTTTGCTCTGGTGATGTGTGCCTTGCTGATTGTGAGTTTCTATACGTCAATCAGCGGTATTCTGAAGGCCGAGATGTTCCCGGCACAGGTGCGCGCTCTGGGGGTTGGATTATCTTATGCGGTGGCCAATGCTCTGTTTGGTGGCTCAGCCGAATATGTTGCGTTATCCCTGAAGTCTGTCGGTATGGAAACAACATTCTTCTGGTACGTTACAGCACTGGCAATAGTCGCATTTTTGGTATCGCTGATGCTGCATGGGAAGGGGAAAGGTCTGCGCCTCTAGTGATGTGCCAGTTGCCAGACCGCATAGCCGGTAGACGCGCCTGCAACATCCCAGGCGAAGTCTTTCCAGCTCCAGCCGCTCCCAGCGGGGCGGCTGTCCCATAGCTCTTTTGACGCGCCCAGGCTGACAGAGAACATCAGGCCGATAGCCGCGCTGCGATCGCGGCTGTTGCCCTGATGTTGAGCATATTCGTTTCCAGCTGCGGAGAGCATAGCGGAGGCGATAAAGTGTTGAGCCTTGTCTTGTCCGCTCCAGCGGTCGTTTGCCATGTGGCTGCAGCCAGAAATGGCCAGGATACTGAAAAGAATAAACAAGCGCACCGTTGCCTCCATAGGAAAAACCCCGTCACTGGACGGGGTCTTGGTTACAGAATACGGCTAATTAATCTGTCGATACGGATACGGCGTAGTCGACGGATGAGCTTACGCACTTTGACTGGATAGTCGGCAATGCTTTGCAGGTCGCGATAGTGCTTAACGACGGTAGTATGCGTGCGAATAAGCTCCAGCTCTTTATCGCGCTGGGGAGTCAGCTCTTGCTTCGGATCGTGGATAAGGATGGCGTTTTCCAGATCCAGACGCCAGGCGCGAGGGTTCAGGTTGTTGCCGGTGAGCAGCATCCATTTATCATCAACCCACATGCCTTTCAGATGATAGGTGTTGTCGTCATCTTTCCATAAGCGCACGACCAGTTGGTCGGTATTCACATAATATTGCAGTCTGCTCAGGAAACGGCGCAGGTTAATTTCATACAGGTAGGGCAGCGCGCCGATGATTTTAAATGGCTCATCTTCTGGAATGAAAAAGTCGTTGGCGGTTTTATCACCGACAATGATCTCGACCTTTTTGCCTTCACGCAGCAGCTGAATGATATTGCGCACCAGTATAGCGGGCAGGTTGAAATAAGGGGTACAGATTGTGAGCTTGTGCTCCGCGCAGGGCATAAGGTGGAAAATGGTCTTATTTAACAGACTGGATTTTCCAAGGCCTACCAGAGGCGTTACCGAAAGCTGTTCATTATCCGCATCACCCTGAAAATGGAATGACGCATCGCGCAGTTCCTGACGGTACAGGCGGATGTCGTTTTTAATTTCCGGGCTTTTAGGGCGATTAATATCATCAAGGCGATTAACGCCGCGACCGTTCATCAGGTTCTGCGTGACCCAATCGAACATGATATCGGCCATTTGAGCATTGCGAATCAACTGATAACGGTCATAGCGATATTTATCATGCTGATGCAGATAAACATCATTCAGGCTGGCCCCGCTATACAGGACGCTGTCATCGATGATAAAGCCTTTAAAATGCAGGACGCCAAGCGCTTCTCGGGTGTTAATCGGAACACCGTAGACAGGAATATCAATACCTGGGTTTTCTTGTGCCATTCGGCAATACCAGTCAGCGTTGGTATTCGATGCTGCAGCACCAATACGTCCGCGCTGGGCTCGGTGCCAGTCGACAAGCACCCGGACATCCAGTTCAGGACGCTGCCGTTTTGCCGCATAGAGCGCGTCGAGTATGCCTTTGCCACCGTCATCCTGTTCCAGGTACAGCGCAATAATGCAGATCCGTCGCGTCGCGCTGGCTATTTTTTCCAGCAGAGTCTCCCTGAAATTAGCGGGAGCATAAAAGAAATCTACATCATCAACTGACTGAGAAATCTTGGGTAGTTGGGCAAGGTGTTGTTGATGTTTATTACGCTTAAATTTTGACAACATCACAGTGCATTTCTTCTCTGTTCATTGAAGGGTCCTCTGTGCTATGCAGACGACATAAGCGGGTAATGATACCACCAGTACCTATTAATGTGGTCAACATTTCCAGTACCTTACTCACGATTCCTCAAATTGGGCCAGATTAAGCGTTAGCCCAACAATTCCCTCTTCGAGTTGGACGTCAACAGCGAACCCGAGTTTCCGGGCCAGGGCGACCATCCCACGATTGTTTGGCATCGTAATACCATTCAAACGTCTAAGTCCGTGATCTCGGGTATATGCAATTAATTTTTCCATCAACCGGCGACCCAGTCCAAGCCCTTTGAGATCTGAACGAACCAGCACGGCGAACTCGGCGTCAATGTTATCAGGATCCGAGATTGCTCGCGTTACGCCGAGGATCTCTTGCTGATTGTTTTTACAGCGTACCGCAACAAAGGCCATTTCCCGATCGTAGTCGATCTGCGTCATATTGGCTAAATCTTCGTGGGTAAATTCGTTGATCTCACTGAAATAGCGATAATAAAGATCTTCTTTTGTTACCTGAGAAATGAACTGCTGCAGATGAGGTTCATCCTCGGGCAAAATAGGGCGGAACAAGCAACGCTCGCCGTTCTTCAACTCCACCCATTCTTCAAGCTGATGGGGGTAGGGACGTATAGCCAGCCTGCTTTCGTTATCGCCCGTGAAAGGGGCAATGTCCAGCGTGACATCCAGCGCGGTAAATTCACCGGCGGAGGCCAACAGCGGATGAATATCCAGACGCTGAATTTCCGGACAATCGACGATCAGATTGGAGACCTGCACCAGAAGCTGACTTAACCCGGCGATATCCAATGGGCGTAATGCGCTGCGAGCGCGGATCTTTTTATTTTTGATCCCCTGGATCACCAGATAACGCGCCAGATTCATGTTCAATGGCGGCAACGCCACCACGGCTTGCTGTTCTGGTCGCCACTCAACTCCGCCTTCACCAAGCATAATCAACGGGCCAAATACCGGGTCATGTTCAACGACGACGCGCAGCTCCTGAGCGCCAGCGCGATTCGCCATACTTTGTACTAATAAACCGTGAATGCGCGCCTGCGGCCAGGCCATTTTTACCCGATCAAAAATCGCATTGGCTGCCTGCTGCACCTCTGTTGCCGTTCGCAGGTAGAGCATTACCCCCTGAACTTCTGATTTATGCGGGATATCAGGAGAACGTAGCTTTAGCGCCACCGGGTAACCGATTTGCTCCGCGATGTGTACGGCTTCAGCGCTGTCGCTGGCGATCCACGTCGGCAGCGTGTGTAAGCCATAGGCTTGTAAAATCGGCTGCACTTCATGGGTATCCAGCGACGTTGCTCCTTCAGCAATCGCCTGCTGTAACAGATTATGCGCCTCGGCGGTGTTGGTGGTCAGGTAGTCGGGCAGCGCAGGGGTTTCCCGCAGTTGCTTCTGGTTACGCCGGTACTCCACCATATGCATAAACGCGGTGATGGTGCCTTCTGGCGTGCGGTAGGTAGGTAATCCGGCTTCGCTAAACAGTCTACGGGCTTCCTGGGAGGAAAACTCTCCGCACCAGTTGGTCAGCAACGAGACGAACTTACCGCGGGGATGACGTTTTACCGCTTCGATTAACGCTTGTGCGCTTTCTGTTCCCGGGGCGGCTGCGCTGGGTGAGTGAATCACCATCAGTGCGTCGAAATCCTGGCTGGCGAGCAAGATATCCAGCGTCTTAACGTAGTGTTCGCTGCTGGCGTCGTCACGCAGATCCAGCGGGTTGGCGATATCAATATGTTCAGGTAACGCATCGCGTAATTTCTGGCAGGTATCTTCACTCAGTGTCGCCAACTTGCCATTTTTTGACCACAGCTCATCTAATGCCAGTGCGGCAGGCGCGGCCCCATTGCTGATGATCATCAGCCTGTCGCCGCGCAGCGGACGCATGTGGCTTAGGGTTTCTACCGCAGAGAAGAGCTCGTGAGTGTCTTGTACGCGTAATAAACCGGCGCGCTGGATAGCCGCGTCCCACGCAGGGTCCATCCCTGCACTGGTATGCAGTAAACGCTGCGCAGCCGGACTGCGACCACTCTTAATCACCAGAATGGGTTTATTGCGCGAGGCGCTACGGGCGGCGGAGACAAAGCGCCGGGCATCACTTAAATGTTCGAGATACAGTAATATCGCGCTGGTTTTACTGTCGCGCGCCAGGTAATCCAGCAGTTCATCAACGTCGATATCCAGGCTGTCGCCCAGCGCGATAAACCAGGAAAAACCCATGTCGCGCTGCTGCGCCCAGTCCAGAATGGTGTTGGAAATCGCCGCTGACTGGGAAATAAATGCCAACTTACCGCGCTTGATGGGGACGGGGGAAAAGCTGGCGTTAAGCCCCTGCCAGGGCGCGAGAAGTCCCAGGCTGTTTGGGCCGAGGAGACGTATGTTGTAGCGTGCGGCGCAGGCCAACAATTCCAGGTGCTGCGATGCGGGAGCTGAAAGAATAATGCAGGTTTTACAGCCTTTCTCGCCAAGCGCTTCGAGTAATGCCAGGTTGCGGCTGGCATTGGTGCACAACACGGCAAGGTCTGGGCTAAAAGGCAGGCTGTTGATATTGGGCCAGGCCAGGACGCCCAACACCGCTTTCCATGCTGGCGTCACTGGTAAAACAGGTCCATTGAAACCGCCGGCAAGCAGGTTACGCATCATCAGGTAACCTGCGCGATTAGGCTTCATTGACGCCCCAATCACCGCAATGGATTTCGGTCGCAGTAGTGCTTCCAGACCACGCTGACTCATATCGGCTTCCTTAATGACACCAGTGACCGAATGATTTTAAACGCTTTCTGGCGAGTCTGCTGTGACGCTTCCCTGATGTTGAGTTTTTCCTGCCAGGTAGCGGGTTTTAAAGCGAGTGAAATGTTCGCTCAACCCCTCCGCGGCTTGCGTATCGCCCGCCAGATCCAACAACGCAATGGCCACTTCGGCAGTACAGTATTGCCCTTCGGCGTGAATGCCACGCAGGTGGTAAGCGGAAAGTCGCGATAAATCAACGGAGATCACCGGCAGGTTATCAAGGTACGGGCTTTTGCGGAACATTTTACGCGCTTCAGGCCAGGTACCATCAAGCATGATAAACAACGGTGGTTTACCGGCTGGTGGCGCGAAAATCACTTCACGCTCTTCGCCCGCATAGGATGCCGGGAATACAACCATCGGCTGGTAATCCGGATTTTTCACCAGTTCGAGCAGCGCCTGTGGCGGTTCGGTGCGTGACCACTGAAACGCCGTGGTATCGGGCAAAATATCGGCAATCAAACGTCCCGTGTTGCTGGGCTTCATCGGCTCGGTATCAAACATCACCAGACAAAAGCGGCTTTTGGCCTCAGACGGCACCAGCGTTGCACACAAGCAGAGCTTCAGCGGCAGCAGGCAGCGCTGACAGCGGCGAATGCGATTACCTCGGGCAAGGAAAGGGCGCGTGGCGCGCGCGAGGCGCTCAGCGCGTAACTGAAGAACAGCGTTATCGGTCATGGGAGAACACGTTGAAAAACGCTATTGTCGCAGAGGTGAAAACGGGGCACAAGATGCGCCCCGTAGAGATTATAATGATTCGTTAAGCCAGCTATCAAACGGGGCTTTAGGTACGGCGCCATTAAGCATGTCGACGATTTCACCTTTTCTGAAGATCATAATGGTCGGGATGCTGCGGATACCGAAACGGGCGCTGAGTTCTCGCTCGGCTTCTGTATTCACTTTAACAAAACGCACTTTACCGCTACGCTCTTCCGCGACATCTTCAAAAATCGGGGCGAAGTTACGGCATGGACCACACCAGGGGGCCCAAAAATCAACCACCACCGGGAGATCGTCTTTTAACAGTTTATCCAGTGTTTCACCGGTCGCATTGATCACCTCCCCATCAAACAGGTCGTGACCACAGCGTCCGCATTTAGCCGCTTCCTGGACACGATCGTCGGGGATGCGGTTGATAGCCTGGCAGCTGGTACAAACGGTATTCATAACTAACCTCTGGATGAGTGGAGTGGACTTCACGGCAGTAACGCCAGTATGTTTCTATTATGTTACATATTATCGGGGAGTCTGTTCTAAACAACAATGCGTTTTATTCAATGAGTACAATAGTCCTTAGCTTTTAAATGAAATAATGGCTAACGACGTGCACATCGGGTAATCTTCGCGCTTCGCGCAGAGCAGGTGGAGAAAAACATGAGCGACGAACTGAAGAATAAAAACGGCAAGGTCAAAGTGATGTACGTCCGCAGTGACGATGACTCGGACAAACGCACCCAAAATCCACGTACTGGTAAAGGCGGCGGTCGCCCCGGTACTTCCCGAGCCGAAGGCGGTCGTCGCCCTGCCCGTGATGACAGAAAGGGTCCGAACAGCGAACGTGGTCGTGAACGTGGTCGTGGCCGCGATGTAGAACGCGACCGTGGACGTGAAGATTCACCATGGCGTACCGTGTCCCGCGCACCGAATGATGATGCAGCAGACAAAGCCGATCACGGTGGTATCAGCGGCAAAAGCTTTATCGATCCTGAAGTATTACGTCGTCAGCGCGCGGAAGAAACCCGCGTTTACGGTGAGAATGCCTGTCAGGCTCTGTTCCAGAGTCGTCCGGACGCTATTGTTCGCGCCTGGTTTGTTCAGAGCGTAACCCCACGCTTTAAAGAAGCATTACGCTGGATGGCGGCGAACCGCAAAGCCTACCACGTGGTTGACGAAGCCGAGCTGGCGAAAGCCTCCGGCACTGAACACCATGGCGGCGTCTGTTTCCTGATCAAAAAACGTAACGGTACCACTGTTAAGCAGTGGGTTGGTCAGGCCGGGGCGCAGGATTGCGTGCTGGCCCTGGAAGACATTGCTAACCCGCACAACCTGGGCGGCATGATGCGTAGCTGCGCGCACTTCGGTGTGAAAGGCGTGGTGGTACAGGATGCGGCGCTGTTGGAATCAGGTGCGGCTATCCGCACCGCTGAAGGCGGAGCTGAGCACGTTCAGCCGATCACCGGTGACAGTATTGTCGATGTGCTGGACGACTTCCGTAAAGCGGGTTACACGGTAGTGATGACCTCAAGCGTGAAAGGCAAGCCGCTGTTTACTACCACGTTGCCGGAAAAAATGGTGCTGGTATTAGGGCGTGAGCGTGAGGCTCTGCCAGAAGCAGCATGCTCAGCCGACGACCTGTGCGTGGCGATAGACGGTACGGGCAACGTAGAAACGCTCAACGTTTCTGTCGCGACCGGCGTGCTGCTCGCGGAGTGGTGGCGTCAGAACAAAGCCTGATAATAAAAATGCCAGCGATTCGCTGGCATTTTTTTACTCGCTTTCTGCTGGTAATACCGGCGTCCAGTCAATCGGCTTTTCACCTCGCTGTTCCAGCCACTCATTAGCCAGTACAAAGTGATTGCAGCCAAAGAAACCGCGATGCGCAGAGAGCGGTGATGGGTGCGGCGCTTTCAATACATGGTGACGCTGCGCATCAATAATCGCGCCTTTCTTTTGTGCGTGTGAACCCCAGAGCAGGAATACCACGCCTTCCCGATGTTGGTTAATCAGGCTGATGACTTTATCGGTAAATGTTTCCCATCCCAGACTGGCGTGCGAATGTGCCTGCCCGGCACGGACGGTAAGCACGGTGTTGAGTAACAGCACACCCTGGCGTGCCCAGCTTTCCAGATATCCGTGCGTTGGGCGTGTGAAGCCAGGAATCGTTGCTTCCAGCTCTTTGTACATGTTCAGCAACGAGGGCGGGGTGGCAATACCGGGGCGGACAGAAAACGCGAGACCGTGTGCCTGGCCCGGACCGTGGTAAGGATCCTGACCCAGGATGACGACTTTCACGTCACCAAGTTCGGTAAAGCGAAAAGCGTTGAATACATCTTTTTGTGGCGGATAAATTGTCATACCTGACTGACGCTCGCCCGCCACAGTATGCAGCGTGTTAACAAAATAAGGCTGCTGTTTCTCTTCTGCCAGCACATCGTGCCAGGTTAATTCGGTGGCCATCTCGCTCTCCTGCGAATTTTCAATCCCCCTAGCTTAACTGCTTCTTTCGACGTCGCAAAATTCTGTACGTTTCTCAAGGGTCTACCCCTTAAAGATAGTTGAAAATTTATGTAAAAAGTTTAGCTGCGCATGTGGCGTAAGTTGATGTAAAACAATAAAATCCACCTATCACCACTTTTCATGTGTGGTTTTTATTGATTTAAATCAAAGATTCAAGGGTGTGTGAGGGGTATATATACACTCAAGCAACAATGGTTTTACCAATTGGCCGGATGACGGCCAACCGAGATCAAATAATTTTGCCGGGGAGGCATCAAATGATTACAGGTATCCAGATTACTAAAGCTGCAAATGACGACCTGCTGAACTCTTTCTGGCTGCTGGACAGCGAAAAAGGCGAAGCACGCTGCATCGTTGCGAAAGCAGGTTTCAATGCTGATGAAGTCGTTGCTGTCAGCAAACTGGGTGAAATCGAATACCGTGAAGTACCGGTAGACGTACAGCCGGAAGTCCGTGTGGAAGGTGGTCAGCACCTGAACGTGAACGTTCTGCGCCGCGAAACTCTGGAAGATGCGGTTAAGCATCCGGAAAAATATCCGCAGCTGACCATCCGTGTTTCTGGTTATGCCGTGCGTTTCAACTCTCTGACGCCAGAACAGCAGCGCGACGTTATTGCTCGTACCTTTACTGAGAGCCTGTAAGGCTCACGGGGAATAACCCCGTCTGGCAGAGAATCTGAAAGCGGAAGATGCCAACGTATCTTCCGCTTTTTTGTGCACAAAAAATGCCGGGCTAAACGGCCCGGCATTCGGTTTACTCTTTGTCGGACTGCTGGGTAGCAGCTCCGCTTGGCTTACGGCGTTTGCCGACATTTTTGGCGTCGCGGTGACGTTTTTTCACCCGCGGTTTCTCTTTCTCTTTCGCTTTTTGCTCCGCGCGCTTCGCCAGCACTTTCTTGGATGGCTTACCGTTAGATTTCTCACTTGGCGCGCGCGTGGTTGGACGCAGTTCGTCGATGACGCGTGCTTTCAGTGGCTCGTCAATGTAGCGGCTCGCTTTGCCGAGCAGCAGATGGTCGTGGGCTTCAACCAAAGAGATCGCAGTACCTTTACGGCCTGCACGACCGGTACGGCCAATGCGGTGCAGATAGGCATCACCACTGCGCGGCATGTCGAAGTTAAACACATGGCTGACGTCAGGAATATCGATCCCACGAGCGGCAACGTCGGTTGCTACCAGCACGTTCACACGACCATCGGTCAGGCGTTTGATCGCTTCATTACGTTTGTTCTGCACCATCTCGCCTTCGAGATAGCAGTTATTAATGCCCGCCTGGCGCAGCCAGCCTGCCAGCTCGTGCACACGCTCGCGTTTACGTACGAAGACAATCGAGCGAGTCGCTTCCGGCTGTTTTAACAAATGGATCAGCAGGGCCGTTTTGTGCTCGATGTCATCGGCACGGTAGTAAAACTGATGAATTTTCTTGCGTTCGCGCGTAGACGGATCCGCCGAAACTTCGACCGGATCCTCCAGCAGACGCTCAGCAAAATCTTTGATCGCATCGCCTTCCAGCGTGGCGGAGAACAGCATAGTTTGCTTACGCCAGCGGGTTTCTCCAGCGATATGCTCGATGTCCTGGGCAAAGCCCATGTCCAACATGCGGTCTGCTTCATCGAGGATTAGTGTCTCAACCGCATGGCAGTCGAAGTTTTCTTCTTTAATGTACTGCAGCAGACGACCGGTAGTGGCGACCACGATGTCCTGGTTTTCGCTAAAGACTTCCATGTGGTTCATGTAAGCCACGCCGCCGGTAATCGTGGCGATATCCAGATGCGTATTCTTCGCCAGTTCACGGGCGTGTTCGGCAACCTGCATCGCCAGTTCGCGCGTCGGTGTCAAAATCAAAATGCGCGGCGGACCAGATTTCTTGCGCGGGAAGTCGAGCAGGTGCTGCAACGCTGGCAGCAAATATGCCGCCGTTTTACCGGTGCCTGTCGGCGCAGAACCGAGTACATCACGGCCATCGAGCGCAGGCGGAATGGCGGCAGCCTGAATGGCGGTCGGGCGAGTGAAACCTTTTTCCTGGAGGGCATCCAGAAGGCTTTCATCGAGTTCAAGTTCGGAAAAAGTCGTTACAGTCATGTTCTACCTCTGAGTGGGGCGCTGATTATAGACGTTACGGCTGCAATCTTCATCTGTTTGTATGGATATACCTTCTCAGGTATTGTTTTTATCCTATGTTATCGTTTTTTTTCCAGGAAGGTTGTTCTTCATGCCCCAGTCTACATCCGTACTTAGACGTAATGGATTTACTTTTAAGCAGTTTTTTGTGGCACACGATCGTTGTGCAATGAAAGTCGGAACGGACGGCATTTTATTGGGGGCCTGGGCCCCTGTTGCTGGCGTAAAGCGGATCCTGGATATTGGTACCGGGAGCGGCCTGTTGGCGCTGATGCTGGCCCAGCGCACAGATGAAAACGTCATCATTGACGCCGTGGAGCTTGATGTTGATGCCGCGCAGCAGGCGCAGGAGAACATCGCGCAATCCCCGTGGATGCATCGCGTGAACGTTCATACCGAAGATGTGCAGCAGTGGGTACCGCGCCAGACCGTGCGCTTTGATTTGATCATCAGTAACCCTCCCTATTATGAACAGGGAGTGGAATGTGCCACGCCGCAGCGCGAGCAGGCTCGCTACACCACCACGCTCGATCATCAAGTATTGCTAACGCTGGCGGCAGACAGCATTACGGAAGAAGGTTTTTTTTGTGTGGTGTTGCCCGAACAGATCGGTAACGCCTTTTCCCAGCAGGCACTGGGCATGGGCTGGCATCTGCGATTGCGCACGGATGTAGCAGAAACCGAGGCCCGACTACCGAATCGGGTACTGCTGGCATTCTCCCCGCAGGCCGGGGAGTGCTTTAGTGACAGGCTGGTGATCCGTGGGCCAGACCAACGTTACTCTGAAGGTTACACGGCGCTGACCCAGGCGTTTTATCTGTTCATGTGATGACTTAGCGGCGAGAGAATGGACGGGCCTGCCTCTGGAAGCTGTTCTGGATAATCCAGCGTATAGTGCAGGCCCCGACTCTCTTTACGCATCATCGCGCAGCGGACAATCAGCTCAGCAACCTGCACCAGATTGCGCAGTTCCAGCAAGTTGTTCGACACGCGGAAATGAGCGTAATACTCGTCGATTTCCTGTTGCAACATGGTGATACGGCGCAGGGCGCGCTCCAGACGTTTAGTTGTGCGCACGATACCGACGTAATCCCACATAAATAGCCGCAGCTCATGCCAGTTATGCTGAATCACAACCAGTTCATCCGGGTTTTCTACCCGGCTTTCATCCCAATCCGGGAGGGTGCTGACGCTGCGAGCATAAGGCATTCGCCTGTCGATATCTTCAGCCGCGGACCAGCCGTAAACCAGGCACTCCAGTAATGAGTTTGACGCCATCCGGTTGGCTCCATGCAGGCCGGTGTAACTCACTTCGCCGATCGCATACAGCCCGTCGACATCCGTACGGCCAAAGTCATCCACCATCACGCCGCCGCAGGTATAGTGCGCGGCAGGAACGATGGGAACCGGCTCTTTGGTCAAATCGATGCCCAGTCCCAGCAATTTTTCATAAATCATCGGGAAATGCTGACGAACAAATTCTTCCGGTTTATGGCTGATGTCGAGAAACATGCAGTCAGCGCCCAGGCGCTTCATTTCGTGGTCAATGGCGCGGGCAACAATATCGCGGGGAGCCAGTTCGCCACGCTCGTCAAAATCGGGCATAAAGCGCGAACCGTCCGGGCGCTTCAGATGTGCGCCTTCGCCACGCAGCGCCTCGGTTAGCAGAAAGTTGCGCGCCTGCGGATGATACAGCGCTGTCGGGTGAAACTGGTTAAATTCCAGGTTGGCGACACGGCATCCCGCACGCCAGGCCATCGCAATCCCGTCACCCGAGGAAATATCTGGATTGGTGGTGTATTGGTACACCTTTGACGCGCCGCCGGTGGCCAACACTACTGACTTGGCATGGCAGGTTTCTACGGCTTCTTTATTACGGTTCCAGATCCAGGCTCCGACAACCCGACGCGTTCCCGGCAGACCGATTTTATCGGAGACAATCAGATCGACGGCATTACTGCGCTCAAGAACCCGTATGTTGGGGTGATTTTGTGCCTGGCTGACGAGGGTGGTTTCGACTTCTTTACCGGTGGCATCCGCAGAGTGCAGAATGCGTCGATGGCTATGACCGCCTTCACGGGTCAGGTGATAGCTTTCTTCACCGTTGGGCTGAACCTGCGTATCAAATAAGACGCCCTGATCGATAAGCCACTGAACGCAGGTGCGGGCATTGCTGGCGACAAATTCAACCGCATGGCGATCGCACAGGCCGGCCCCGGCAATCAGAGTATCTTCAACGTGGGAATCGATGCTGTCGGTTTCATCAAACACCGCGGCAATACCGCCCTGGGCATAAAATGTCGAACCTTCGCTGACCGGACCTTTGCTCAGGACAATAACCTGATGTTTTTCGGCCAGGCGCAGCGCCAGTGAGAGTCCGGCAGCCCCGCTGCCAATGATCAGCACGTCACAGGATAATTCAGGAGTCGTATTCATGATTTTTGTTTAATTTACTAAACAGTGTTTGGTCACCATAGCACCACATTGCGCGATACTGCACGTTTTATTTTTAAATGTGTTGCAGTGACTAAACATGAAAAAAAGCATGACGAGGACGAAATGAGCAAAAATATTTTGTGAAGCAGGCCGTTAGCACCAGATTATGTGATGAAATAAAGTGGCCGTTGGGTTACTCTGCAAGCGGTGAAATGGGCATTTCTAAACAGATAGTGCGTCGATCGGATTATGTAGACTTATAATGAGAGATAAGACCTGTCTACAACATGACAAACAAAAAACAATGCGTAACGGAACTTTACGAAACTTGAGCACTCCAAGCATTTGCTTGCTCATAGTGAAGCTGATGGAGTGGCGTTTCGAAGGCGCGTGGAAATTTGGTTTGGGGAGACTTTACCTCGGATGAGCGAGCAGTTAACGGACCAGGTCCTGGTAGAACGGGTCCAGAAGGGAGATCAGAAAGCCTTTAACCTACTGGTAGTGCGCTATCAGCATAAGGTGGCGAGTCTGGTTTCTCGCTATGTACCATCGGGCGATGTACCCGATGTAGTACAAGAAGCATTTATCAAGGCCTATCGTGCGCTGGACTCGTTCCGGGGAGATAGTGCTTTTTATACCTGGCTGTATCGTATTGCAGTCAATACAGCGAAGAATTACCTGGTCGCTCAGGGGCGTCGTCCACCTTCCAGTGATATTGATGCGATTGAAGCAGAAAATTACGAAAGTGGCGGTGCGCTGAAAGAAATTTCGAACCCTGAGAACTTAATGTTGTCAGAAGAACTGAGACAGATAGTTTTCCGGACTATTGAGTCCCTCCCGGAAGATTTACGCATGGCAATAACCTTGCGGGAGCTGGATGGCCTGAGCTATGAAGAGATAGCCGCTATCATGGATTGTCCGGTAGGTACGGTGCGTTCACGTATCTTCCGAGCGAGGGAAGCTATTGATAATAAAGTTCAACCGCTTATCAGGCGTTGACGATAGCGGGATACTGGAAAAGGTATTAGGCATGCAGAAAGAAAAACTTTCCGCTTTAATGGATGGCGAAACGCTGGATACTGAGTTACTCAAAGAGCTGACTCATGACCCGGAAATGCAAAAAACCTGGGAGAGTTATCACCTGATTCGCGATTCCATGCGAGGTGATACCGCCGACGTTCTCCATTTCGATATTTCCGCCCGCGTAATGGCTGCCATCCAGGATGAGCCAGTACGTCAGACGGTGCCATTGATTCCTGAGGCCCAGCCAGCACCGCACCAGTGGCTGAAAATGCCATTCTGGAAGAAAATGCGTCCGTGGGCCGCGCAGCTTACCCAAATGGGTGTGGCCGCGTGTGTATCACTTGCAGTTATTGTTGGCGTCCAGCACTATAATGGGCAATCTGAAACGTCCCAGCAGCCCGAAACGCCGGTATTTAATACATTACCGATGATGGGTAAAGCCAGTCCGGTAAGCCTGGGTGTACCCTCTGACGCGACGGCCAGCGGCGGTCAGCAACAGCAGGTACAGGAGCAGCGTCGTCGTATTAATGCCATGTTGCAGGACTACGAACTGCAACGTCGACTGCACTCTGAACAGCTTCAGTTTGAGCAGGCCCAAACACAGCAAGCCGCTGTGCAGGTGCCAGGAATTCAAACTTTAGGAACGCAATCGCAGTAATGAAGCAACTTTGGTTTGCCATGTCACTTGTGGCTGGTAGCCTGTTTTTCTCTGTAAACGCCTCGGCCAATCCTGCGTCCGGGGCGTTGTTGCAGCAGATGAATCTGGCCAGCCAGTCGCTAACCTATGAGCTGTCATTTGTCAGCATCAATAAGCAGGGTGTTGAATCCCTACGTTATCGCCATGCTCGCCTGGATAACCGTCCGCTAGCGCAACTGTTGCAAATGGATGGACCGCGCCGGGAAGTGGTGCAGCGTGGCAATGAAATCAGCTATTTTGAGCCTGGTCTCGAACCGTTCACGCTGAACGGCGACTATATCGTTGACTCTCTGCCCTCTCTGATTTACACCGACTTCAAACGTCTTGCTCCCTACTATGACTTTATCTCAGTAGGTCGCACCCGCATTGCCGATCGGCTCTGTGAAGTGATCCGCGTAGTCGCCCGTGACGGTACGCGTTACAGCTATATCGTCTGGATGGACACGGAGACTAAGCTGCCGATGCGCGTCGATCTTCTCGACCGTGATGGTGAGACGCTGGAACAGTTCCGTGTTATCGCCTTTACCGTAAACAACGGCGTTAGCGATAGCATGCAGGCGCTGGCGAAAGCCAATCTACCGCCGTTGCTGTCAGTTCCTGCTGGCGAGAAAACCAACTTCAACTGGAGTCCGTCGTGGTTGCCGCAAGGCTTCAGCGAAGTTTCCAGCAGTCGACGTCCGCTGCCGACGATGGATAACATGCCGATCGAATCGCGCCTATATTCTGATGGCCTGTTCAGTTTCTCCGTGAACGTAAACCGTGCGATGCAAAACAGCGCCGATCAGCTGTTGCGAACCGGGCGTAGAACGGTTAGCACCAGCGTGCGTGATAACGCGGAAATTACGATTGTGGGCGAGCTTCCACCGCAAACGGCGAAGCGTATCGCGGACAATATTAAGTTCAGGGCTGCACAATGATTAAAGAGTGGGCGACAGTCGTCTCCTGGCAAAATGGTCTGGCGACGGTCAGCTGTGATGTTAAAGCATCATGTAGCAGCTGTGCTTCGCGGGCCGGATGCGGGAGCCGCGTGCTGAACAAACTTGGGCCGCAGACCACGCATACCATCGTGGTGCCCAGCGACGAACCCTTAGCGCCCGGTCAAAAAGTTGAACTGGGTATTGCCGAGGGTAGCTTGCTGGGTTCAGCGATGTTGGTCTACATGTCTCCGTTGGCGGGGCTCTTTCTCTTCGCGGCGCTATTCCAGGTGCTGTTTGGTTCCGACCTTGCGGCATTAAGCGGAGCCGTGCTGGGGGGCGTGGGCGGATTCCTGATTGCCCGTGGATACTCTCGTAAGCTTGCTGAGCGCGAAGCCTGGCAGCCGGTCATTCTGAACGTTGCTCTTCCACCCGATCTCATTCGCGTCGAAACCCAACAGTGATAGCTTTGCCTGATGGCGCTTGTGTCGCCATCCGGCAAAAGTTTCACCGACTTTGCAAAGTTGTTTCCAGTTCCCGCTATCCTTGCTCTATGAACATTTCCTCGCCTCAGCGTTGTAGTGTAGAATGCGGCGTTTCACTTAAACAGACGTTAAGCTCAGATCAGCGACTTCTCAGAGCCTGCTCAGGCGGGCGTAAGGCACAATAATTACACTATATGAAGAACATACGTAACTTTTCAATCATAGCTCACATCGACCACGGTAAATCGACGCTGTCTGACCGTATTATCCAGATCTGCGGTGGCCTGTCTGACCGTGAAATGGAAGCGCAGGTTCTCGACTCGATGGATCTTGAGCGTGAGCGCGGTATTACTATCAAAGCGCAGAGCGTGACGCTCGATTTCAAAGCATCTGATGGTGAAACCTATCAGCTTAACTTTATCGACACCCCGGGCCACGTTGACTTCTCGTATGAAGTTTCCCGCTCGCTTGCCGCCTGTGAAGGCGCATTGCTGGTGGTTGATGCCGGACAGGGCGTCGAAGCACAGACCCTGGCTAACTGCTATACCGCCATGGAAATGGATCTGGAAGTGGTGCCGGTACTGAACAAAATTGACCTGCCAGCCGCCGATCCTGAGCGTGTGGCGGAAGAGATCGAAGATATCGTCGGTATCGATGCGACGGATGCCGTTCGCTGCTCGGCGAAAACCGGCGTTGGCGTCACTGACGTTCTTGAACGTCTGGTGCGCGACATCCCGCCGCCTGAAGGCGACCCGGAAGGTCCGTTACAGGCGCTGATCATCGACTCCTGGTTCGATAACTACCTGGGCGTCGTATCTCTGGTGCGTATTAAAAACGGCACCATGCGTAAAGGCGACAAAATTAAAGTGATGAGCACCGGTCAGGTCTATAACGCTGACCGTCTGGGTATCTTCACGCCAAAACAGGTTGACCGTACCGAGCTGAAATGCGGCGAGGTGGGTTGGTTGGTTTGTGCGATTAAAGACATCCTGGGCGCACCGGTTGGCGATACCCTGACGCAGGCGCGTAACCCGGCGGACAAGCCGCTGCCAGGCTTTAAAAAAGTGAAGCCGCAGGTTTACGCCGGTCTGTTCCCGGTGAGCTCTGACGACTACGAAAACTTCCGTGACGCGCTCGGCAAGCTGAGCCTCAACGATGCCTCCCTGTTCTATGAACCGGAAAGCTCAACCGCGCTGGGCTTCGGCTTCCGCTGTGGCTTCCTCGGTCTGCTGCACATGGAGATCATTCAGGAACGTCTGGAACGTGAATACGATCTGGATCTGATCACTACCGCGCCGACCGTAGTCTACGAAGTCGAAACCACGGCGAAAGAGACGATCTACGTCGATAGCCCGTCCAAGCTGCCGCCGTTGAACAACATATACGAACTGCGTGAGCCGATTGCTGAGTGTCATATGCTGCTGCCGCAGGCTTACCTCGGTAACGTCATCACGCTGTGTATCGAGAAGCGCGGCGTACAGACCAACATGGTTTACCACGGTAACCAGGTGGCGCTGACCTATGAAATTCCGATGGCGGAAGTGGTACTCGACTTCTTCGACCGTCTGAAGTCAACTTCTCGCGGCTATGCGTCGCTGGACTATAACTTCAAACGTTTCCAGGCGTCTGACATGGTGCGCGTTGATGTTCTCATCAACAACGAACGTGTCGATGCGCTGGCGCTGATTACCCACCGCGACAACTCCCAGAGCCGTGGTCGTGAACTGGTCGAGAAGATGAAAGATCTGATCCCTCGCCAGCAGTTTGACATCGCGATCCAGGCGGCCATTGGTACGCACATCATCGCGCGTTCAACGGTTAAGCAGCTGCGTAAAAACGTTCTGGCGAAATGCTACGGTGGCGATATCAGCCGTAAGAAAAAGCTGCTGCAAAAACAGAAAGAGGGTAAAAAGCGCATGAAGCAGATCGGTAACGTCGAACTGCCACAGGAAGCCTTCCTCGCCATTCTGCATGTCGGTAAAGACAGCAAATAATCTTAAGGAGTTGGCATGGCGAACATGTTTGCCCTGATTCTGGTGATTGCCACACTGGTGACGGGCATTTTATGGTGCGTAGATAAATTCATCTTCGCGCCAAAACGCCGGGAGCGTCAGGCCGCAGCGCAAGCTGCTGCAGGTGATTCACTGGATAAAGCAACGCTGAAAAAAGTGGCCCCTAAGCCAGGCTGGCTGGAAACCGGGGCATCCGTTTTCCCGGTTTTAGCTATTGTGCTGGTGGTGCGTTCATTTATTTATGAGCCGTTCCAGATCCCGTCTGGTTCGATGATGCCGACACTGCTTATCGGTGACTTTATCCTGGTGGAGAAATTCGCCTACGGGATTAAAGATCCGATTTACCAGAAAACGCTGATCGAAACCGGCCATCCGAAACGCGGTGATATCGTGGTGTTTAAATACCCGGAAGATCCGCGTCTGGACTACATCAAACGTGCTGTCGGTTTACCGGGAGACAAAGTGACGTACGATCCGGTGGCGAAAGAGGTAACTATTCAGCCAGGATGCAGTTCCGGTCAGGCGTGTGAAAACGCGCTGCCGGTAACGTACTCTGATGTTCAGCCAAGTGATTTTGTGCAGACCTTTGCGCGTCGTAACGGCGGTGAAGCGACCAGCGGTTTCTTTGAGGTTCCGCTGAATGAAACGAAAGATAACGGTATTCGCCTCTCCGAGCGTAAAGAAACGCTGGGTGAGGTAACGCACCGCATTCTGACCGTGCCAATCGCGCAGGATCAGGTGGGGATGTATTACCGTCAGCCAGGCCAGCAGTTGGCAACCTGGATCGTCCCGCCGGGACACTACTTCATGATGGGTGATAACCGTGACAATAGCGCGGACAGCCGTTACTGGGGATTTGTGCCGGAAGCGAATCTGGTTGGTAAAGCGACCGCTATCTGGATGAGTTTCGATAAGCAAGAAGGCGAATGGCCGACCGGTGTGCGTTTAAGCCGTATTGGTGGCATTCACTAATCGCTGATAATCGTTCACGTTGTCGTCATTATGGCGACAACGTGAATTATTTCTCGGATAAATTCCCGCAGACTAACGACATCCCTTGTCGTTGTGTATAGAATATTCCCCCGAAGTTTGAGGTTGGCACCGACAGGTTGCCACGGCACACGAAACAGCGTTGGTTTGTGTATAAATGCATTCAGCCGAAGCGGGATGGCTAAGCGAAATGCGTATATCAGGTCTGTTTCGTGTGCTGAATTGTTGACGCATTCATTTATTGGTATCGCATGAACCCCATCGTAATTAATCGGCTTCAACGGAAGCTGGGCTACACTTTTAATCATCAGGAGCTGTTGCAGCAGGCATTAACTCACCGTAGCGCCAGCAGCAAACATAACGAGCGTTTAGAATTTTTAGGCGACTCTATTCTGAGCTTTGTTATCGCTAATGCGCTGTATCACCGTTTTCCGCGTGTGGATGAAGGTGATATGAGTCGCATGCGCGCGACGCTGGTTCGCGGCAATACGCTGGCTGAATTAGCCCGTGAGTTTGACCTCGGTGAATGTTTACGTTTGGGGCCAGGCGAGCTGAAAAGCGGCGGTTTCCGTCGTGAATCGATCCTGGCAGATACCGTTGAAGCTTTGATCGGCGGCGTCTTCCTCGACAGCGATATTCAAACCGTTGAACAACTGATCCTGAACTGGTATCAGACTCGTCTGGATGAAATTAGCCCAGGCGATAAACAAAAAGATCCGAAAACGCGCCTGCAGGAATATTTGCAGGGTCGCCACCTGCCGCTGCCGTCCTATCTGGTGGTGCAGGTTCGTGGTGAAGCACACGATCAAGAATTTACTATCCACTGCCAGGTCAGCGGCCTGAGTGAACCGGTGGTTGGCACAGGTTCGAGCCGTCGTAAGGCTGAGCAGGCTGCCGCCGAACAGGCGTTGAAAAAACTGGAGCTGGAATGAGCGAAGAGAAAACTTACTGCGGATTTATTGCCATCGTCGGTCGCCCGAACGTCGGCAAATCCACCCTGTTGAATAATCTGCTTGGGCAGAAGATTTCCATAACCTCACGTAAGGCTCAGACAACACGTCACCGTATTGTTGGCATCCATACCGAAGGTGCGTATCAGGCGATTTATGTTGATACCCCGGGCCTGCATATGGAAGAAAAACGGGCGATCAACCGCCTGATGAACAAAGCGGCAAGCAGCTCGATTGGTGATGTTGAACTGGTTATTTTCGTTGTGGAAGGCACCCGCTGGACGCCGGACGACGAAATGGTGCTCAACAAGCTGCGCGACGGTAAAGCCCCGGTTATTCTGGCTGTGAACAAAGTTGACAACGTTCAGGAAAAAGCCGATTTACTGCCGCACCTGCAGTTCCTGGCAAGCCAGATGAACTTCCTTGATATCGTCCCGATTTCTGCCGAAACCGGCCTGAATGTTGATACCGTTGCGGGCATCGTGCGTAAGCACCTGCCGGAAGCCATTCATCACTTCCCGGAAGATTACATCACCGACCGTTCTCAGCGCTTTATGGCGTCTGAAATCATCCGTGAAAAGCTGATGCGTTTTCTGGGGGCTGAACTGCCGTACTCCGTTACCGTGGAGATTGAACGTTTTATCTCTAACGAACGCGGTGGTTACGATATTAACGGGCTGATCCTCGTTGAACGTGAAGGGCAGAAGAAGATGGTTATTGGCAACAAAGGGGCCAAAATTAAAACCATCGGCATCGAAGCGCGTAAAGACATGCAGGAGATGTTCGAAGCGCCCGTTCACCTCGAGCTGTGGGTGAAAGTGAAATCCGGCTGGGCCGATGACGAGCGCGCGCTGCGTAGCCTCGGTTACGGCGACGACGTCTAATTTTTCATAGGTTATGGCTTTCGAGGTGCAGGAAGGCGGCAAGACCGCAGATCCTCGGGAGCTTACTCAAGTGAGTGACTGGGGTGAGTGGGCGCAGCCAACACACCTGCAGCTTGAAAGACGGCGGGTATGATGGAAGGATGGCAACGCGCTTTTGTCCTGCATAGCCGCCCGTGGAGCGAAACCAGTCTCGTGCTGGACGTCTTCACGGAAGAATCGGGTCGTGTGCGCCTGGTGGCTAAAGGTGCGCGCTCCAAACGTTCTAATCTCAAAGGCGCGCTCCAGCCTTTTACTCCGTTGTTGCTTCGCTTTGGTGGACGTGGTGAGGTCAAAACCTTACGCAGTGCCGAAGCCGTTTCTCTGGCTCTCCCCCTTAGCGGTATCACACTGTACAGCGGCTTGTATATCAACGAGCTTATCTCTCGTGTACTTGAGTATGAGACCCGCTTTTCTGAACTCTTTTTCGACTACCTGAACTGTATTCAGGCGCTGGCTGGCGCGACGGGTTCGCCAGAGCCTGCGCTGCGTCGCTTTGAGCTGGCCTTACTTGGACATCTGGGGTACGGCGTCGATTTTACCCACTGTGCGGGTAGTGGCGAGCCGGTGGACGACACCATGACCTATCGTTACCGGGAAGAAAAAGGGTTTATCGCAAGCGTAGTGATTGATAACGCCACCTTTACCGGACGCCATCTGAAAGCACTCGAATCGCGGGAATTTCCGGATGCTGATACGCTTCGCGCCGCGAAACGCTTTACCCGCATGGCGTTAAAGCCGTATCTTGGTGGTAAGCCGTTAAAAAGCCGGGAACTGTTCCGGCAATTTATGCCAAAACGCGCAGTAAAAACAAAAAATGATTAACGAGGATGGATTGCCATGGCCGAATTACTGTTAGGCGTCAACATTGACCACATTGCCACTTTACGTAATGCACGCGGCACCGCATACCCTGACCCGGTTCAGGCGGCGTTTATCGTTGAGCAGGCGGGCGCAGACGGCATTACCGTGCACCTGCGTGAAGACCGTCGCCATATTACCGATCGCGACGTGCGCATTTTGCGCCAGACGCTGGATACGCGTATGAATCTGGAAATGGCGGTAACCGAAGAGATGCTGGCGATTGCCGTTGAGACTAAGCCGCATTTTTGCTGCCTGGTGCCGGAAAAACGTCAGGAAGTGACGACTGAAGGTGGCCTGGACGTCGCCGGTCAGCGTGACAAGATGCGTGATGCCTGCAAACGCCTGGCGGACGCAGGCATTCTGGTTTCGCTGTTTATCGATGCTGATGACGAACAGATTAAGGCCGCTGCTGAAGTCGGCGCGCCGTACATCGAAATTCACACCGGCTGTTACGCCGATGCGAAAACCGACGCTGAACAGGCCAGCGAACTGGCGCGTATCGCCAAAGCGGCGACCTTTGCCGCCAGCCTTGGTCTGAAGGTGAATGCGGGGCACGGCCTGACGTACCACAACGTTAAAGCCATCGCGCGGATCCCGGAAATGCACGAGTTGAACATTGGCCATGCCATTATCGGCCGCGCGGTGATGAGCGGTCTGAAAGATGCAGTAGTCGAAATGAAGCGCCTGATGCTGGAAGCGCGTGGCTAATGGCGATTCTGGGATTAGGTACGGATATCGTGGAGATTGCCCGCATCGAAGCGGTGATCTCCCGTTCCGGCGACCGTCTGGCAAGACGCGTGCTCAGCGACAACGAGTGGGCAATCTGGGAGACGCATCAGCAACCGGTGCGCTTTCTGGCGAAGCGTTTTGCGGTCAAAGAGGCGGCAGCAAAAGCCTTTGGTACCGGTATTCGCAACGGTCTGGCGTTTAATCAGTTTGAGGTCTTTAACGACGAACTCGGTAAGCCGCGTCTGCGGTTATGGGGGGAGGCGTTAAAACTGGCGGAAAAACTCGGCGTCGCACATATGCATGTGACGCTGGCTGATGAGCGTCACTACGCCTGCGCCACGGTGATTATCGAGAGCTAACGTTTCGTCGGCCTGATAAGCATAGCGTCATCAGGCAACGTTACAGCTTATCGGCGTGGTGCATCAGTACAAACTTATCCCACAGCTGCTCTTCCGTTTCGACACGTGCCGGATCTTTCAAAATAGTATTAGGGATCGGGCACACCTTCTGGCAGGTTGGCGTGTCGTAATGGCCTACGCATTCCGTACACTTGTCGCTGTTAATCTCGTAAATGCTGTCACCCATCGAAATCGCCTCATTCGGGCATTCGGGCTCGCACATATCGCAATTGATACACTTTTTAGTGATTAACAGGGCCATCAGGAAACTCTCAAAACATCACAAATCGGGCGGGCATTATACGCGCATTCTTTGCTCAGACCAGTTTTTTTACCAGTGCTTCGCTGTGGCGAATGCGTTCCGGGGCATGCTCCAGATCTTGCTGCACCAGCGCCATAAACAGTAAATCAGTGAGCATCATTTGCGCATGGGTAGAGGAAATCGCTGCGCTGCGCGTGGCCTGTTCTTCAGCAATCGTGTACAGACAATGAGTTGCGCGCTGTTGCAGGGCGTTAGGGGTAAATCCGGTGATGGCGAGAATTTTGGCCCCAGCGCGCAACGTTTCATCCGCAGCCAGGTTGAGTTCGCGGCGTTCTCCGGTATACGAAATGGCCAGCAGCAGATCGTTGGGTGAAAGCGCCTGCACCGCCGCCAGCAGGGCGTGCATATCGCGTTCAACCACCGCGTTAAACCCAATCTTTAGCAGTTTCCAGGCAAAATTCTGCGCTACCAGACCCGATGCGCCAATCCCGGTCAGGATAATGCGCCGGGCTGAGCGCAGCATTGTGACGCTCTCTATCAGTTTCTCTTCGCTGTTGACGTCCAGCGTCGCATGCATCGCCGCCACGTTCTCTTTAATCAGCTTTTCGCCCACCATACGCATGGGATCGTCACCGCGAATCTGATTATGCACCGGAATGGAATGAGGGTTGGGATTGCTGGCCAACGCTTCGCTAATCGCCAGTTTCAGCGCCGGAAACCCTTTAAAGCCCATCTTTTGCGCGAACTTCACCACGCTGGACTGGCTGACGCCTGCTTCAAAGGCCAGCTGCTGTGAGCTGAGATGACGCGCGGTATCCGGCTGAGCAAGAAGATAATCCGCAAGTTTTTTATCGCTTTGCGCGAGGTCCGGGTAACGCTGACGAATGCGAATTAAACAGTTCATGCTGTCTCCTGGCGAAAACGTGATGGCGATTGCAAAACAAAATTTCACTCGCCTGGATGAATATAATATTCCATTATGACAGATTATTATGAATTAAAAATTCCTAAGGAACAAAAAATGAATCTCGGTGCATTAGTTTCAGAAACCCGCAATCCACAGACCATGGATCTGGATGCGCTCTCAACGTTGGAGTTGGTTCATCGATTTAATCAACAGGATACGCTGGTAGCGGAAGCAGTAAAAGCAACTCTGCCTCAAGTTGCGTGCGCGGTCGATGCGGCAGCTAACGCGCTAAAAGCCGGTGGACGCATTATTTACATGGGTGCAGGTACCAGCGGGCGTCTTGGGGTGCTGGACGCGTCTGAGTGCCCACCGACCTTCGGTGTACCGCATGGTCTGGTAGTTGGGCTGATTGCCGGGGGGCCGGGCGCGCTGCTCAAGGCGGTAGAAGGCGCGGAAGATAACCCGCAGTTAGGCGAAGACGATCTGCGCGCACTCAACCTTACCGCACAGGATCTGGTGGTTGGTCTGGCGGCTTCAGGTCGCACGCCGTATGTGATTGGCGGGCTGAAATATGCGCGTTCGGTGGGCTGTACGACGGCGGCTATTTCCTGCAATCCGGATTCTCCTGTCGCGCATGAAGCGGATATTGCAATCTCCCCGGTGGTGGGACCGGAGGCGTTGACCGGGTCAACACGGCTGAAATCAGGCACCGCGCAAAAATTGGTGCTCAATATGATCTCCACCGGTGCGATGGTGAAATTTGGCAAGGTGTACCAGAACCTGATGGTGGATATGCAGGCAACCAACGTCAAACTGGTCGATCGGGCGTGCCGTATGGTGGTTGAAGCCACCGGCATTGCGCGTGAACAGGCGCAAGCGCTGTTAAAGCAGACTGATTTTGACGTTAAGCCAGCGATTTTAATGGCGCTCACCGGCCTGGATGCCGCTGCCGCCCGTGAAAAGCTTGCCGCTCACCAGGGTTTTTTACGCGCGGCGTTAGAACACTAAGAGGTGTATATGGATAAGACGGCGGTGCTGGCCAGCGACATTCTGCTGGGCGTAGGCGGAGAGCAAAATATTCTGCGCCTGGAAAACTGTATGACCCGCGTCAGGGTGGAAGTTCAGGATGACGATCAGATTGATATTCCCCGTCTCAGGCAACTGCCCGGTGTTAGCGGTTACGTGAAGCAGGGCGCGCAGCATCAGATAATCGTCGGCCCCGGTAAAGCTGCCAAGGTGGTGGATGCCATGCGCTCCCTGATTGCCGGTGGCGGCGAGCGTGCAGATGTGAATAATATCGAGCGCACCAAATCAGAGGCCAAAGCGAAGTACAAAGCGCCAATGAGCGATGCGCTGCGCAAGCTGGCGAACGTCTTTATCCCTCTTATTCCGGCGTTTATCGCCTCCGGTTTGATTACCGGCATTATTAACATCCTTAAGCGACCGGATATCGTGGGGGATTTTGCGACCCATTATCCGAATATGCTGGGGCTGATGGGCATATTTGGTAGCGCCGTGTTTGCCATCATGAATATTCTGGTTGGGGTGAATACCGCCAAAGTCTTCGGCGGCTCTCTGGCGATGGGTGGGGTGATGGCGGGGATCCTCTCCAGTCCGCAGCTGGCGCAGATTACCCTGTTTGGCGAAGCGTTGCAGCCGGGGCGCGGCGGGGTGATCGCAGTGCTGCTGGTGGTTGCGCTGATGTGTTGGATCGAGCGCAAATTCCGCGAGCTGTTGCCGGAATCGCTGGAGCTTATCCTTAACCCGCTGCTGACCACCATCATTACCGGGGCCATCGCGATTGTGGCGCTACAACCGCTTGGAGGCTGGATTTCTGAATCTATCGCTCACGGCGCATCCTGGGCTATCGACCGCGGCGGTTTCCTGGTTGGTGCCATACTGGCGGGAACTTTCCTGCCATTGGTGCTCACCGGACTTCATCAAGGGTTGGTGCCCATCCACGTTGAGCTGGTACAGGCACACGGTTATAACGCGCTCTTTCCTATCCTGGCGATGGCAGGCGTTGGACAAGTAGGGGCTGCGATAGCGGTGTTGATGAAAACCCGCAATGCGCGGCTAAAGAAAGTGATCAAAGGAGCGCTGCCGGTCGGGCTGCTGGGCATTGGCGAGCCGCTTATTTTTGGCGTCACGCTGCCGTTGGGTAAACCGTTTATCGGTGCCTGTCTTGGCGGAGCGGTAGGCGGGGCGCTGATTAGCTACTGGAAGGTGGCGACGGTTATCACCTTTGGCATCTCCGGTTTGCCGCTGGCACTGACGATTGTTGCCGGAAAAGTGATGTTCTATCTGTTAGGCTATCTGGTAGCAGTTATCGCCGGGTTCCTGTTTACCTGGCTATTGGGGTTCAACGATCCAGAGGAATAAGGTTTGACCAATCACCAGCGCCGCGTTGTTTTTTTTGATTTGGATGGCACGTTACACCAGCAGGATATGTTCGGTAGCTTTATACGTTATCTGCTGCGTCGCCAGCCGCTGAACGCGTTGCTTGTGCTGCCTCTGCTACCGGTGATTGCGCTGGCGCTGCTGATACAAGGGCGCGCCGCCCGCTGGCCAATGAGCCTGCTGTTGTGGGGATGCACTTTTGGTCGTAGCGAGGCGCGTCTGAAAGGGCATCAGGCTGACTTTGTGCGCTGGTTTCGCAGTAACGTGACGGCCTTTCCGCTCGTGCAGCAGCGCCTGACAACCTACCTGTTAAGCTCTGACGCCGAAATCTGGCTTATCACTGGCTCCCCGCAGTCGCTGGTCGAGCAGGTGTACTTCGACACGCCGTGGCTACCGCGTGTCAATCTGATCGCCAGTAAAATGGCGCGGGGATTCGGCGGGTGGGTGCTGCCTCTGCGCTGTCTGGGCCATGAGAAAGTGACGCAACTGGAACGCCACATTGGTGCGCCGCTTCAGCTTTACAGTGGCTACAGCGACAGTAATCAGGACAATCCTCTGCTCTCTTTTTGCCAGCATCGCTGGCGCGTCACGCCGCGCGGAGAGCTGCAACAACTCGAATAGAGTAAACGATAGCGTCTGTGTATAATGCGCCTGCTTTGATTACTGGAGTTACCCCCTTTGTCTGAAGTTGAATTTAGCCACGAATACTGGATGCGTCATGCTTTAACGCTGGCTAAGCGCGCCTGGGATGAGCGTGAAGTCCCGGTGGGCGCGGTATTGGTACATAACAACCGCGTGATTGGCGAAGGCTGGAACCGTCCGATTGGTCACCATGATCCGACTGCCCACGCTGAAATTATGGCGCTGCGTCAGGGCGGCCTGGTGCTGCAAAACTATCGTCTGTTGGATACCACGCTGTATGTCACTCTGGAGCCGTGCGTGATGTGCGCAGGCGCGATGGTGCACAGCCGTATCGGCCGGATCGTTTTTGGCGCGCGCGATGCGAAAACGGGGGCAGCCGGGTCATTAATGGATGTATTGCATCACCCTGGAATGAATCATCGGGTGGATGTGACCGAAGGGGTGCTACGGGATGAATGCGCCACGTTGCTCAGTGATTTCTTCCGCATGCGTCGTCAGGAAATCAAAGCGCTGAAAAAAAACGCCAATTTGTAAATGCCGGTCTGATTGCCTGATGACGCTGCGCTTATCAGGCCTACGAGGCTACTTGCCCTCTTTTTTCTGCGGTGAAAACAGCAGGGAAGGGGAGTGCGACAGGTAATTTGACGACGTCTGAGACAAAAACGACGAAAGCGGCAATTCATCTTTACCTATTAGCTCTGCCGGCGTCACCGCCGGGTAATCCTGCGCCAGTTGCTGCGTTTCAAGCGCCCGTTTTTCTTTCTCCTGCAGATACCCCACCAGGCTAATCTGGTACTTACGGATATTTTCTACATAAGCGTAGGCTTCGTGGCCACGTGCATAACCATAGGTCAGCTTGTTGTAATACGGCTTTTGGCTGAGCAGCGGCAGACGCTGTTTTACGTCGGACCAACTGTTCGGATTGCCTTTGGTTTTCACGGTCAGCGCCCGTGCATCCAGCATGTGCGCATAACCCATGTTGTAGGCTGCGAGCGCAAACCAGATGCGTTCCCCTTCGGGGACGGTATCGGGCACTTTACTCATCATATCCTGCAAATACCGTGCGCCGCCGCTGATGCTTTGTTCGGCATCGGTACGGTCAGTCAGTCCGAGACTTTGAGCGGTATTTTTGGTCAGCATCATCAACCCGCGTACGCCGGTCGGGGAAGTGGCCTGCGCGTCCCAGTGTGACTCTTGATAAGAGATTGCGGCGAGCAGTCGCCAGTCTATCTCTTGCGCATATTTCTCAAACAGCGGCTTAAGGTCCGGCAATACGCTGTCTACGGCGCGTAAAAAGGTGCGGGTATCAACATAGTCAAAATCATCGCCATGTCCGAGATACTTTTCTTCTAGTCGCGCCAGAGAGCCGTCTTCATTCATGGTGTTAAAAAAATCCAACAGGGCGGCAGACAGCGTGTTGTCATCGTCCAGGCGACTAAACCAGGTCACCGGCTGTTCGTCAGATACGTCCAGCGCTACGGCCAGTTCAGGATGTACGCGTTGGTATAAGCTGATGGCGACGGAATCGGCAATGGTGTAATCCAGCTTCCCGGCGATAACATCATCAAGCAGTTCAGTAGTGCCCTTTTTGTCATCCACCTTCCAGCTCAGATCGGGAAATTTATTCTCTTTAAGTAACTGGAGATCGTTAACCACCACGTGCCCCGGGGCGATGGTCAGTTGATTTTCGTTCACGGTGGCAAGAGTGCGCGGGCGGTATTGCCCAACCCGATACACCAACTGTTGTGAAACCGAATAGTATGTCGGACCTGGCTGGTAATTTTTCACCCGCTCGCTGTTATATACCAGGCCTGCGGCTAACAGATCGGCATGGCCGTTATCCAGGTCGTCAAAAAGCTGGCTGATGTTCTGGCGCACGGTGACTTTTAACTTCACGCCCAGGTAGTTGGCGAACGCCTGAGTCAGTTCATAATCCAGGCCGAATTTCTTACCGTTGAGGGTCGCGTAAGTTAACGGCGAGTCGAGGGTACTGACGCGCAGTTCTCCCCGCGACTGAATGGCGGCGATACGATTTTCGGCTTTACCGAACCAGGGAATAGATGGCCAGAGGGCCGCTGCCAACAACAGCGTTAATATGCCGATGAACAGATAATTAATCTTTAATTTTTTCAATTAGTTAATTCTCTGAACCGTACGTTGTCTCTGCCTGCTGTGGTGATGATTAAGAAGTGAAGTCGTCATTAATGAGCGGCATTTTGCTTAAACTTGCGTCAGTTGGCAACTTATTCAGAAACCAGACCGCATTTGATGATAAGCGAAGGTCGTGATTTTATTTCGACGCAAACGGTTTCGTCGGCGCGGTAGATTCTTTATAATGACGCCCGTTTCCCCCACTTGGGCACACCGAAAGCTTAGAAGACGAGAGACTTATGATGGAAATTCTGCGTGGTTCACCTGCACTGTCTGCATTCCGTATTAACAAACTGCTGGCACGTTTTCAGGCTGCCAACCTCCAGGTCCACAATATTTACGCCGAGTACGTCCATTTTGCCGATCTGAATGCACCGTTGAATGAGGATGAGCACGCCCAGCTTGTACGCCTGCTGGAATATGGTCCTGCTCTTCACAGCCATGCCCCTGAAGGCAAACTGCTGCTGGTTACGCCTCGCCCTGGCACCATCTCCCCGTGGTCTTCTAAAGCGACTGATATTGCCCACAACTGCGGCCTGCAACAGATTAGCCGTCTGGAACGTGGCATTGCCTGGTATGTAGAAGCCTCTACGCTGACCGCTGAGCAGTGGCAGATGGTTGCCGACGAACTGCACGACCGCATGATGGAAACGGTTTTCTCTGCGCTGAACGATGCCGAAAAACTGTTTGTCCATCACCAGCCTGCGCCGGTCTCCAGTGTTGATCTGCTGGGTGAGGGACGCCAGGCGCTGATCGACGCTAACCTGCGTCTCGGTCTGGCACTGGCGGAAGACGAAATCGACTATCTGCAGGATGCGTTTACCAAACTGGGACGCAACCCGAACGACATTGAACTGTACATGTTTGCGCAGGCTAACTCCGAGCACTGCCGCCACAAAATTTTTAACGCCGACTGGGTTATCGACGGTAAACAGCAGCCCAAGTCGCTGTTCAAGATGATTAAAAACACTTTCGAAACCACGCCGGACCACGTGCTGTCTGCCTATAAAGACAACGCCGCGGTCATGGAAGGTTCTGAAGTGGGCCGCTACTTTGCCGACCACAAAACCGGCCGCTACGATTTCCATCAGGAGCCAGCCCACATCCTGATGAAGGTTGAAACCCACAACCACCCGACGGCTATCTCTCCGTGGCCGGGCGCGGCTACCGGCTCCGGCGGCGAAATCCGCGACGAGGGTGCAACCGGTCGCGGTGCAAAACCGAAAGCCGGGCTGGTGGGCTTCTCCGTTTCCAACCTGCGTATTCCTGGCTTTGAACAGCCGTGGGAAGAAGACTTTGGTAAGCCGGACCGTATTGTTACTGCGCTCGATATCATGACCGAAGGTCCGTTGGGCGGCGCGGCGTTTAACAACGAATTCGGTCGTCCGGCGCTGACCGGCTACTTCCGAACCTACGAAGAAAAGGTCAACAGCCACAACGGCGAAGAGCTACGCGGTTACCATAAACCGATCATGCTGGCGGGCGGGATCGGTAACATCCGTGCCGATCACGTGCAAAAAGGTGAGATCGTCGTTGGCGCCAAGCTGATCGTCCTCGGCGGCCCGGCGATGAACATCGGGCTTGGCGGCGGGGCGGCCTCCTCTATGGCTTCCGGTCAGTCTGATGCCGATCTTGATTTCGCTTCGGTACAACGCGACAACCCGGAAATGGAACGTCGTTGCCAGGAAGTTATCGACCGCTGCTGGCAGATGGGCGATGCGAACCCGATCCTGTTTATCCATGACGTTGGCGCAGGCGGTCTGTCTAACGCCATGCCGGAGTTGGTAAGCGATGGCGGTCGCGGCGGTAAGTTCCAACTGCGCGATATTCTTAGCGACGAGCCGGGTATGAGCCCGCTGGAAATCTGGTGTAACGAATCCCAGGAGCGCTATGTGCTGGCGGTTGCCGCTGACCAGCTACCGCTGTTTGACGAACTGTGTAAGCGCGAGCGCGCGCCGTATGCGGTGATCGGTGAGGCCACCGAAGAACAGCATCTCACACTAAGCGACAGCCACTTCGATAACCAGCCGATCGACATGCCGCTTGATGTGCTGCTGGGTAAAACCCCGAAAATGACCCGCGATGTGCAGACGCTGAAAGCCAAAGGCGACGCCCTGAATCGTGGCGAAATCTCGATTGCAGATGCGGTTAACCGCGTGCTGCATCTGCCGACTGTCGCTGAGAAAACGTTCCTCGTGACGATCGGCGACCGTACCGTTACCGGCATGGTGGCGCGTGACCAGATGGTTGGTCCGTGGCAGATCCCGGTAGCCAACTGCGCGGTCACCACAGCAAGCCTGGATAGCTACTACGGTGAAGCGATGTCTATCGGTGAGCGTGCGCCAGTTGCGCTACTGGATTTCTCGGCCTCTGCGCGTCTGGCGGTAGGTGAAGCGCTGACTAACATTGCGGCAACGCAGATTGGCGATATCAAACGCATTAAACTGTCGGCCAACTGGATGGCTGCTGCGGGTCACCCCGGTGAAGATGCCGGGCTGTACGAAGCGGTAAAAGCCGTTGGGGAAGAATTATGTCCGGCGCTTGGCCTGACTATTCCGGTGGGCAAAGACTCTATGTCGATGAAAACCCGCTGGCAGGAAGGTAATGAGCAGCGTGAAATGACTTCGCCGCTGTCGCTGGTGATCACCGCCTTTGCCCGCGTGGAAGACGTGCGCCACACGATAACCCCACAGCTCTCTACTGAAGACAACGCCCTGCTGCTGATTGATCTCGGTCTTGGTCACAACGCGCTGGGCGCGACGGCGCTGGCACAGGTTTATCGTCAACTGGGCGATAAGCCTGCCGACGTGCGTAACGTTGAGCAACTGAAAGGCTTCTACGACGCCATTCAGGCGCTGGTCGCGCAGCGTAAGCTGCTGGCCTACCATGACCGTTCCGACGGCGGACTGCTGGTTACGCTGGCGGAAATGGCCTTCACCGGTCACTGCGGTATTGACGCTGATATCCACTCTCTGGGTGACGATCGTCTGGCGGCGCTGTTTAATGAAGAGCTGGGCGCAGTGATCCAGGTTCGCGCTGCTGACCGTGAAGCGGTTGAGGTGTTGCTGGCACAACATGGCCTGGCAGATTGCGTGCACTATCTCGGCCAGGCGTTAACGGGTGACCGTTTCACCCTGAGCGCCAACGGTCAGCCGGTGTTCAGCGAAAGCCGCACCACGCTGCGCATGTGGTGGGCGGAAACCACCTGGCAGATGCAGCGTCTGCGCGACAACCCGGAGTGTGCCGATCAGGAACACGACGCTAAAACCAACGATGCCGATCCTGGCCTCAACGTTAAACTGTCGTTTGATATCAACGAAGATGTTGCCGCCCCGTTCATCGCTACCGGCGCACGTCCAAAAGTGGCCGTGCTGCGCGAGCAGGGCGTGAACTCCCACGTTGAAATGGCGGCTGCCTTCCACCGTGCGGGCTTTGACGCCATCGATGTGCATATGAGCGACCTGCTGGGCGGACGCATCGGTCTGGGTAACTTCCAGGCGCTGGTCGCTTGTGGCGGTTTCTCTTACGGCGATGTGCTCGGCGCAGGGGAAGGCTGGGCGAAGTCGATTCTGTTCAACAACCGCGTCCGTGATGAGTTCGAAACCTTCTTCCATCGCCCGCAAACGCTGGCGCTCGGGGTGTGTAACGGTTGCCAGATGATGTCTAACCTGCGTGAACTGATCCCGGGAAGCGAGCTGTGGCCACGCTTTGTGCGTAACCACTCCGATCGTTTTGAAGCCCGCTTCAGCCTGGTCGAAGTGACGCAAAGCCCGTCTTTACTGCTTGCCGATATGGTTGGTTCGATGATGCCGATTGCCGTTTCTCACGGTGAAGGCCGTGTGGAAGTGCGTGACGGCGCGCATCTGGCCGCGCTGGAGAGTAAGGGGCTGGTGGCGCTGCGCTACGTTGATAACTTCGGTAAGGTGACCGAGACCTACCCGGCTAACCCGAACGGTTCGCCGAACGGAATTACTGCCGTTACTACTGAAAATGGTCGCGTCACCATTATGATGCCGCACCCGGAACGCGTATTCCGTACCGTGAGCAACTCCTGGCACCCGGAAAACTGGGGCGAGGACAGCCCGTGGATGCGTATCTTCCGCAACGCGCGTAAACAGCTCGGGTAATCAGCTCGATAACCTTTAAGCCCCTCTGCGTGAGGGGCTTTTTTTTGTCAGTCATTTTGTATGCCGCTATCCGACAATGCGTTTAAGTGTCGGGAAATCCCGACATAGGCGGGGTTACGCTGTCGCTAAAAAGAGACATTTAATTATATGATTTACAATGAATTTGTTTTTAAGTGCTGTGGGTGTTGCTGATTGGCGACAGTAAGGGTGAAAAATAGCCAAAATCATTTTTCATATGAATAAGAACATTTTCCATATTTATCATTGTGTTAATAAAGTGTTTTGAATATTGGCACAGATGCTGCATAATATAGCCCAGTGGCTCATTCACCTTCTTATGTCAGCCCCTTCGGGACGTGCTACATAAACTTCGAATGACGCACAACAAGGTGCCTGCCGTCCAACATCTGATATTAGCATCGCTCATATCAACCTTCGGGCGAAACGTCGAGTTAGGCACCGCCTTATTCCACAACAAAGCCGGGTTAATCCCGGCTTTGTTGTATCTGACGTTCCCCTCAGTTAGCATCAACCTATTCCTGTCCATTGAGAGTAACGCCTTGAAGCGCTGGTCTGTTTTCCCCCGATCTTTACGTCAATTGGTTACGTTGGCATTTTTGCTTATCCTGCTGCCGTTGTTAGTTTTGGCCTGGCAGGCGTGGCAAAGTCTGAATGCCCTGAGCGCGCAGGCGGCGCTGACGAACCAAACCACGCTGATTGACGCCAGACGCAGCGAAGCGATGACCAATGCCGCGCTGGAGATGGAGCGTAGCTACCGGCAATACTGTGTGCTTGATGACCCAACGCTGGCTAAGGTTTACCAGAGCCAACGTAAACGCTACAGCGACATGCTGGATGCGCATGCGGGCGTGTTGCCGGATACCAAGCTTTATCAGGCACTGCGTCAGGACCTCAACGATCTCGCGCAGTTACAGTGCACCAACAGTGGTCCTGATAGCGTGGCGGCGGCGCGGCTGGACGCTTTCGCCAGTGCCAATACTGAAATGGTACAAGCGACGCGCACGGTCGTCTTTTCTCGTGGGCAGCAGCTACAGCAGGAAATAGCCGAACGTGGGCAGTTCTTTGGCTGGCAGGCGCTGGTGCTGTTTCTTGTCAGCCTGGCGATGGTGTTGCTGTTTACCCGCATGATCATCGGTCCGGTGAAGGGCATAGAAAAAATGATCAATCGTCTGGGGGAAGGGCGCTCGCTGGGCGATAGCGTATTATTTACGGGACCCCGGGAGCTGCGCTCCGTGGGGCAGCGCATTATCTGGCTGAGCGAACGTCTCTCCTGGCTGGAGTCGCAACGACATCAGTTTTTACGCCACCTCTCCCATGAGCTGAAAACGCCCCTGGCGAGTATGCGCGAAGGTACCGAGCTGTTAGCCGATCAGGTCGTTGGGCCGTTAACGCCAGAGCAAAAAGAGGTGGTCGGTATTCTCGATGACAGTAGCCGCAACCTGCAAAAACTGATTGAGCAACTGCTCGATTACAACCGCAAGCTGGCGGATGACGAGGTTGAGCTTGAACGAGTGGAAATCGCGCCGCTGGTGGAAAGCGTTGTTTCTGCACATAGCCTGCCCGCTCGCGCCAAAATGATACATACTGATGTTGCGCTTGCGGTGAACGCCTGCCTGGCAGAACCGATGCTATTGATGAGCGTGCTGGACAATCTTTATTCCAATGCGGTGCACTATGGCGCTGAATCCGGTAACATTTGGATCCGCAGCAGTTTGCATGGCTCAATGGTATACATTGATGTAATGAATACCGGCACACCGATTCCAGAAGCAGAACAGACCATGATCTTCGAGCCTTTTTTCCAGGGTAGCCATCAGCGAAAAGGGGCGGTAAAAGGAAGCGGGTTGGGGCTGAGCATTGCCAGAGATTGCATCCGCCGTATGCGGGGCAAACTGTATCTGGTTGATGAGCATGCGCAAAACGTTTGTTTTCGCATAGAACTGCCGCTATCTGCAGCGAAAAATCACTAAAATAAACCTAAGTCTGGTGAGTATGCCATACGTTGTTGTCCGAATGCTTAAACGACATTTTTTCCGTCGCGTCATCCTCGCAAGCCTGCCGTGTCTGGCGCTGGTAGGCTGCGTCCCGAACGCGGTGAATCATATTATCGGCGACCCCTCGCAGGAGAAAATTCCGCCTCATCAACTGGCGGACTACCTTGCAACCGACTGTAGCGATATCTGGTCGCTGTCTGGTCAGCCCACAGAGACCAATCCGCTGTACTGGCTGCGGGCGATGGATTGCGCCAATCGCCTGATGCCGGTACAGGCGCGTAGTGAAGCCAGCACGATGATGCCTGATACCTGGCAGGGGGCTTTCAGGCGCGGGATCCTGCTTGATAACGCCAACATTACGCCGCCTGAAAGGCGGGAGACGGTTACGCGCCTCGACGCATTAAGCCCGCAAATTCCGCCACAGGTACGCCCGCTGTATCAGGTCTGGCGCAGCAGTCAGACGTTGCAGTTGCAACTGGCCGAAGAGCGTATGCGCTACAGCAAGCTTCAGCAGGCATCAGACAGCGATCTTGATACGTTACGTCAGCAGCAACAACACTTGCAGTCTCAGCTCGATCTCACGACCCGCAAGCTGGAGAATCTGACCGATATCGAACGCCAGCTTTCCACGCGCAAACCTGCCGGTAGTTACAACCCTGATGCGCCGCACGGGAACGATAAACTCACCCCACCTGATAACGAGGAAGGCGCAGCGCCGTCTGCCGATGAGGTCACGCCATGATAAGCCGTAAGCCCGCGCATCTGCTGCTGGTGGATGACGATCCCGGCCTGTTGAAATTACTTGGAATGCGCCTGACCAGCGAAGGTTACAGCGTCGTAACCGCAGAAAGCGGGCAGGAAGGACTACGGGTGCTTAACCGTGAAAAAGTGGATCTGGTTATTAGCGATCTGCGCATGGATGAAATGGACGGCATGCAGCTGTTTACTGAAATCCAGAAAGTGCAGCCGGGAATGCCGGTTATTATCCTTACCGCTCACGGTTCCATCCCCGACGCCGTTGCGGCGACCCAGCAAGGGGTGTTCAGCTTTCTCACTAAGCCGGTCGATAAAGACGCGTTATACCATGCGATCGACGGGGCGTTGGAACAGTCTGCGCCTGCCGCTGATGACAGCTGGCGTGAGTCCATCGTCACCCGCAGCCCACTGATGCTGCGCCTGCTGGAACAGGCGCGCATGGTGGCGCAATCGGACGTAAGCGTATTGATCAACGGCCAAAGCGGAACCGGGAAAGAAGTTTTTGCCCAGGCCATTCACAACGCCAGCCCGCGCAGCCACAAGCCTTTTATTGCCATTAACTGTGGCGCATTGCCGGAACAACTGCTGGAGTCTGAGCTGTTTGGTCATGCGCGCGGCGCTTTTACCGGTGCGGTGAGCAATCGTGAAGGGCTGTTTCAGGCCGCGGAAGGCGGGACGCTGTTTCTCGATGAGATTGGCGATATGCCCGCGCCGTTGCAGGTTAAATTGCTACGTGTATTGCAGGAGCGAAAAGTCAGGCCGCTGGGCAGTAACCGCGATATCGATATTGATGTGCGGATCGTTTCCGCGACCCACCGTGATTTACCCAAAGCGATGGCTCGGGGGGAATTTCGCGAAGATTTGTACTATCGCCTCAACGTGGTGAGCCTGAAGATCCCGGCGCTGGCCGAGCGTACGGAAGATATTCCGCTGCTGGCAAACCATCTGCTGCGCCAGTCAGCTGAACGACACAAACCGTTCGTGCGCGCCTTTTCGACCGATGCCATGAAACGGTTAATGACCGCCAGTTGGCCTGGTAACGTGCGTCAGTTGGTTAACGTGATTGAGCAGTGCGTTGCGTTGACCTCTTCGCCGGTGATCAGCGACGCGCTGGTGGAGCAGGCGCTGGAAGGGGAGAACACCGCGCTGCCGACCTTTGTTGAAGCGCGTAACCAGTTTGAACTCAACTACCTGCGTAAGCTGTTGCAAATTACCAAGGGCAATGTGACCCATGCGGCGCGAATGGCGGGGCGCAACCGCACCGAATTCTACAAGTTGCTCTCTCGCCATGAGCTGGATGCAAACGATTTCAAAGAATAAATCTGCGGATTATGTTAGTTTTATTCGATCAAAAGACAGGCGACCTTTTCAAGGAATAGCATGAAAAAGATTGATGCGATTATTAAACCCTTCAAGCTGGACGACGTCCGCGAAGCGCTGGCTGAAGTCGGCATTACCGGTATGACTGTAACAGAAGTGAAAGGGTTTGGCCGTCAGAAAGGCCATACTGAGCTGTACCGTGGTGCGGAATATATGGTGGATTTTCTGCCGAAGGTAAAAATTGAAATTGTGGTCACCGACGACATCGTCGATACCTGCGTCGACACCATTATTCGTACTGCCCAGACCGGTAAAATCGGTGACGGTAAGATTTTTGTCTTCGACGTGGCACGCGTGATTCGTATTCGCACCGGTGAAGAAGACGACGCGGCAATCTAAGCCGCGCCGTGCTTGCCTGATGGCGCAGCGCCATCAGGCATGAGTAATTACAAGACTTTATGCGGGCCGAAGCATTCGTAATGAATGTTCTCGTTTTTCACGCCCAGACCGATCAGCTGCTTCGCGGCAAACTGCATAAAGCCAACCGGACCGCACAGATAAAACTGCATCGCCGGATCGCTGATTGCGCCTTCCAGTCTGTTCAAATCCATCAGACCAATACTATCAAACGCACCTTTCGCGCGATCGGCTTCGGTTGGCTCACGATACCAGGTGTGTGCGCTAAAGCGTGGCAGCGTTTTGCCCAGTTCATTCACTTCATCGGCAAAGGCATGTACATCGCCATTTTCTGCCGCGTGGAACCAGTTAACCTGCGCCGTATGATTCGCTTTTGCCAGCGTATCCAGCATCGCCAGCATCGGGGTTTGACCCACGCCTGCTGAAATCAGAGACACTGGGGTATCGGTCGCAACGTCCATAAAGAAATCGCCCGCAGGTGCAGCTAAGTGAACGACGTCGCCCACATTCGCATGGTTGTGCAGCCAGGTGGAAACCTGACCACCGTCTTCACGCTTCACAGCAATACGGTAGCCTTTGCCATCGGGTTTACGGGTCAGTGAGTACTGACGAATTTCCTGATGCGGGAAACCTTCCGGCTTCAGCCAGACGCCCAGGTATTGCCCCGGATGATATTCAGCCACTGCGCCACCGTCGACAGGTTCAAATTCAAAGCTGGTGATAAGCGCACTGCGTGGGGTTTTTGCCACGATGTGGAAAGGACGGGTACCTTCCCAGCCGCCATTTTTATTGGCATTTTCACTGTAGATCTGCGCTTCACGGTTGATGAAAACGTTCGCCAGCACGCCGTATGCTTTGCCCCATGCATCCAGAACTTCCTGGCCCGGACTGAACATTTCGTCCAGCGTTGCCAGCAAATGGCCACCTACGATGTTGTACTGCTCCGGTTTAATCTGGAAGCTGGTATGCTTCTGCGCGATTTTCTCAACGGCAGGCAACAGCGCCGCCAGGTTCTCGATATTGCTGGCATACGCGGCAATAGCGTTAAACAGCGCTTCCCGCTGATCGCCATTACGCTGGTTACTCATGTTGAAGATTTCTTTCAACTCTGGGTTATGCGTAAACATGCGATCGTAGAAATGGGCGGTCAGCTTCGGGCCTGTTTCAACCAGCAGGGGAATGGTGGCTTTCACTGTAGCGATGGTTTGTGCGTCAAGCATACGGTCTTCCTTTATCTGAAATTTTAATGATGTATGTCAAATGCATCTTATAAAAAATACCCCTGCATTGTAAATGGTTCTTTGTCACTTTGCGTTGTAAAGGTTACATCGTGAAAAATCTGCATCACAAACCTGAAAAGAAATCCGTTGAAATTCAGCAGACCTTTGTTCTCCAAAGCCTTGCGTGCCGTGAAGGTAATCGTTTGCGTAAAATCCTTTGTCAAGACCTGTTATCGAAGAATGATTCGGTTATACTGTTCGCCGTCGTCCAACGGGACTGCCTTTTTAGGCCGAAATTCTATTGTTAGCTGAGTCAGGAGATGCGGATGTTAAAGCGTGAAATGAACATTGCCGATTATGATGCCGAACTGTGGCAGGCTATGGAGCAGGAAAAAGTACGTCAGGAAGAGCACATCGAACTGATCGCCTCCGAAAACTACACCAGCCCGCGTGTTATGCAGGCGCAGGGTTCTCAGCTGACCAACAAATACGCTGAAGGTTATCCGGGCAAGCGCTACTACGGCGGTTGTGAGTACGTTGATATCGTTGAGCAATTGGCTATCGATCGTGCAAAAGAGCTGTTTGGCGCTGACTACGCTAACGTACAGCCGCACTCCGGCTCTCAGGCTAACTTCGCTGTTTACACCGCTCTGCTGCAACCGGGTGATACCGTTCTGGGTATGAACCTGGCGCAAGGCGGCCACCTGACTCACGGTTCCCCGGTTAACTTCTCTGGCAAGCTGTACAACATCATCCCTTACGGTATTGATGAGTCCGGTAAAATTGACTACGAAGATATGGCTAAGCAGGCCAAAGAGCACAAGCCGAAGATGATCATCGGCGGCTTCTCTGCTTACTCCGGCGTTGTTGACTGGGCAAAAATGCGTGAAATCGCCGACAGCATTGGCGCATACCTGTTCGTTGACATGGCGCACGTTGCGGGCCTGATCGCCGCAGGCGTTTACCCGAACCCGGTTCCACACGCGCACGTAGTGACCACCACCACCCACAAAACCCTGGCGGGTCCGCGCGGCGGCCTGATCCTGGCGAAAGGCGGTGACGAAGAGCTGTACAAAAAGCTGAACTCCGCGGTGTTCCCAAGCGCGCAGGGCGGCCCGCTGATGCACGTGATCGCGGCGAAAGCCGTGGCGCTGAAAGAAGCGATGGAGCCTGAGTTTAAGGTTTACCAGCAGCAGGTTGCCAAAAACGCCAAAGCGATGGTGGAAGTGTTCCTGAACCGTGGCTACAAAGTGGTTTCTGGCGGTACTGAAAACCACCTGTTCCTGCTGGATCTGGTTGATAAAAACCTGACCGGTAAAGAAGCTGACGCCGCACTGGGCCGCGCTAACATCACTGTTAACAAAAACAGCGTGCCGAACGATCCGAAGAGCCCGTTTGTGACTTCCGGTATCCGTATCGGTTCTCCGGCTGTAACTCGCCGTGGCTTTAAAGAAGCGGAAGTGAAAGAGCTGGCTGGCTGGATGTGTGACGTTCTGGACAACATCAATGACGAAGCCGTTATCGAGCGCGTCAAAGGTAAAGTTCTGGATATCTGCGCACGCTTCCCGGTTTACGCGTAATTCTGCTTTACGCAAAACGAAAGGCCGCTGATGCGGCCTTTTTTAATGCCTGATAGCACTGCGCTTATAAGGCTGCTATCACAACGACTTCAGCGCCACGCCTTCATCGCACAGCGCTTCCTCGCTTACCACTCGTCCTGAATGAATTAACTTACGCAGTGCGCGCACTTCGCGTCCGTTGTTGAGCGCTACTGCGCCAATTAGCTTCCCATCACGCAGGTGGAACCAGATAGCCTTGCCGTCATCCGGATTGCCACGACATAGCCATGTTTGCCCTTGCATATCGCCAACAAATTGCAGATTGTCATTAAATTGGTCGGTCCAGAACCAGCCTGGCGTCTTCTCCGGCAACGGCAGGTTGAGCATTGCGGCAGCGGCAATCTGTGCCTGGTTATTGGCATTTTCCCAGCTTTCTACCCGTTCTAACGAACCGTCAGGCTGGCGCGTTATCGCCACATCACCGGCGGCAAAAATCGCGGGATCGGAGGTGATGCAGGCGGAGTCAACGATAATACCGTTAGCCGTCTCCAGCCCCGCTTCGCGAGCCAGCGCATCATTCGCCACGATACCGATGCCATAAACCAGCGCATCGGCCTGTAGCATCTCGCCGTTTTGCAGGGTAAGCGAGAGAAACTCTCCCGCTTCAGCGTGCTCAATGGCGCTGTTGAGCAGCACCCGCACCCCTGCCTGTCGGTGGCGGTTTAGCAGATAGTCGCGCACCGGAGCTGGGGCGTTGCGACCCATTACCGTTGAGGCCAGCTCCACTAACGTCACCCGACAGCCGCGTTGGATTGCGCTGGCCGCTAATTCCAGGCCAATGGTGCCCGCACCGACAATCACAATCGCCTTGCCCGGCAGCAAGGCACCGCGCAGACGCTCGGCATCTGTGGCGTGACGCAGGGTAAAGCAACGTTCGCCCAGTTTATCCAGTAGCGGCAGCGGTCTGGCGGCGGCCCCGGTCGCCAACAGCAACTGCGACCAGCGGTAAGACTGACCATCGGCGAGCATCAGCGTGCGCGAGGTGCGGTCAATCTGACGCAGAGTGACGCCAAGATGCAGCTGTACGTTGTTCTCCCGCCACCAGTCAGCGTTCAGGATCGGCTGTCGCTGTGGATTTTCGTCCAGCAGCATCGCTTTGGAGAGCGGAGGGCGTTCATAGGGCAGATACGGCTCATCGGAAAACAGATGCAATTCGCCGTTAAATCCTTGCTGACGCAGTGCGACGGCGGCCATTGCCGCAGCCTGACCACCGCCGACGATAGCGATAACTTTATGGCTCATAACGCCTCCTCAGAGATCCAGTCCGGCGGCAACGTGACGAATACCGCGAATGCCCAAACCGGCATCGGCATTGATCATCACGCCACTCAATGTGCGATTGTTGCGCTTTGACGCCAGCATCACATACGGGCCGGTAAAATCCGCTGGCTCAGGAAAAAACTGCAACGGCAAAATGGCGGCGATTTTTTCCGGCGTCAGCGACTGCATAATCGACGTATCGTCCTGGCCCAGCGCCTGTGGGCCGCGCAGATCGGTCGCCATACCGCACGGACCGACGCCGTTGACGCGCACCTTTGGCGCCAGCTCGTAGGCTAACTGGCGAATCAACCCGGTGGCGGCATGTTTAGAGGCGGTATACAACGGACCGCCGCCGCCGGGATACCACGCCGCGTTGGAAAGGGTAAAGATGATGTTGCCTTCGCTGGCGATAAGCGCAGGGGCGCAGGCTTTTGCGCCCAGCAGATAGCCCAGCACGTTGACGTTAAACAGCTCATGAAAGCCGCTCTCCAGCGCGTCTGCTGGCGTATTGACCAGCGAGGCGTTGTGATCCCATATCCCGGCGTTGCCGATCAAACAGTCCAGGGTGCCGTAGCGCGCCAGAATTTGATCCACCGCGCGCTGATAGTCGGCGTAGCAGGTGACGTTGCCTTCTACTGCCAGCACATGTTCGCCAAAACGTTGGCGCAGGCTGGCGACTTTGGCTGGCGAAAGTTCCTGCGTGGCGACCCGCGCGCCTTCCTCAATGAAACGCTCGACCAGCGCCAGGCCAAGACCGGAGCCGCCGCCGGTGATAAAGATCACGTTATCGCGTAAATCGCTCATCTCGCGTCCTCTGGAATATCAACGAACACATCGCTACCTTCCACGTACACCGCGTAGGTGGTCAGCGGATCGGTGGCAGGTAAACACAACGCCTTACCGGTTTTCAGGCAGAAACTGGCGGCATGCAGCGGGCATTCCACCGTCGCGTCGTCTTCCAGATAACCTTCCGACATCGAGGCATTACCGTGGCTACAGCGATCGTTAATGGCATAAAACTCGCCGCCAACGTTGAACAGCGCGATGACGGGCGAGGTGTCGAGCCGGAGCGCTTCACCCTCCGGCAAATCCCCTACGGGGCAGGCATAAATACGACTCATCAGAACAATACACTCAGGTTATGGGAGGTGATCACCGCTTGATCCAGCACGATCTCACGCTCCAGTAAGCGCCACTCATCGCCCGGTAAACGGCGCACTTTGTCCATGCGCATGCCGACGTAAAAGGTTTCATCGCGCTCTTTTTGCGCGCGATACAGCAGATAGTTAAGGCGCACGGCGAATACATCCGGCACTTCGGTTTCACTGACCTGGCAGTTGCTGATCAGGTGCCGGGTACGCGACGGCGGCTCCTCTGCCCAGGCCATTCCGGTTTCCAGTCGTGCAATACGGCGTTCAAGCTGATCTTTGTTGTCGTTAAAAATCCAGGTGGTTGGCGGCTGCACGCCTTTGCGACGGTCGCGCGTCTGGGCATTGACCGTTGTGCGCATGGTATAGCGAATGTCGTCATCCAGCTGTGCCAGCCAGTCGCGAAACTGCCAGTCATCCAGCAGGCTGGCTTCATGGTAGAGAAACTGCGTAATGCGGTGATGCAGTTCCAGGGAAACTAAAGCACTCATTTCATCACCTCCTGCTGGTAAGCGGCGGTTTTTTCCTGCACTTCCTGCCAGCTTTCGCTGCTGAGTAAATCAGCCCAGCGCTGATACATGCCGCGGGCGGCGGTTTCTGAGAAGATGTAGTTGGTGATCCCCGGAATGCCGTCTTCACGACGTTTCTCCTGACCTAACCCCATTTCCAGGCACAGTTTGCTATTACGCGCCCGATGGCCCTTCAGAAGTTTTTGAATTTCACACCAGTTTTCCGAGTCGTCCTGCTCAAGGAATCCGGCGGGGCCAAAAGCGCGCGTAGCGCTGTTTTCAAATGCGGCTTTCACTTCATCAGAGGCGGCTTTATCGGTAATACAGAACGCCCACACTTCAACCTGATCAGGACCGCGCGGATGCCAGACGCGCAACGTAGCGGTACCATTGAGCCAGGAAAGCGTTGGAAAAATATTGTTGTGACCGGCCAGACGCAGAGCACGAACCTTACCCAGACGCTGTTCAGCTTCCGCGTAGGTGTCGCGGTAGTAGCTGGAGACTTCGCCGTCGACCCACACGTTGGCATCCGGCTTTTCGGTAAAGAAGAAGCCGCTGCCGTGCCCGTCCTGGCCGAACTGTAGTGCATCTTTGGCGGTTTCCCACACCGGGCGAGCGGTTTGTCCGTCACCGAGGCGTTTTTCGCTACCGTCGTCTTTTGCCCCCAACACCTGCACAGCGGAGGCGTGGCTGAACAATGCGTGATACTGATCGCTGGCAAACTGTTCGGCGGGGAATTTCCAGTTACAGTCGATGGTCCACTTCTGTACGCCGCCGACGATTTCTGTGCCGCCTTCGCGGCGGTCAAGCATACCGTCGAGATACCACGCGATGTCGCCGAGATAATCGCGCAGCGTGGGCGCGGTGGAGTCCCAGTTGCCGAAAATCAGCCCTTTATAGCTCTCTACGCCAGGAACTTCGTTCAGTCCCCAGTGCGATTTGCATAGCCCTTGCGGGTAAGCGCGAGGCTCCAGCGGGACGTCGATCAGCTCGCCATTGATACCGTACGACCAGCCGTGATACGGGCAGGTAAAGGCGCGAGTGTTCCCGCAGTCGGCGTAGCTGACGCGCATCGCCCGGTGGCGGCACTGGTTGAGAAACGCTTTGATGCTGCCGTCTTTCTGGCGAACCACCACGACCGCATCCTCGCCCATGTAGGTGTTAAAAAAATCACCGGCTTTGGGGATTTGGCTTTCGTGGGCGAGAAATAGCCAGCAGCGCCCGAAGATGCGCTCCAGCTCTAGTTGGTAAATTTCTGGGTCAGTATAAATCCGTGGGGTTACACGACCGTTTTGCGTGTCGATCAGTTGGTAGATGTCTAAATTTGAGGGTGTGGTCATATTTTTTAATCCTGAAAGATAAGATGTATTGACCTTCTATTTTTGTGCCATAAGGATGTTGCTGGTTAGTTATCAATCTGTGAAATAGTAAATTTCTACCAGTTGAGACATTTTTTCGATAACAAGGAGAAGGGCATGGAACTGAGGCACTTACGCTATTTTGTGGCGGTGGCGCAGGCGCTGAATTTCACCCGGGCGGCAGAAAAGCTGCATACCTCTCAGCCGTCGTTAAGCAGCCAGATCCGCGATCTGGAAACCTGCGTGGGCGTTCCGTTACTGGTGCGGGACAAGCGAAAAGTTGCGCTGACGGCGGCCGGGGAGTGCTTTTTACAGGACGCGCTGGCGATCCTTGAGCAGGCGGAAAATGCCAAAGTTCGCGCCCGTAAAACGGGGCAGGAAGATAATCATTTCGCTATTGGTTTTGTCCCTTCCGCTGAGGTGAATTTGCTCCCGAAAGTGCTGCCCTTATTTCGTTTAAAACAACCGGATACACATATTGAGCTGGTAAGCCTGATAACCACCGAACAGGAAGAAAGGATCCTCAACGGAGAACTGGACGTGGGCTTAATGCGTCACCCGGTGTACAGCCCGGAGCTGGATTATCTGGAGCTGATTCATGAGCCGCTGGTCGTGGTGTTACCGGTGAATCATCCGTTAGCCAATGAGCCAGCGATCTCCGCAGAACAGTTACACGGCGTAAATTTTGTCAGTACCGATCCCGCTTATTCCGGGGCGCTAGCGATGATTGTCAAAAACTGGTTTCAGCAGCAGGAAAGCCAGCCCAATATTGTGCAGGTAGCGACCAATATTCTGGTGACCATGAATCTGGTCGGCATGGGGCTGGGGGTGACTTTGATACCCGGTTATATGAATAATTTTAATACCGGGCAGGTGGTTTTTCGGCCTATTGTTGGCGATGTTCCGACCATTGCCCTGCTGATGGCGTGGAAAAAAGGGCCAATCAAACCGGCATTGACCGATTTTATCGCCACTGTGCATGAACGTTTAGCCGTGAGCCTGGCGGAGTAATGACTACAGCTCGCTAAGCTGTGATTCGACATAAAGATAGCCAATTCCCATGAGTTGCTGAGGGCGATTAAGCTGACCGAAGCTTATCTGAGTTGCTCTGGCACGCGGGTTATCGCCGTGATCGAACGGATTAAACCCGGTTTGCTGTACCAGCGTATTGAGCCAGCTATTGCCAAATGCACAGCTACGACCATACAACCATATTTGATTAATGTTCAGTATATTCAAAAAATTATAAAGACTCAGGCCGATGGCGCTGGCGGCATGTTCGGCCCAGGCCTGAATGCGAACATCTCCGTGTTGCCAGGCAGTAATAAGCTGGTCGGTGGTGAGCGTTTCCGGGTCGTAAAGGGATGTCGGCTGCGATTTCATCCACACGCGGGCCTGCTTTTTCAACGCGCTCAATGACGCCACTGTTTCCAGACAGCCATAACGGCCACAGTCACAGGCGATCCCATCGGGATGAATGATGGTATGTCCAATCTGACCGCTGCCATACAGACTCCCGCGCCAGATGTTATCGTTAATCACAAACGATGAGCCAATACCGTAATCAACGTTAATCACGCAAAAATCACCGTTAGCCGCCGGGTTTTGCCATTTTTCCGCCAGCGCCAGCATCACGCAGTCATTATCCAGCCGGACCTGTACGCCGAGCATCTCCTCCAGCAGATATTTTATTTCCACCGGTGTTTTCCACGGCGCCTGAGGCATGGTTTTTGATGCGCCGGTTATCGGATCAACCTGACCGTGAACGCCAAGCGCCAGATTAATCGTGACCTCGGGAAATTGTCGACGATATTCCCGCCAGTGCGCCGCCAATGCTGTCAGCAGCGCTTTTGGCGATTCGGGGTTGATGACTTCATGCTGCCAGTCGCCGACGGCAACCAGCCGAGCATCCGCCAGTTGACTGGTGATGCTGGTGGGGGTGACGTTGATACACAGCGTCCAGGCACCTTTTTCTGGCAAATGATAACTGCCACTGCTCAAACCGCGCTGGCTTAAAGTTTCTCGCGAATGGCTGATTCTTCCTTCATCCATCAGTTCTTCGAGGATATTGCTAACCGCCGGGATCGACAGGCTGGTGAGCTGCGCCAGCTGTGACTTGCTGAGCTGCTTTTCTCGCCACAGATGTGACAAAAAAATCTGTTTATTCGCCTGACGTACCCTGGCGTTGTTGAACCCCGAACGCTGCATTCACTTAACTCCCTTAACTATATTGCGTGAGCATTGCGCATTTTAACGCCACTTAACTGCCGCAGAATAGCATCAAGTTGAATTTTTACTTTTGTTTATTAAGTGGAGCGCGGCATGTACGGTTCAGTAAAAGTTTGGCAGGAAACGATCACCCTCCCCACGTGGACAGCGGGTGAAGAAGACGCCAACCCAATGTTTCTGGAAAAGCGAGTTTATCAGGGGTCTTCAGGAGCGGTTTATCCCTATGGCGTGATTGATACGCTGACCGGCAAACGTGAAATGCGCGACTATCAGGCGGTATGGATGGAGAATGACTTCATTCGCATCATGCTGCTGCCGGAGTTAGGCGGACGCATTCATCGAGCGTATGACAAAGTGCAGCAGCGCGACTTCGTCTACTACAACGAAGTGGTAAAACCTGCGCTGGTCGGTCTGCTTGGGCCGTGGATCTCTGGCGGCATTGAGTTTAACTGGCCGCAACATCATCGCCCGACCACCTTTATGCCGGTGGATTTTACGAAACAGCAGGGTGAGCAGGGCGAATACACCGTCTGGATGGGCGAGGTAGAGCCCATGCGTGGTTTACAGGTCATGACCGGATTCACGCTGTATCCGGATCGCGCGTTGATCGAGATAACCGGGAAGGTTTTTAACGGTAACGCTACCCCGCGCCACTTCTTATGGTGGGCGAATCCGGCGGTGAAGGGCGGCGACGATCACCAAAGCGTGTTTCCACCGGATGTGACGGCGGTATTCGACCACGGTAAGCGCGATGTCTCTGCGTTTCCCATCGCCACCGGCACATACTACAAAGTGGACTATTCGGCTGGCGTGGATATCTCGCGCTACAAAAACGTACCAGTGCCGACCTCCTATATGGCTGAAAAATCTGATTATGATTTTGTTGGTGCCTGGCATCACGGCGAGCGCGGTGGGTTGCTGCATGTGGCCGATCACCACGTTTCGCCAGGGAAAAAACAGTGGACTTGGGGTTATGGCGACTTTGGCGTTGCCTGGGATCGTAATCTCACTGATGACAACGGTCCGTATATCGAACTTATGACCGGGGTCTTTACCGATAACCAGCCGGATTTCACCTGGCTTGCGCCGTACGAAGAGAAAGTCTTCGTGCAAAACTTCCTGCCTTACAGCGAACTGGGTATGGTGCAAAACGCCAGCACGCAGTTGGCGCTTCGTCTGGTGCGTGAGAGTCGCCAGCTTTCTGTGGGCATTTATGCGATTGCGCCGTTACGCGATGTTCAGGTTACGCTTGCCGCACACGGGCAGCCATTCTATGAAAATACACTCACTCTGGAGCCGGGACAGAGCTGGCTGGCTGATGTGTCAGACAATGGCCATACCCGGGTGACAATGACCGTCACTAACGCCGATGGTGCTACGCTTTTGCAGTACGAAGAGCACATCGCGCAAGAGTTACCGCTGCCTTCGGCGGCCGTCGCGCCAGCACAGCCAGAAGCACTCTCTAATACCGATGAACTCTATTTTATTGGTCAGCATCTGGAGCAGTACAACCATGCCAGCCGCTATGCTGAAGATTATTATCGCCGCGCGCTGGATGTTGATCCGCTGGATTACCGCAATAATGTGGCCCTGGGGACGCTGGCGCTAAACCGCGCGGACTGGGCGCTGGCGGCGCATTGTGCGGGTAAGGCGCTGGAACGGGCGCATAAGCTCAATAAAAATCCGCGTGATGGCGAGGCGAGCATGCTGCTGGCCGCCGCACAGGAACGTCAGGGCGACAATGACAGCGCTTGGGATAATTATTATAAGGCCAGTTGGAGCGGCAACTGTCGGGATGCGGCTTTCTGGTCGTTAGCGCGTCTGGCGATGAAGCGTCAGGACTACGTTGGCGCGTTGGAAAAGGTCGAGCAGAGCCTGCGCTTTAACGGCAGTAATAACCTGGCGATGGGACTGAAAGCGCTGGCGCTGGCAAAACTTGATCGCATTCCGCAAGCCCTGGACTACATTCGCCAACAGCTGGTTGATTATCCTCTGAGCTACACCCTGCACTATGCGCGCTGGGCCATCTGTCAGGACGAGGCGACGGCACAAGCGCTGATCTCGATTACCGGGCGGCGCGGTACCAACGCGTGTGAACTGGCAGGCTGGCTGATCTCATTGGGGCAAAAGGATGCTGCCCGTGGCGTGCTGGAACTGCTCGACAGCCAGGAAACGCTGCCTATGCTGTGGCGCGCCTCGCTAAGTGACAACCCACAACCCTTCATCGAACGTGCCCGCGAATGCCTGCAAAACCGCGTTCGTTTCCCCAATACGCTGGATGAAGTGCAGATGCTGCAAACCCTCGAACAGAGCGCTTTTGCCCGCTATTTACTTGGCTGTTTCTGGTACAGCAAACGGCGTTATGCCGAAGCGGTATCCTGCTGGCAGTTTACCCTTGCGCAGGAAGCGGATTTCGCTCCTGTACACCGCTTACTGGGGATCTATGCCTGGAACAAACTGCATGATGCGCAGCAGGCGATGCAGTATCTGTCGCAGGCCGTGGCACTGGAGCCGCAAAATGCCCGTTTCCTGTTTGAACTCGACTATCTCAAGAAGCTGATGGCGCAACCGGCTGAGCTGCGCCTGCAGCGACTGGAAGCCAGCAAAGAGATTGTCTTCCATCGTGACGATCTGACGGTGGAACTGCTCAGTCTGTGGAATGGATTAGGGCGTTACGACGATGCCGCAGCAGTATTACGTGAGCGCGTGTTCCATCCGTGGGAAGGTGGTGAAGGCAAAGCCACTGGGCAATATCTGCTGAATCAGATGCATCGTGCGCTGGCTGCCATTCAGTCCGGCGACCCGCAAACCGCCATCGCGCAGTTGCAACAGGCGTTGAACTACCCGCAAAACCTCGGGGAGGGGCGTTTACCCGGACAAACGGATAACGATATCTGGTATTTACTGGGACATTGCGCGCAGCAGCAGGGGTGTTTTGATGAATCCCAGCGTTACTTCTCCCGTGCGACGCGCGGCGGTAGCACACTGGATGCCGGCCGTTACTACAACGACCAGCCTGTGGATTATCTCTTCTGGCAGGGTATGGCGCAGAGAAAACTTGGCGATGATGCTCAGGCGAACGCTCTGTTTAATAGCTTCCTGCAATGGGTTGAATCGCATCGCGACAATGTCCCGGATGTCGATTTCTTTGCCGTATCGCTACCCGATCTGGTGGTGCTGGATACCTCAGCACAAGCAAAACACCAGCAACACTGCCTGTTTATCAGTGTGCTCGGGCATCTGGGGTTGGGAAATAGTGCTGCTTGCCAGCGCGATCTTGACGTACTCCTGCAACTCAATCCGGCGCATGACAAGGCATTACTGCTGCGTCACGCCATTAACGTAAGGCTTTTCCAGTAACACCCGAAATGGGTGGGGGCAACCTCACCCGAAACCTACTGTCCCCTGCGTTTCCCTGAAAGAGGAATCATAATGAATAACGCGCAGACACATTTAAAGATTGGTTACGTCTGGACTATCTGCCTGGTTGCGGCCTGCGGTGGTTTACTGTTTGGCTATGACTGGGTGGTGATCGGTGGGGCAAAACCCTTCTATGAAGCCTATTTCTCGATTACCGATCCGGCGCAATCCGGCTGGGCGATGAGTTCGGCTTTGGTCGGTTGTATCTTTGGCGCGCTGATTTCCGGATGGTGCGCCGATAAGTTTGGCCGAAAGATGCCGCTGATTCTCTCGGCGATCCTCTTTAGCGCTTCTGCCTGGGGAACTGCCGTCGCCAGTAATTTCGACATGTTTATTGTTTATCGCATCGTTGGAGGCGTGGGGATTGGTCTGGCGTCTGCGCTAAGCCCGTTGTATATCGCCGAGGTTAGCCCGGCTGAAAAGCGTGGGCGCTTTGTTGCCGTTAACCAGCTCACTATCGTGATTGGCGTACTGGCGGCGCAGCTTATTAACCTGATGATTGCCGAACCTGTAGCCTCAGGCGCTACGCAGCAGGCGATTGTGGAAAGCTGGAACGGTCAGACGGGCTGGCGTTGGATGTTTGGCGCTGAATTAGTGCCCGCGATAATTTTCCTGGTGCTGATGTTCTTTGTACCTGAATCGCCGCGCTGGCTGGTGAAAGCAGGCAAAGCCGATCGTGCGCGTACCATGCTGCAGCGCATTGGTTCGGCGGAATATGCTGGTCAAACGCTGAAAGAGATTGAACATACGTTGCAAAAAGATAATCACAAGGTCGCGTGGTCAACGCTGTTACAACCGCAGATCAAACCGATCGTGATTATTGGAATGGTGCTGGCAGTGTTCCAGCAGTGGTGTGGGATCAACGTTATTTTCAACTATGCGCAGGAGATCTTCGCCTCTGCCGGATTCGACATCAACGGTACGTTAAAATCGATCGTGGCGACAGGGATCATCAATCTGGTCTTTACCCTTGCCGCTCTGCCGTTAGTAGACAAAATTGGTCGCCGTAAACTGATGTTGTTCGGGGCGTCAGGATTAACGGTTATCTATATGCTGATTGCCGGGGCGTACGGGTTGGGCATTATGGGCTGGCCGGTTCTGGTTCTGGTGCTGGCGGCGATCGCTATTTATGCCCTGACGCTGGCCCCGGTGACCTGGGTGCTGCTGTCTGAAATTTTCCCTAACCGCGTCCGCGGGCTGGCGATGTCGCTCGGTACGCTAGCGCTGTGGATTGCCTGCTTCCTGCTGACCTATTCTTTCCCGCTGCTCAATGCGAGTCTGGGCGCGTCGGGAAGCTTCCTGTTGTACGGTGTGATTTGCGCGATGGGATTCATGTATGTTCTGCGTAATGTTCCGGAAACCAAAGGCGTGACGCTGGAAGCGCTGGAAGAGCAACTGGCGGCGCAGCATACGAAAGTTGGCGCATCAGCCCAACAACGAAGCGCTCGCTAATGGATGGTCTGCTGATGCTACAAAACGCACATCTGCGGATGTGCGTAGATCCGCAGGGCGGTTCGCTATTAAGTCTGGTTTCGTTACAACATCAACAGGCAATTTTACGCGAAGGTCATGGTCAGCAGCCCGGTGATTGCGGCCTGTTCCCGATGCTGCCGGTCGCGAATCGGGTGGCGGGAAATCGTTTTATGCTGCGCGGTGAAGAGGTGGTGTTACCTCAACATGGCGCAGATGACACCTTTTTCCTGCACGGTGACGGCTGGCTGCAACGCTGGCAGGTTATCACCGTGACCCAAAGCGGTTGTTTGCTGCAGTTGCGCAGTTGGCATCCCTGTGGCTATGACTATACGGCGCAACTTTGCTATCAACTGGAAACCTCAAGCCTGCACGTCTCGTTGACGCTCACCCATTGCGGTGAACAGCCGATGATTTATGGCTGTGGGTTCCATCCGTTTTTCGCTTTTGATAAGCACAGCACGGCGCAATTCACCACCGGCGGCTACTGGCCGGAGGGGGAACAGCATCTGCCGCTGGAATGGCAACGTGAAATCCCTCCAGCGGCGGATTTCATGTATGCGCAATACGGCGAGGATAGCTGGCTGAACGTTGGATATTCTGGCTGGAGCGGGCGGGCCGTTATTCAGCGAGATGTGATGAAAGTCACGATTTTAGCGCAAACTCCATGGTTGATGCTGTTCAGAATGTCGGGTGAGGAGTTCTTGTGCCTGGAGCCGCAAACGCATCCGGTGAATGCCCACCACATGCAGGGGCAGCCGGGATTGCAGGTTTTAGCGCAGGGAGAACGCTGCCATTTTGCGATGCAGATTTGCGTCGAATAGGGCAAAATCATGTTATCTGCCTGTTAATGCTCTCTTGCGCCAGCCTGCGTTTGTCGCCAGACTATCGCCTCCAAACGGGAGGGATTCATGGCTTTGCATTCCACGCGCTGGCTGGCGCTCGGTTATTTCACCTACTTCTTTAGCTACGGTATTTTTCTGCCTTTCTGGAGCGTCTGGCTCGAAGGGCTGGGGCTGACGCCGGAAACCATCGGTTTACTGCTGGGCGCGGGGCTGATTGCCCGTTTTCTCGGCAGTTTGCTGATTGCGCCGCGCGTAAGCGATCCCTCTCGTCTGATCTCCGCTTTACGTATTCTGGCCCTGTTGACGCTGGTGTTTGCGCTGGCCTTCTGGGCAGGCACCAACGTGGCGTGGCTGATGGTGGTGATGGTCGGCTTTAACCTGTTTTTCTCGCCGCTGGTGCCGTTGACCGACGCGCTGGCCAACACCTGGCAAAAACAGATAACCATGGACTACGGTCGGGTAAGGCTGTGGGGATCCGTTGCCTTTGTGATTGGCTCCGCGCTGACCGGTAAGCTGGTGAGCCTGTTTGACTATCGGGTGATCCTGGTCCTGCTGTCGCTTGGCGTCGCGTCGATGCTATTGGGGATGATGATCCGCCCGAGCGTGCAGCCAGCAGGGGAAAACCGTCAGCAGGAGAGCGCGGGATGGCCCGCCTGGCGTGCGTTGATAACCCAAAGCTGGCGTTTTCTGGCCTGTGTGAGTCTGTTGCAAGGTGCGCATGCCGCTTATTACGGGTTCAGCGCCATCTACTGGCAGTCTGCCGGATATTCCGCTTCGGCGGTGGGCTATTTGTGGTCATTAGGCGTGGTGGCGGAAGTGATTATTTTTGCGCTCAGTCACAAGCTATTCCGCCGCTTTAGCGCGCGCGATTTGCTGCTGCTTTCCGCTGTTTGCGGCGTGGCACGTTGGGGTTTGATGGGCTGGAGCACTGAGCTACCGTGGCTGATTGTGGTGCAAATCCTCCATTGCGGAACCTTTACCGTCTGCCACCTGGCGGCAATGCGCTATATCGCGACGCGCCAGGGCAGCGAAGTGATACGTTTGCAGGCGGTGTATTCTGCGGTGGCGATGGGCGGCAGCATCGCCATCATGACCGTATTCGCAGGCTACCTGTACCAGAATCTGGGCAACGGCGTATTCTGGGTGATGGCGCTGGTGGCGCTACCGGCAATCTTTCTGCGCCCGAAGGTGGTGGCGCAGCCTGCAACGTTATGATTCGAGGATTTTGCGGATCTGCTGCTGCTGATGCGGCGTAAGTGCCAAATCCGCATGAATCAACGGCGGAGAAAACAGCGGCAGCGGCGTGGTATACGGCGTAATAATCAGCGTGACTCCGCGCGGTGTACCCTGTTTTTGAAAGTCCTGCATCGGCATATGTTTTACGTTGAGCGGCAGCAGCGTCAGTTCGCGCAGCTGTTGCTCAATATGCGCTTCAAGTTGTTCATTGTTGCCGGTCAGCAGGATAATCTGCTTCTCGTGCAAATCCTTCTCCTGCATCAGCCAGGCACCGAAAATAACGGCGACCAGCCCGATCTCTTCTTCTGAAAACTGCACATCGTACTCCGCTTCGAAGCCATGTATCGCCTCGCGGGTAGTACGAACCAGACGGGGATAAAGTCGGCTGAACTCCTCCGGCAGCGTGTTATCTATGCCAATGGCAAACACGCTGCGGTTAAGCGCCTGGGCAAGGTGAATATACAGCTGATCGTTCAGTCCTTGCTCATCGCTGAAGCGCACATTGCCATACTCGCGAAAACGCAGCACCAGCCGTGCAATAGCAAGGCGCAGGCGACGATCCTGCTGGTGGTTATCGCGCACTGGGTCGGGGATACGGAGCATTGAGAACAGCAACGCCATAAACAGCGATTCGCCCGGCGGCGCACTCTGCATGACGTGGCGCTGCCAGTGGCGGCCAATTTCCTCAGCGAGCGGATACTCTGCGCAGGATTGCGCCCAGCGTTGCTGGAGCGGATTAAATTCCGGGGTGACTCCCGCGTGATGCTGTAGCAGACAATACTGTAAATACAGGCGCAGGAACTGGATGTCACGGTACTCAAACGGCTTCTGCAAGCGCCGGGAGCACAGATTAATGAGCGCATGCAGATTGGTGTCGTCATACAGCGTACGCGCGATACCTTGTTGTTTCAGCGCCATTTTTAATGCGGGTGTGAAATGCTGGGCGATAAAAGTCGGGCAGATCCGCAGACCGCGGCGCAGCCACTGCAACAGACACAGGCGCTGATTTAGCGGGGTCCCTTCGATCGTATAGCCGCCATTCAGCGCGGTGGTAATCGCGAGCCGGTGATAGCGCTGGATTTCGAGTCCTGCGCCAATAATATCTTCCTCAACAGTGGCATCATCAACGCCATTGAGGCTACTGAAGGTTTGAGCTGTAGCGATTTGCCCTGGCAGGAAAAGCGTCAGCAGCACCTGGCAACGGCGCTGGGGAGCGGAAAGTACAGATGGTGGAGCAAGCGTTGACATCATCTGTAGGATCTCCCGTAAGTATGTTTGATAAGAATAGCTAAAGTTTGCTCATAGATTTGGAGAATGGAATGCTTTCCACCAGGAATGCTGGAGAGCGTCACAGAATTTTTAACGTGCGGAACAGATAGCGGGAGTGGAACGCAGCGCGTTAACTGGCTTTTTCACTGTTTTATCTTCTATTGAGACATAAAAAAACCCGCCTGAGGGTGACGGGTTGAGAAGACGAGTGGAAATGCGCGGTCTGGTGTTACTGCTCGCGGCTCAGCGTTAATCCCACATCACCGCCAGGATGTACAGACAATAGCGTCTCTTTTGAGTAACCGCTTTCGCTCATCAGACAGGCGCAGGCGGCGTCAAAGATAGCCAGGACCAGTAAAATTGAGGTGGTAGCCAACATGTTCAACGGGTCGGCCTCACGCTGGACGCCGGTGGAAATCACCAGCCTTGACGCTTTAGCAATGGCTGAGTCGGCGTTTTCAGTCACGCTCAGGATGGGCACATTTCTCGCAGCCAGTCCGGGCAGCAGTCGGGTGAGTTCATCCGAATTTCCCCCGCGTGATAGCATAATGACCAGGTCGTCGGCGCGTAAAAAACCGAGATCGCCATGCGCCGCATCCGTCGCGTTGAGGTAAATCGCCGGACGTTCCACGCAGGCGAGCATGTGCGCGACTTTACGCGCAGCAATACCGGATGTACCGACGCCAGTGACGACGATTTTCCCCTTGCAACCGCGCAGCTCCGCCATTAGCGACTGCCAGACCGGTTCAGTCAGATGCTGTCCCAGACCTGCGAGGGCATCGCTATAGAGCTGAAATACGCCGGTGGCCTGAGACCAGGAGTCACTCATGCGTCCTCCTGCATCAGTTGGCGGTATTTCATATGATCCTGATACATCTCGTGGAATACCCGATATTTGTGATCGTAGTACTGCTTAATGCGATTGGTCTGGGGGGTGACCGTTTTACCAATCCGGCTCATCGCCGACATCGCTTCCGGGAACGTGTCGAACACGCCTGCGGCGATAGTCCCCATCATCGCGCCGCCCAGCAGCATGGCTTCGCTCTCTTCAGGCAGCAGCATGGCGCAACCGGTGGCGTTGGCATGCTCCTGAACGAAGATCGGGTTTTTCGTCCCGCCGCCGCTGGCCATAATCGTATCGATGGTGTAGCCGCTTTGGTTCATCGTTTCAATGATATGGCGCGTTCCCAGCGCAATGGCCTGGATGGTTGCGAGGTACTGGAGCGCCATATCTTCCGGCGTGCGGGACAACTTCAGTCCGGTGATTGCTCCCGTGAGCGTGGGGTTAGCGCGCGGCGAGCGGTTGCCGTGGAAATAGGGCAGGATGTGCATGTCACGGGTCAAAAAGGCGATATCTTCCGGCTCACCAGCCATTTTGCGCAGCAGCGCATTCAGCACTTCATAAATGGTTTGCCCCTGAGACTTAGCCTGCGTCAGCAGGGTTTCGTAACACGGGTGCGACTGAATAACGTGGTCGATTAACGCCCCGGTTGCTGACTGCCCGCCTTCATTGAGCCAGTATTCCGGCAGTACGGCTGAGTAGTAAGGGCCCCAGACGCCGCCGATAAAACGCGGCTCTTTGGAAATCGCCATGTGTCCGGTGGAGGTGCCACCAATTAACGCGACACGACGGTCAAAATCCGCCACCTCGCCGGAAACACCGCTTGCGCCGAGCGTACCGAGTGTGCCGGCGTGGGCATCGATTATCGAGACGCTGACCGCGGTCCCCGGAATCAGTCCCATTTCGCTGGCGGCGCGCGCGGACAGCCCGTGACCGAGCGGTTCGCCCATGGTTTTCACGTAGCGACCAATTTTGGCAGCATCATGTTCCAGCAGGTCTTCCAGCCCAATCTGGCGGAAGTAGCTGGCATCCCATTTGTCTTCATGGCCCATATAGGTCCATTTACACACTGTCGAACACAATGAGCGTGTGTCATCGCCTGTTGCGCGCCAGGTCAGAAAATCGGGCAGATCAAAGTAGTAACCCGCATTGGCCCAGGTATTGGGCATATGCTGCTTCAGCCACAGCAGCTTTGGCGTTTGCATTTCCGGGGAGATAATGCCGCCAACGTAGTCCAGCACCCGATGATGCAGGGCGTTAATGCGTTCAGCCTGGGTAATGGCGCGGTGATCCATCCACACAATGATGTTCTGTTCGCTGCGCCCGGACGGGCTGATGGTCAGCGGTTTACCTTCTTTATCCAGCACCACCAGTGAGCAGGTAGCGTCAAAGCCCAGACCTTTCACCTGGATTGGGTTGATATCTGACTGGTTAATCGCATCGCGAACCGCGTTACACACCGCCTGCCAGATGTTATCGGAAGACTGCTCAACAAAATCGGCCTGCGGGCGGTAAATCTCGATAGCCCGACTGGCCTGGCCGACCATTCTGCCGTTGAGATCAAACACGCCGGCACGGGCGCTTCCGGTTCCGACATCCACACCAATAAAGTAACTTGCCATAATTTTTTCTCCTGAAATCAGGCTTTACGATTCTGTAATGCGATAAAGAGGATCAGCACCGCGCCCCACAGCGCCATCGTCAGATAGCTGCTCACCCCCAGCAAGTTAAGGCCGCTTTCCAGCATTTGCAGCACAATCAGCGCCAGTACCAGGCCGATAATGCGCCCGAAACCGCCATCCGGGTTGATGCCGCCGAGGACGGAGGCAAGGATGGTGACCAGCAGGTATGACTCACCGTATCCGGCTTTTGCCGAGTTGAATTTCGCCATCATCAGAATGGCGGCGACCCAGCCGAGCAGGGCAGAAATCACGTACACGGAAATTTGTACCCGGACGGTATTTACGCCGCTGTAGCGGGTAGCCTGTTCATTGGAACCCACGAGATACAGACTGCGCCCAAGCGTGGTGTGCTCCAGCAGTACCCACAGCAGGATTGCCACCAGGAAAAAGAGCAGCAGCGCTACCGGAATACCGGCAATCGTGGCGTTACCAAGATATTGAATGGCGGTCGGGAAACCGGAAATCACTGTCCCATTGGAAAGCAGAATATTCAGCCCGGAGATAAGCGTCATCGTGCCGAGCGTGGCGAGAATCGGCGAAACCCCGACCCAGGCGATCAGCGCGCCGTTGAGCGTACCGATTGCGACCGCCACGGCAGCGCCTGCCAGCAGCGCCAGCACCAGAAACAGCGGGTTATCTGGATGGGTGACGATAATCGCCGCCATTACCAGCGAGCAGGCATTCGCTCCTGCAATTATCGACAGGTTTATGCCGCCGGTCAGCATGGTCATGCCCATCCCGAGGGCCAGCATGCCAAGGATCGGCAGCTGCGAGCCAATCGACTGGAAGTTAGCGACGCTGAAAAAACGACTGCCGAGCAGGGCCGAGAAGACCAGGGCGACGACCACAATAATGACGCATTGCAGACGAATGATGGCATCACCGGGTAAAAATCTGGCGATTGTTTTCATCTCAAAGCTCCCTTGCCAGTTTGCGTTTTTCGTTCCAGGCCGTGGCGCTAATGCTGACCAGGATAATGGCGCCGCTGAACACGGTGTGCCAGTAAGAGGAGACGCTGAGCAGCGTCAGGCCATTTTGTAAGAAGGCCAGCAGGACCACGCCGAGCAGGGTTCCGATTAATGTGCCGCGTCCGCCGCTCATGCTGGTTCCGCCGAGCACGACCGCCGCCAGTACCGTCAACTCAAAGCCGAGCAGCGAATTGGGCGCAACTGACTGGGTGATTTGCGCCTGAACCACGGCGGCAACGCCTGCCAGAATACCCATGTAGCCATACACGTAGAAATGCAGCTTCAGCAGATTCAGCCCCAGGCGCGAAGCCGCATCACGATTACCGCCCATGGCGTAAACCTGACGGCCAAGACGGGTATAGTTCATCAGCACGGCGGTAAAGATGATCACAGCCGCCAGGCACAGCAGAGGCAGTGTCAAGCCGTAGTCGTAGCCATCCGCCGCGGTGAACGAGAACCAATTGATGCCGTTCATAAACCAGTCTGGAAAGCCGTACAGCCAGGTGCCTTTGGTGGCGTACACCAGCAGACCGTAGTAAACGTTCAAAGTGGCGATGGTAATGATGATGGCCGGAACGCGCAGCCAGTAGACCAGGAAGCCATTAATAAGTCCCAGCAGCAGACCCACCGCAATCGCGATGATTAACGCCAGCGCGAAGTTGCCGCCGTGGCCGATAACCCAACTGGCCATCGCATACTGGGCTATCGCGGTCATCGCCGGAAATGAGATGTCGATCCCGCCGGAAATCAGTACCACAAACAGCCCGCAGGCAAGGATGCCGAGAATCGCATAGCTGGTAGCCACATCCGTCAGGTTCCCCAAAGACAAGAACTCATCGGTGCTGATGCTCAGCCCAACGGCAAGGGCCACAACCAGCAGGCCCAGCCAAAACTCATGTTGCCCGATTAAACGGGAGAGATGCATCTTATTCATTGATTACCTCGACCACTTCAGCAATCTCCTTTTCACGGCACTGATGAGGATTAAATTCCGCCACCAGCCTGCCGCGACGCATCACCAGCACGCGGTGGCTGTTGTAATACGCTTCCGGGATTTCATCGCAAATCATCAGCACCGCCATACCCTGTTCCGCCAGATCGCGGGCTATCTGGTAAATACCCTCTTTGTTGGCGATATCTACGCCCACGGTAGGGGAGTCGAGGATCAGGATGCGGGGATTAGTCGCCACCCATTTGGCAATGGCGATACGCTGGGCATTACCGCCGGAAAGGGTTTTAACCGGCAGGTGTGGATCGGACACTTTGATATTCAGCTCGCGGATCAAGTCGGCGACCAGCTTTTGCGCTTTACGGTGATCGAGCAGGCCGCTGCCGGTATGCAGTTGATCAAACACCGTGACGATGGTGTTGTCGTAGATCGACTGCTCCATGATCAGCCCCTGCGTCAGGCGATCTTCTGAGACGTAGCCGATCCCATGTTTGATGGCATCATGGTTATTGCGAAGAGTGACCGGCTGGCCGTTAATGCGAATCTCACCGCTTTCTGGGTGCGTCATGCCAAACAGGCTCAGACAAAGTTCGGTGCGTCCGGCGCCCAGCAGGCCCACAATGGAGACAATCTCGCCGCCGTGCAGCGACAGATTAATGTTTTGGTATTTGCCTCTGCGGCTGAGGTTGCGCAGCTCCAGCAGGGGCTCTTGCTCAATAGCGGGTCTTTCCGGCAGCGGGCTATAGTGGAAGCGTTGTCCGGTCATCAGGAAAGCCAGCTCGTGGCTGTCGAGTTCGCTGGCAGGATAAGTGCCCACCAGTTTGCCGTCGCGCATCACGCTGATGCGGTCAGCCACTTCCATCACTTCATCCAGACGGTGGCTAACAAACACTACACAAATTCCGGCAGCTTTTAGTTCGTTAACGACCCGTAGCAGGCCATTAACCTCCTGACGGGTTAGTGAGGCGGTGGGCTCGTCCATAATCACCAGACGCGCGTCGGCGGCAATCGCCCGGCAAATGGCGACCAGTTGTCGGTCGGCAATCGAGAGTTTTTCAACCTTTTTATCGGGATCGATGTTCACACCGATGCGCTTCATGGCTGCCAGCGCCTGCTGCTTCATGGCGCCACGACGTACCCAGATATCGCCACCGGGCAGATAGCGGTTGACCGCGATATTCTCCGCGACGCTAAAGTTAGGGAACAACGACAGGTCCTGATAAATAACCTGAATGCCATAATGGGAAGAGAGCTGCGGCGTCAGGTGATGGAACAATTTGCCATCGAGTAAAATCTGCGCGCCTTTTTCCGGATGATAAACTCCGGAGATCACTTTAATAATGGTACTTTTACCACAGCCGTTTTGACCCGCCAGACAGTGAACTTCGCCTTTTCTCAGCGTCAGATTCACGTTATCCAGCGCCAGCACGCCCGGGAATTGTTTGCTGATATTCTCAAGAGTGATAAATGCGGTGGTGTCTGCCATGGACAATACCCCTGCGAGCGCCCGGATGGACGCTGAGTGTTAGTTTGGTTGATAGCGCCGGCCAGACGGCCGGCGTTAAGGTTCCCTGGTGTTAGCTAAAGCCTTAGAAACCAAGTGATTGTGCGTTGTCTTTGGTGACTTCGAGGATCTTGTTAAAGCGGATCACTTTCTTCTCCGTGTCGATATCGGCTTTCCCTAAACCATCGATACTCAGGTCGGCGTTAACTTCTTTGCCCTGCAACAGTTGATCGGCAACCGTTACCAGCGCGTAGCCCGCGTCTTTTGGATCCCACAGCAGCGCTTTTTTGATATCACCACGCATCAGGTAAGGTGCAGCCTGTGCTGGCATTGCGATCCCGACGACGGCGATTTTATCTTTGGCGCGTTTTTTCTGCACAGCCTGACCCGCCCCGATTGGACCCAGCGAGCCGAAACCGATAATGCCCTTCATCTGTGGATAGGTTTTCATCAGGTCCAGCGTCGTGGCGTAGGATTTATCGATGCTTTCCGCGACCGGCAGACGTGAAGTGACCTCAAACATTTCCGGATATTTTTCTTTCTGGTACTTAATTGCATAATCCGCCCACGCGTTATGCAGCGGCACCGTCAGTGAACCGACATAGATGGCGTAACCCCCTTTGCCGCCCATGTTTTTTGCTAACTCATCGACGTTGGCCTGCGCGTATTTTTCACTATCGATGGTTTCGATATCCCATTGGCCAATTTGCTCATCCGGGGATTCGTGCGTCAGAACGACAATGCCTTTATCGCGCGCTTTTTTCAGTACTGGCTCAAGGACCTTGGCGTCATTCGGTACCACGATGATGGCGTTGACGTTTTTGGCGATCAGATCCTCAATCACTTTGACCTGCTGTGCCGGATCCGGCGTGGAAGGCCCGGTCTGGTAAGCATTCACATCCAGTTTTTTTGCTGCTTCATTAACACCGGTTTCCATCCGGTTGAACCACGGAATCCCGGTGACTTTGGCAACCACAGCAATTTCATATTTTTCCGCCGCAAAGGACGTGCCGGACAACATGCATGCAGAAACCAGGGTTGCACTGAGTAATGCGAGTTTGAATTTCATAGTTGTACCTTTCGTAGGGGGCAGGACATGTCACGGCGTGAAGTTAACAACGAATGGAAGAGGGAATGAATCACAAGTTTGATGAATGTGATCTATGCCCATTATTGTAATTTTATGGAAAATAAATGGTTAAATATTGGTTAAATTTACACGGAGATACACTCAAGAATTTAAATTCAGTGTTAACAAAACATTAAAATGAAACCATAAATTAACAAATTGTTATCATTTTACTTAAGTTGTGGCGACGAAAAGGTATTTGAGAGGATGTTGCTGAAGAAGAAATTGTTGAAATTGAGAACTGAATCGATACCGGAAAAGGGGGCTCAACATTTTTTCGTTCAATGGTATCCTCAGCACACTTTCGCCAAACACAGCATCATTATTTGTGGCGGTGTAGATTTTTCTCGTGGAGAACTCATGCAAGGCGTTAAACGTATCATTATGACGTTGTTTCTCGCGATCCTGTCCTTTGGCGCAGGTGCGCATCCCCACAGCTTTATCCATTTGAAAACCGAGATAGTGAGCGAGAATGACCAGTTCGTCGCGCTAAAAATGCGCTGGACGATGGATGAAATCACCTCGGCAGATCTGCTTTACGATGCGGGAAATGCCAAGCCTGGTGATGAGATCTGGAAAAAACTGGCGGCAGAAGTGATGGCCAACGTCCTCGGGCAGCACTATTTCACCGAAGTGTGGCACGACGGGAAAAAGGTAAAGTTTAAAAACAGGCCGACGGAATATGGCATGGAGCGTGAAGAACATCAGGCAGTGCTGACGTTCGTGTTGCCGCTGGCAGAAGCTCAGCCGCTGAGCGGTCAAAAATATACCATTTCAACCTTCGACCCCACCTACTACGTTGATATGAGCTATGACAAAGACAGCGATGCCTGGCTGGCGCAGGCCATAAGTCAGCAATGCCGTATTTCAGTACATACGCCGACGCCGAATGAACAAATGCTGAGCTTTGCGCAGTCGCTGGATAAAGAAGACGCACCGCCGGAGGATATGGAGTTGGGTAAACAGTTTGCACAGACGGTGACGCTGCAATGTCCGTAGTTTATCAACAACGCGCCGCCAGACGCCGCTGGCTCACGCTATGGCCGCTGGCGGTGTTTTTACTGCTGGCTGCAGTCGGCATACTGTGGCTATGGCAGGCCTGGCCGCAGGTGATGATGAAGAGTGTCGTCTGGCAGCGCGACGTTAACCAGCAGATGAGCGGTTTGCTGAAAGCCGTTGCCGCCAATCCGGCCCAGGCCGGGGGATCGCTGCTGCTGTTTAGTTTTCTTTATGGTGTGCTGCATGCGTTGGGACCAGGACATGGAAAAGTCGTCATTACCACCTGGCTGGCAACGCATCCCTCGAAGCTGAGGTCGAGTATTGGCCTGACGCTGGCCTCATCTTTATTACAGGGACTGGTCGCCATCGGGCTGGTGGTTGTGGTGCTCACCATTTTGCAGTTGCCTGCACGACAGCTACATATGAGTAGTTTCTGGCTGGAGAAAGGGAGTTACGCGCTGGTTGGCGTGTTGGGCGTTTTATTGTGCGTCCGTGCGCTGAAGAAATTGCGCCAGTTGCTGCGTCGCCCGAAATTTATCGCCTTCACGCCGCACCATGTGCATCACGAGGGATGTGGCTGTGGGCATCAGCATTTGCCTGATCCTGAACAGCTGCAAAGCGGTGATGACTGGCGCGCCCGGCTGATGATCGTTTTGTCTATGGGAATGCGGCCATGCTCCGGGGCAATTATGGTTTTACTGTTTAGCAAAGTGGTTGGCGTTTTTAGCTGGGGCATGGCGTCGGCGCTGGCGATGGCGGCAGGAACCTCTTTGACCATTACGTCACTGGCTTTGCTGGTACACAGTTTCCGCTCGCTGGCGGTGAGACTTAGCGGACATAAAGCGCCGGTGCTGTGGCGACAGATTGGCTGGACGACGCTGGCATTAGCCGGTGGTGCGGTGCTGATTGCTGCTGCGGTAGTGATGTGGGTGAGCGCGGTGCCGGTGGGGCGAGGGATTAGACCGTTTTAATCAAAGCCGGATGGCGGCTTCGCCTTATCCGGCCTGTATCAACACGTAAGCCCGGTAAGCATGACACCACCGGGCTGTACTGAATTAACGCTTCAGCGCGTCGCTCAGTTCGTCACGCATGTTAGCCAGCATGGCTTTCACTACGCGCGGATTACCTGCAACGATGTTGCCAGTCGCCATGTAGTTATGACCGCCGGTGAAGTCGCAAACCAGTGCGCCTGCTTCACGAGCAATCAGCTCACCTGCGGCGAAATCCCATGGTTTCAGACCGATTTCGAAGTAACCGTCAACACGTGCAGCGGCAACGTAAGCCAGATCCAGCGCAGCAGAACCTGTGCGGCGGAAGTCAGCGCACTCGGTAAACATCTTGCCAAGAATTTTCATGTAAGACGCGGCGTGCTGTTTCGCTTTGAACGGGAAACCGGTGGCGATGATTGTGCCGTCCAGATCGCGTGCAGTGCTGCCACGCAGACGGTAGCCGTTCAGCTGTGCGCCCTGGCCGCGGGTTGCGGTAAACAGTTCGTTACGCATTGGATCGTAAACAACGGCGACTTCAGTACGGCCTTTAATGCGTACTGCGATGGAAACCGCGAAGTGCGGCAGACGTTTTACGAAGTTGGTGGTGCCATCCAGTGGATCGATAACCCATTGAACATCCTGATCTTCACCAACATGCTCACCGCTTTCTTCGGTGATGATGGTGTGCTGTGGGTAAGATTTGCGAATTGTTTCGATAATAATCGCTTCGGCGGCTTTATCGACGTTAGTCACGAAATCATTGCTGCCTTTCTGGCTGGTTTCTACAGAGTCTGGCGTTTCGTAGTGTTTGGCAATTACATTACCCGCCTTGCGCGCTGCGCGCACGGCGATGGTCAGCATCGGATGCATCGGTCTCTCTCACTGGATGTTAAAGAACGGGAAAACGGCGCAGAGTATAGCAGCGAGTTCGGAATATGTCTTCGTTTTATGATAATATGCCCGAATAATCTTTAGCCGAAGAAATACAATGCTGCAAAATATTCGAATCGTGCTGGTGGAAACCTCTCACACTGGCAACATGGGCTCTGTGGCCCGCGCAATGAAAACCATGGGTTTAACTAATCTGTGGCTGGTAAATCCACTGGTTAAACCGGACTCCCAGGCCATCGCCCTGGCGGCAGGTGCCAGCGATGTGATCGGCAGCGCGCAGATCGTCGATACTCTCGATGAAGCGCTGGCGGGTTGCAGCCTGGTGGTGGGTACCAGTGCGCGCTCCCGTACGCTGCCGTGGCCGATGCTGGATCCGCGTGAATGCGGTTTAAAAAGCGTCTCTGAAGCAACGAACTCGCCGGTGGCGCTGGTGTTTGGACGTGAACGCGTTGGCCTGACCAACGAAGAGCTGCAGAAGTGCCATTATCACGTCGCCATTGCCGCAAACCCGGAATACAGCTCGCTCAACCTGGCGATGGCGGTGCAGGTCATCTCTTATGAAGTTCGCATGGCCTGGCTGGCAACGCAGGAAAGCGACAAGACCGCAGAATACGAAGAAGCTGAGTATCCGCTGGTCGATGATTTAGAGCGTTTTTACGGTCATCTGGAACAAACGCTGCTGTCGACTGGGTTTATCCGCGAAGGACATCCGGGGCAGGTGATGAACAAGCTGCGCCGTCTGTTCACTCGTGCGCGTCCTGAGAGCCAGGAGCTGAACATTTTGCGCGGAATTTTAGCTTCTATAGAGCAGCAGAATAAAGGCAAGTAAGCGTCTTGGTACCGGATGGCTGCACGATTTCCAGGCCGGATTAGCGAAGCGCCATCCGGTAAATGAAAATGGCACTGAAGGTTAAATACCTGACTAAATTAGTCAAGTAAATAGTTGACTGATTTAGTCGGGAATGTCAGACTTGCCCCTGCTATGCAATACCCCCATTTTACAATAAAAAACCCCGGGCAGGGGCGAGTTTGAGGCTAAGTAAGACATGAGACTGACATCAAAAGGGCGTTATGCCGTGACCGCAATGTTGGACGTTGCGCTCAACTCCGAAACGGGCCCGGTACCGTTGGCTGATATTTCTGAACGTCAGGGAATTTCCCTGTCATATCTGGAGCAGCTGTTTTCCCGTTTGCGTAAAAACGGTCTGGTTTCCAGCGTACGTGGACCAGGCGGCGGGTATCTGCTGGGTAAAGATGCCGGCAGCATCGCAGTAGGTGAAGTGATTAGCGCTGTTGACGAGTCTGTAGACGCGACCCGTTGCCAGGGCAAAGGCGGTTGTCAGGGCGGCGATAAATGCCTGACCCACGCGCTGTGGCGCGATCTGAGCGATCGTCTGACCGGTTTCCTCAACAACATTACGTTGGGCGAACTGGTGAATAATCAGGAAGTCCTGGATGTGTCTGGTCGCCAGCACACACATGACGCTCCACGCAGTACCCGCACGCAAGACGCTATCGACGTCAAACTGCGTGCCTAATAAAAATTACGCAATATCTTCTGGTTGCATCAAGGCAGCCAGAAAGATGAAGCGTAAAAAGTATTTCAGAATCAGGCCGGGGTGCCAGACGCCCCGTTAACTCGGTCGTACATCCAGCCGGTTGCCTGGTTCCTTGCATTGAAGCGATGTACGGAGTTTATAGAGCAATGAAATTACCGATCTATCTCGACTACTCCGCAACCACGCCGGTGGACCCGCGTGTTGCCGAGAAAATGATGCAGTGTCTGACCCTGGACGGAAACTTTGGTAACCCAGCTTCCCGTTCACACCGTTTCGGCTGGCAAGCTGAAGAGGCGGTAGATATCGCCCGCAATCAGATCGCTGATCTGGTCGGTGCCGATCCGCGTGAAATCGTCTTTACTTCCGGTGCGACGGAATCCGATAACCTGGCGATTAAAGGTGCAGCCAACTTTTACCAGAAAAAAGGCAAGCACATCATCACCAGCAAAACCGAACACAAAGCCGTGCTGGACACCTGCCGTCAGCTGGAGCGCGAAGGGTTTGAAGTGACCTACCTCGCCCCGCAGCGTAATGGCATTATCGACCTGAAAGAACTTGAAGCGGCAATGCGTGACGACACCATTCTGGTCTCCATCATGCACGTTAACAACGAAATCGGCGTGGTACAGGATATCGCAACCATCGGCGAAATGTGCCGTGCTCGCGGCATTATCTATCACGTTGATGCAACCCAGAGCGTGGGCAAACTGCCTATCGATCTGAGCCAACTGAAAGTTGACCTGATGTCCTTCTCCGGCCACAAAATTTATGGCCCGAAAGGTATCGGCGCGCTGTACGTTCGTCGTAAACCGCGTATTCGTATTGAAGCGCAGATGCACGGCGGCGGTCACGAGCGCGGTATGCGTTCCGGTACGCTGCCTGTGCACCAAATCGTTGGGATGGGTGAAGCTTACCGTATCGCCAAAGAAGAGATGGAAACCGAGATGGCGCGCCTGCGCACTCTGCGTAACCGTCTGTGGAACGGCGTGAAAGATATGGAAGAGGTGTACCTCAATGGTGACCTCGAGCAGGGCGCACCGAACATTCTCAACGTTAGCTTCAACTTTGTTGAAGGCGAGTCGCTGATTATGGCGCTGAAAGACCTGGCTGTGTCCTCCGGTTCTGCATGTACCTCTGCAAGCCTGGAGCCATCCTACGTACTGCGCGCGCTGGGGATGACCGACGAGCTGGCACACAGCTCAATTCGTTTCTCTTTAGGTCGTTTCACTACCGAAGAAGAGATTGACTACGCCATCAATCTGGTTCGCAACTCCATTGGCCGCCTGCGCGACCTTTCTCCGCTGTGGGAAATGTTCAAACAGGGCGTGGATTTGAACAGTATTGAATGGTCACATCACTAATCGGTACCGATAAGGAGAATTCATCATGGCTTACAGCGAAAAAGTAATCGATCATTACGAGAATCCACGTAACGTGGGCTCTTTTGACAACAGCGACGAGAACGTGGGCAGCGGCATGGTGGGTGCACCGGCCTGTGGCGACGTGATGAAGTTGCAGATCAAAGTCAACAATGAGGGTATCATTGAAGACGCGCGTTTCAAGACTTACGGCTGCGGTTCCGCTATTGCCTCCAGCTCTCTGGTTACCGAATGGGTAAAAGGGAAATCTCTGGACGAAGCACAGGCGATCAAAAATACCGATATCGCCGACGAGCTTGAACTGCCACCGGTGAAAATTCACTGCTCTATTCTGGCTGAAGACGCGATTAAAGCCGCGATTGCGGATTACAAAAGCAAACGTGAAGCAAAATAATTAAGAGTTGAGGTTTTATTATGTCGATTACCTTAAGCGACAGTGCAGCAGCGCGTGTAAATACCTTCCTGGCAAACCGCGGTAAAGGGTTTGGTCTGCGTCTGGGCGTGAGAACCTCCGGCTGCTCAGGTATGGCTTATGTACTGGAATTTGTTGACGAGCCGGCGGCTGAAGATACCGTGTTTGAAGACAAAGGTGTAAAAGTCGTGATCGACGGTAAGAGCCTGCAATTCCTCGACGGTACGCAGTTAGACTTCGTCAAAGAAGGTCTGAACGAAGGGTTTAAGTTCACTAACCCGAACGTGAAAGACGAATGTGGATGCGGCGAAAGCTTCCACGTGTAACGCGCTTACTGATAACCCCACCGTGGTCGCCTGCGCGTGGGGTTTGTTTTACCTGACTCTCTGGTTTTGCCTCATCGAACAACAGAGAATCGATGCCCTGAGAATGTTATGGACTACTTCACCCTCTTTGGCTTACCGGCCCGTTATCAGCTCGATACTCAGGCGCTGAGCCTACGTTTTCAGGATCTGCAACGTCAGTATCATCCTGATAAATTCGCCAGCGGTTCTCAGGCGGAACAACTTGCTGCGGTTTCGCAGTCCGCCACTATCAACCAGGCCTGGCAAACGCTGCGTCATCCTTTGATGCGCGCCGAATACTTGTTGTCTTTACACGGCTTTGATATCCGCAGCGAGCAGCACACGGTGCGCGATACCGCGTTTCTGATGGAACAACTGGAGCTGCGCGAAGAGCTGGACGAGATTGAACAGGCAAAAGACAATCAACGGCTGGATGCGTTTATGCAACGCGTCAGCGAAATGTACAACGTTCGCCATCAACTGATGGTGGAACAGCTGGATAGCGAGACGTGGGACGCAGCGGCAGATACCGTGCGTAAGCTGCGTTTTCTCGATAAACTGCGAAGCAGTGCAGAACAACTCGAAGAAAAACTGCTCGATTTTTAATTTCCGGAAGCGAAAATGGCCTTATTACAAATTAGTGAGCCTGGTCTGAGCGCCGCGCCGCACCAGCGTCGTCTGGCGGTCGGTATCGATTTAGGCACCACCAACTCCCTGGTTGCGACCGTACGCAGCGGCCAGGCCGAAACGCTGGCAGATCATGAAGGTCGCCACCTGTTGCCGTCAGTGGTTCACTATCAGCAGCAGGGCTACTCGGTCGGTTACGATGCCCGCGCCAATGCTGCGCTGGATACGGCAAACACCGTCAGCTCGGTAAAACGCATGATGGGCCGCTCTCTGGCGGATATCCAGGCGCGCTACCCACATCTGCCTTATTCATTCCAGGCGAGCGAAAACGGCCTGCCGATGATTGAAACCGCTGCCGGTTTGCTTAATCCGGTGCGCGTATCCGCTGACATTCTGAAAGCGCTGGCCGCGCGGGCAACCGAATCGTTGTCCGGCGAACTGGATGGCGTAGTGATCACCGTTCCGGCTTACTTTGACGATGCACAGCGTCAGGGGACGAAAGACGCCGCGCGTCTGGCGGGCCTGCACGTATTGCGTCTGCTGAACGAACCGACCGCTGCGGCGATCGCTTATGGCCTGGATTCCGGTCAGGAAGGCGTGATCGCGGTCTATGACCTTGGCGGCGGTACTTTTGATATTTCTATTCTGCGCCTGAGTCGCGGCGTGTTCGAAGTGCTGGCGACCGGCGGTGATTCCGCGCTGGGCGGCGACGATTTTGACCATCTGCTGGCCGACTATATTCGCGAGCAGGCGGGCGTTGCCGATCGCAGCGATAACCGCGTACAGCGCGAACTGCTGGATGCCGCGATTGCAGCGAAAATCGCACTCAGCGACGCCGATTCTGTGACGGTTAACGTGGCGGGATGGCAGGGTGAAATCACCCGTGAAACCTTTAATGAACTCATTTCCGCACTGGTTAAACGTACGCTGCTGGCCTGCCGCCGTGCGCTGAAAGATGCGGGCGTTGAGCCGCAGGATGTGCTGGAAGTGGTAATGGTCGGTGGTTCAACGCGCGTGCCGCTGGTACGTGAACGCGTCGGTGAATTCTTTGGCCGTACGCCGCTGACCTCTATCGACCCGGACAAAGTGGTCGCTATCGGTGCGGCAATCCAGGCGGATATTCTGGTCGGGAATAAACCGGACAGCGAAATGCTGCTGCTGGACGTTATCCCGCTGTCTCTGGGACTGGAAACCATGGGCGGTCTGGTGGAGAAAGTGATCCCGCGTAACACTACTATCCCGGTGGCGCGTGCGCAGGACTTCACCACGTTTAAAGATGGCCAAACCGCGATGTCCATTCACGTGATGCAAGGCGAGCGTGAGCTGGTGCAGGACTGTCGTTCACTGGCGCGTTTTGCGCTGCGCGGTATCCCGGCGTTGCCGGCAGGCGGCGCGCATATCCGCGTGACCTTCCAGGTCGATGCTGATGGGCTGCTGAGCGTCACCGCTATGGAGAAATCCACCGGCGTTGAGTCCTCGATTCAGGTCAAACCGTCCTACGGTCTGACCGACAGTGAAATCGCCTCCATGATTCAGGATTCGATGAGTTTTGCCGAGCAGGACGTTAAAGCTCGTATGCTGGCAGAACAGAAAGTCGAAGCGGCACGCGTACTGGAGAGTTTATCCGGTGCGCTGAACGCTGATGCCGCGCTGTTAAGCGCCGCAGAACGTCAGGCTATCGACACCGCTGCTGCGCATTTGAGCGAGGTAGCACAGGGTGACGATGTTGACGCGATAGAACAAGCCATTAAAAACGTAGACAAACAAACCCAGGAATTCGCCGCTCGCCGTATGGACAAATCCGTCCGTAGCGCGCTGAAAGGCCATTCCGTGGACGAGGTTTAATATGCCAAAGATTGTTATTTTGCCTCATCAGGATCTCTGTCCCGATGGCGCAGTTCTGGAAGCTGAGACCGGCGAAACCATTCTCGACGTTGCCCTGCGTAACGGTATCGAGATTGAACACGCCTGTGAAAAATCCTGTGCCTGCACGACCTGCCACTGCATTGTACGTGAAGGTTTTGATTCTTTGCCGGAAAGCACAGAAGAAGAAGACGACATGCTGGATAAAGCCTGGGGACTGGAGCCGGAGAGCCGTTTAAGCTGTCAGGCACGGGTAACCGAGGACGATTTAGTGGTCGAAATCCCACGTTACACAATCAATCATGCACGTGAGCATTAACAGAGGGTAGTATGGGACTGAAGTGGACCGATAGCCGCGAAATCGGCGAGGCGCTGTACGACGCGTTCCCCGATCTCGATCCCAAGACCGTTCGTTTCACCGATCTGCACCAATGGATCTGTGACCTGGAAGAGTTCGATGATGATCCACAGGCATCGAACGAAAAAATCCTTGAGGCCATTTTACTGGTCTGGCTGGACGAAGCCGAATAAGTCAACGGGCTGCCCACGGGTGGCCCGTTTTCCTGTATGCGCGAAATAAGGATAAATAAAATGACAGAAGCCATGAAAATTACGCTTTCCACGCAACCCGCTGACGCTCGCTGGGGTGAAAAGGCGACATACAGCATTAATAATGACGGTATTACCCTGCACCTGAACGGAAAAGATGATCTCAGCCTTATCCAGCGCGCCGCGCGTAAAATTGACGGCCTGGGTATTAAACATGTCCAACTGGATGGTGAAGGCTGGGATACCGAACGTAGCTGGGCGTTCTGGCAGGGTTACAAAGGACCAAAAGGCACCCGCAAAGTTGAGTGGGCCGCTCTGGACGAGGCGCAGCGCAAAGAGCTGGATAACCGTCTGAAGATTATTGACTGGGTGCGCGATACCATTAACGCACCTGCAGAAGAGCTGGGCCCGGAACAGCTGGCGCAACGCGCGGTAGACCTGCTGTGCGGCGTGGCCTGCGACAACGTCTCGTACCGTATCACCAAAGGTGAAGATCTGCGCGAGCAGAACTACATGGGGCTGCATACCGTAGGTCGAGGCTCTGAACGTCCGCCGGTGTTGCTGGCGCTCGATTACAACCCGACTGGCGACAAAGAAGCTCCAGTTTATGCCTGCCTGGTTGGCAAGGGAATTACCTTTGACTCCGGCGGATACAGCATCAAGCAAAGCGCATTTATGGACTCAATGAAGTCCGATATGGGCGGTGCGGCAACGGTCACTGGCGCGCTGGCGTTTGCCATCACCCGTGGCCTGAACAAGCGTGTGAAGCTGTATCTGTGCTGCGCGGATAACCTGATCAGCGGCAACGCCTTTAAGCTTGGCGATATCATTCACTATCGCAACGGTAAAAAAGTTGAAGTGATGAATACCGATGCTGAAGGGCGTCTGGTGTTGGCCGATGGCCTGATCGATGCCAGCGCGCAAAAACCTGAATTGATCATTGATGCTGCCACGCTGACCGGCGCGGCGAAAACCGCACTGGGCAACGATTACCACGCGCTGTTTAGCTTTGATGACCAACTGGCCGCGCGTTTGTTGGCAAGTGCGGCGCAAGAAAACGAGCCGTTCTGGCGTTTGCCGTTGGCAGAGTTCCACCGTAGTCAACTGCCGTCAAATTTTGCTGAGCTGAATAATACCGGCAGTGCGGCCTACCCAGCGGGTGCAAGCACCGCGGCGGGCTTCCTGTCCCATTTCGTGGAAAATTACCAGCAAGGCTGGCTGCACATCGATTGCTCTGCAACCTATCGCAAAGCGCCGGTTGAGCAGTGGTCTGCGGGCGCAACCGGTCTGGGTGTGCGCACCATCGCGAATCTGCTGACCGCATAATTCATGACTGTATTGCCGGATGGCGCTACGCTTATCCGGCATACATGTATTCATCCAATTTGTGATACTTATGTCCGAAACAAAAAATGAATTAGAAACGTTGCTGGAGCAAGCAGCGACAGAGCCTGCGCATCGTCCGGCATTTTTCCGTACATTACTGGAATCCACCGTCTGGGTGCCGGGTACTGCCGCAGAAGGCGAGGCGGTGGTTGAAGACAGCGCCCTCGACCTTCAGCACTGGGAAAAAGAAGACGGCACGACCGTGATCCCGTTCTTCACCTCCCTGGAAGCCCTGCAACAGGCGGTTGAAGATGAGCAAGCATTTGTCGTTATGCCGGTGCGTACGCTATTTGAAATGACGCTTGGCGAAACGCTCTTTCTCAACGCTAAACTGCCGACCGGCAAAGAGTTTATGCCGCGTGAAATCAGCCTGCTGATGGGGGAAGAGGGTAATCCGCTAAGCACCCAGGAAGTACTGGAAGGTGGTGAATCGCTGATCCTTTCTGAAGTCGCTGAACCTCCGGCGCAGATGATTGACTCACTGACCACGCTGTTTAAAACCATTAAGCCGGTAAAACGCGCATTTCTCTGCTCAATCAAAGAAAGTGCGGAAGCCCAGCCGAATCTGCTGATTGGTATTGAAGCTGAAGGTGATATTGAAGAGATCATCCATGCTGCGGGTAGCGTCGCGACCGATACGTTGCCGGGTGATGAACCCATTGATATCTGCCAGGTGAAGAAAGGTGAGAAGGGCGTGAGTCACTTTATCACTGAGCACATCGCACCGTTCTACGAACGCCGCTGGGGCGGTTTCCTGCGCGACTTCAAACAGAACCGGATTATCTGAGGCATTCGGGGTGAGCGCTCACCCCGTTGCTTCCAGCAGCAACAAATCCATGAGTAGCACCAGATTCGATTCAAAAGAGGTCACTCCGGCGGCCTCCGCGGCAAAGTGTACCGCTTCGTCATATAGCGCAAAGTGCAAATCCGCCATGCCCGCCAGCGAATTGGCCGACGCACGGGTAAAGGCCACAATCGTCATGCCAACGTTTTGCGCAATCCTGACTTTATCAATAACCTGTTCCGTTTCGCCGCTGCGTGACACCGCGACGAATACCTGATAGCGGGCGGCATTACTGAGAAAGATGTTCCGGCTGTCGCCTGGCCCGGAAATAAAAGCGGTCTTACCGAGAACCTGCAATTTTTTGGTCAGATACTCCGCAAATAGATAGGAAAATCCGGCGCCATACAGAAAGAAACTCTCTTTTTGCCGTAATAAATCAACAAAATGGCGACGTTTTTCCTGGGTATTCCATTGAAAAGTAAGCTGATAGTTGGCGATGAAACGGCTAAGCATCGCCGGTAACTCGCCGCTCTCCGCGGCCTGCGCTGCGATGTGCGGCGTATCGGAGAGCAGCTGTTTGCAGTGCCATATAAACTCGCTGAAACCGCTGAAGCCCAGTTTCTGACACAAGCGCATAATGGTGGCGGTGGAAACAAAAGTCGCCTGGGCCAGCTCACGTACCGTGATGTTACCTACCAGCAGCGGATGCTGTGTCAGGTGCGCCAGCACACGGTACTCTGCGCGGGTAAGCGGTTCTCCGCGTGTCAGCAGAGAGGCAAGCCGGTTGTCCATGATCAGGCCGGTTTCACTTGCCGGGCAGGAAGGGAGAAATATGGGATAGTCATTGGGCCTCCGTTTTCATCAATTCGCGGAATTGTCGGTGTTTTCATCCACACCGACAAGTCTTCCGCACCAGACTTTAGCGCAATTCCCCCTCCTGCCAGGCTTTTTTCAGCGCTGGCCAGTAGTCCCGGTTAGCCTCGATCATCTCATCAAGGAGGGTTTTGGCATGTACCATGGTTGGCACCGTCCGGTTCAGCGTGAAAGCCTGTAGTGCCTTCTCGTAGCTGCCTTCAATGGCGGCCTCAACCAGCAGTTGCTCTGAGGCCAGCTGTTGCATCAGCAGCGTCTGGTGAAACAACGGTACTGCCCCCATGCGAACCGGTTCAGCTCCCTGTGAAGTGATGTACGCAGGTACTTCGACCATCGCGTCATAGGGCAGATTGGCAATCGCGCCTCTGTTTTCAACAATCACCAGGTGACGCTGGCGTAAATCAAAAGCCAGGCTACAGGCGACATCAACGATAAACGCGCCGTGAACTCCGACGTGAAACGCATCGGGCAAAATCCCCGTGCTCTGGTATTTCTGAGCCGCGGCGAATAATTTCTTCTCACGCCCCTCCATCACTTCGTTGGCCCGGGTGTGGTCTGGATCCTGATGGGCCACGATCTGTTCCGACATCAGGTAATACTGTAAATACGGATTCGGCAGATATTCCGGGAAGTTGTCCATGATCGGCTTGATGTTACGCCATGTTTTGACCCATGAAGGATCGGCATGCTGCGGATCCGTTTGTGCGGCATCTTCTGTCAGCAGGCCGAATTTAGCGATATGCCGCCGTAACGCCGGGAGCTGGTCTTCGCCATCAACCCGCACGCGGGTAAACCAGCCAAAGTGGTTAAGGCCGAAGTAGTCCACCTCCAGCTTATGACGGTCAACGCCCAGAATCGCACCCATGTTACGCATTGCAGCGACCGGCATATCACAAATATTGAGAACCCGTGCGTTCGGGCGTAAGCGACGTACCCCCTCTGCCACAATCGCCGCCGGATTGGCGTAATTGACAATCCACGCCGCTTTATCGGCAAAACGTTCGACCAGATCGATTAGCTCCACCATCGGCAGAATGGTGCGTAGCCCGTAGGCTAAACCACCGGGGCCGCAGGTCTCCTGGCCGACGACGCCGTGTTTTAACGGGATTTTTTCGTCCAGCTCGCGCATTTTGTACTGGCCTACGCGCATCTGCGAGAAAATAAAATGCGCCCCGCGAAAGGCCGTTTGCGCATCGCGGGTTACGGTAAATTTAATTGACTGGCTGTGATCGCGGATCACTTTTTCAACCACCGGTGCAATGGTGCTTTGACGTGCTTCGTCAATGTCATACAGACGAATTTCAGCCAGCGGAAAATCGGCAAGACGCACCATCAGACTTTTGACAATCCCGGGCGTATAAGTGCTTCCACCGCCAGCAATGGATAAAATAAAAGGGGGGGTAAACATGATTGGCTCCTTCAGAGAAACGCCTCTACGGCTTCTCGCATTTTCTTAACGTGCAGTCCGTAGACCACCTGAACGTTATTACCTTGTTTAATGACGCCTTTCGCGCCGGTCGCTTTGAGCTGCGGCTCGTTGATGATGGCGATATCTTTCACGGTGACGCGCAGACGGGTGTAACAGTTATCAACCACTTCAATATTGGCGCGACCGCCCAGCCCGGCAATAATGGCTTCGCCAGAATCATCGCGGCCTTTTGCCTGATAATCTTTTTTGCTGTACAAACGTGTCTCCCGCGCGTCCTCCTCACGACCTGGCGTTTTCATATCGAAATAGCGGATAAGAAAGCGAAAGATGACGAAGTAGAGAACGAACATCATCATCCCGACCGCGATGTACATCGGCCAGTTAGCCTTTTCGACGCCCAGCGGCAGGTTGTAGAGAATGAAGTCAATGACGCCGTTGGCGCCTATGGCGTGAACATCCAGCAGAGAAAACAGCATCATGCCGATGCCGGTCAGCACCGCGTGTACCACAAACAGCAGCGGAGCGACAAACAGGAAGGAAAACTCAATGGGCTCGGTGACGCCGACCAGTAATGAGGTCAGTGCGGCGGGGAGCAGAATGGCCTTCGCGGCAGCCCTGCGCTGTGGCGTGGCCGTCATATACATAGCCAGCGCGGCGGCAGGCAGGCCAAACATTTTACTGATGCCGCGAGCGTCCCACACCACCGTATTGCTGAGCTGTGCCACTGTCGGACAGGCCATCTCGGCGAAATAGATGTTGCGCGCCCCCTGATACACATTACCGCAAACCTCGGCAGTGCCGCCCAGTTCGGTATACAGAAACGGCGTGTAAACCAGGTGGTGTAGTCCGGTCGGCACCAGAATGCGTTCAAGAAAACCGTAAATAGCGACGCCGTAAGGTCCAGCGTCTTTAATGGTCAACGCCATGGTACTGATGCCATGCTGAGCGAAAGGCCACAGTTCGCTCATCGCTACGCCGAGAAGCATTGAGGTGGGCAGAATAATGATGGCGACGAAACAGTGGCCTGAGTAAATCGCCATCGCACCGCTGAACTGCACGCCGGAATAGCGGTTATAGAGATAACCTGCCACGACGCCCAGCAAAATCCCGGCAAAAACGCCCATCTCCAGCACCTGCACGCCAAGCACCATACTCTGACCCGCACCGCGCATCTGATCCGTCGCAACCAGATCGCCGCGTAGCTGAAGCGTGACGTTCATCGCGTTGATAAAAACAATAAAAGCGACAAGACCTGTCAAGGCCGCATAACCTTTATCACGGGTGGCAAGGCCAATGGGAATGCCGACGGCGAAAACCAGCGCCAGATTTGCCAGTACAGATACGGCGGATTTCGCAATTAACTGACCACTGTTTTGTAAAATGGGATGAGCGAGAAAAGGTAAATATTGCGCAAGATTGCCATTGCTAAGGACGTTACCGAAGGCAATGAATAAGCCCACGATCGGGAGAATGAGCACCGGACCATAGAGCGATTTGCCAAAATTTTGTAGGGCATTGACAGCTCTTTTCATCATGTTCTCTCTTATATGAACCGCACATCAGAGTGCGAAAACAGGACAAAGTTAGCAGCGTCAAAGGGGAGAATTCTAGCTATCTGTTTGTTTTAAAAACAAATGACGCATAACGTTACATGTAACGTTATGCGTTGTGAGCGGGGTAACAGCAGGGGGAGGGTTAAGCAGAGGGATTATGGGCGGCCGGTTCTACCGGTAAATCGTTACGCGCGCCCCATTCGCTCCATGCACCGTCATACAATGCGACGTTAGAAACGCCCAGTGTGGCAAGCGCCAGCACAACCACCGCCGCCGTGACGCCTGAGCCGCAGCTGGCGATAATGGGGCGGTCAAAGCTTACGCCGTGGCTGAAGAAAATAGCATCCAGTTCGTCGGTAGTTTTCAGTTCACCGTCACGAACCAGCTCTGTCCACGGTACGTTAAGCGCACCAGGCACATGGCCACGCTTGAGGCCCGGACGCGGCTCGTCAACTTCGGCATTAAAACGCGCAGCCGGTCGGGCATCGACGATCTGCGCTGTTTTTTCATGACTGGCCAGCAGTACGTCGGTAACGCGCACAACCGCTTCAGGCGTAAATGCCACGTTAAATTCACCTTCCGGTAAATCCTCATTTCCTTCTTTGAGCATTAGCTCATCGCGCTGCCAGCCAGCCAGACCGCCCGCCAGAATGGAGACATTCTCGACACCAAATGTCCGCAGCATCCACCATGCGCGCGGCGCGGAAAACAGGTTGCCATCATCGTAGACAACCAGGTGTTTATCCTGATGAACGCCCAATTCGCGCATCGCTACGGCAAAGGCTTCCGGTCGCGGCATCATATGCGGTAGCGGTGACGTATGGTCGGAAAGCGCTTCAATATCAAAAAAGACTGCGCCAGGAATATGGCCCGCGCGATACTCCTCGCCAACATCGCGATCTTCCTGTCCTGGAGGTGCCATCCGGGCATCAAGAATTTGTATTTCCGGGTCGTCAATGTGTTCGGCAAGCCAGTCGGCAGCGACAAAAAAGGCGGTGGTCATAGGCATCTCCATTTTTACCAGGTTTTGGCAAATTGTCGGATGTTTAGTGCAATGCGACAAGTAAAAGAGGCTGATTTGTCAGGCGAATCCACATTAATCACGAAAAATAGGACAACGTAGAACAGTTACTGGCTTCCACAGCCGAAAATCTGACGCATAATAGTTGTTCTACGTAGCTAACGGGCCACTACGGCCAGGGATGAAAAATGAAACATTTACGCGTAGCGGCCTGTATGCTGATGCTGGCACTGGTTGGGTGCGATAATAATAACGAAAAATCACCGACGGCTGCGAAGCCTGATGCGCCTGCACCGCAGACTGCGCCAGCAAAAGATAAGGCCCAATTACAAAAGCTGATTCAGCAAAGCCAGGGTAAGTCGCTGACGCTGCTTGATGCCTCCGAGGTCCAACTCGACGGCGCGGCAACGCTTGTTTTGACCTTTTCCATTCCCCTCGATCCGGAACAAGATTTTTCTCGCGTAGTGCACGTTGTTGATAAAAAAAGCGGCAAAGTGGATGGTGCCTGGGAGCTGGCGCCAAATCTAAAAGAGCTACGCTTACGCCATCTCGAACCTAACCGGGAACTGGTGGTTACCATTGAGCGTGATTTGCTGGCGCTGAATAAAGCGACGTTCGCTATCGATTATGAAAAAAACATTACCACCCGCGACGTCCAGCCAAGCGTAGGGTTCGCTAGTCGCGGCTCGCTGCTGCCGGGAAAAGTGATTGAAGGGTTACCGGTGATGGCCCTTAACGTTAATAGTGTGGATGTGAACTTCTTTCGCGTGAAGCCTGAATCGCTCGGTGCGTTTGTCAGCCAGTGGGAATACCGTAATTCGTTGTCAAACTGGGAGTCAGACAATCTGTTGAAAATGGCGGAACTGGTTTATACCGGACGCTTTGACCTCAATCCTGCGCGTAATACCCGAGAGAAGCTGCTACTGCCACTGAGCGATATCAAGCCGTTGCAGCAAGCAGGCGTTTACATTGCGGTGATGAATCAGGCCGGACACTATAACTACAGCAATGCTGCTACGCTGTTTACGCTCAGTGACATTGGTGTCTCTGCGCACCGTTACCACAATCAACTGGATGTCTTTACGCAGAGTCTGGAAAACGGCGCTGCGCAGCAGGGTATTGAGGTCACGTTACTCAACGAAAAAGGGCAGACGCTGGCGCAGGCTACCAGTGACGCGCAGGGTCACGTCAAGCTGGAAACCGATAAAGACGCGGCCTTATTGCTGGCCCGTAAAGACGGGCAAACCACGCTGCTGGACCTGAAGCTCCCGGCGTTGGATCTGGCTGAATTTGATATTGCCGGCGCGCCGGGATACAGCAAGCAGTTCTTTATGTTTGGCCCCCGTGACCTCTATCGCCCTGGCGAAACGGTGATCCTCAACGGATTACTGCGAGATAGCGACGGCAAAACGCTGCCTGACCAGCCGGTGAAGCTGGAGGTCGTTAAGCCCGACGGACAGGTGTTACGCTCGGTAGTGAGCCAGCCGGAAAACGGTCTGTATCGCTTTAGCTGGCCGCTGGACAGCAGCGCGCCAACTGGCATGTGGCATATTCGTGCCAATACTGGCGATAACCAGTCGCGGATGTGGGATTTCCACGTCGAAGATTTCATGCCTGAGCGGATGGCGCTCAATCTCACCGCCAATAAAATGCCGGTGGCTCCAACTGATGAAGTGAAGTTCTCGGTGGTGGGCTACTACCTGTATGGCGCGCCCGCCAACGGCAATGCTCTGCAAGGGCAGCTTTTCCTGCGCCCGCTGCGGGAAGCGGTGCAGGCATTACCGGGGTTCCAGTTTGGTAATATTGCCGAAGAAAATCTTTCTCGCAGCCTCGATGAGGTTCAGTTGACGCTGGATGACCACGGTCGCGGCGAAGTGACTACCAGCAGCCAATGGCAGGAGACGCATTCTCCGTTACAGGTGATTCTGCAAGCCAGTCTGCTGGAGTCGGGTGGCCGTCCGGTGACGCGTCGGGTTGAACAAGCCATCTGGCCTGCGGATACTCTGCCAGGTATTCGTCCGCAGTTTGCGGCGAAAGCCGTTTATGACTACCGCACCGATACCACCGTCAATCAGCCTGGCGTTGATGAAAACAGCAATGCCGCTTTTGATATTGTGTATGCCGATGCGCAAGGCGAGAAAAAAGCGGTGTCCGGTTTACAGGTGCGTTTGATCCGTGAACGCCGTGATTATTACTGGAACTGGTCTGAAGACGAGGGCTGGCAATCGCAGTTCGATCAAAAAGATCTGGTTGAGGGGGAGCAGACCCTGGATCTTAAGGCCGATGAGACCGGTAAAGTCAGCTTCCCTGTCGAGTGGGGTGCCTATCGCCTGGAAGTGAAAGCTCCGAATGATGCGGTGAGCAGCGTGCGCTTCTGGGCTGGTTATAGCTGGCAGGATAACAGCGACGGCAGCGGGACAGTACGTCCCGATCGCGTGACCCTGAAACTGGATAAACCCGGCTATCGTCCCGGCGATACCATGAAGCTACACATTGCCGCACCCGCTGCAGGCAAAGGTTACGCGATGGTGGAGTCCAGCGAAGGCCCGCTGTGGTGGCAAGAGATAGACGTACCGACGGATGGTCTTGATATCTCCATCCCGGTCGATAAAACCTGGAATCGCCATGATTTGTATCTCAGCGCGCTGGTGGTTCGTCCTGGCGACAAGTCTCGTTCGGCAACGCCAAAGCGGGCAGTCGGCTTACTGCATTTGCCGTTAGGCGATGAAAACCGTCGTCTGGCGCTGGCGCTGGAAAGCCCGGCGAAAATGCGTCCAAATCAGCCGTTGACCGTCAAGATTAAAGCCAGCGTTAAAAATGGCGACGTGCCAAAACAGGTTAACGTGCTGGTCTCAGCCGTTGACAGCGGGGTGTTGAACATTACCGATTACGCCACGCCGGATCCGTGGCAGGCGTTTTTCGGGCAAAAACGCTATGGCGCGGATATTTATGATATTTACGGCCAGGTGATCGAAGGGCAAGGACGTCTGGCGGCGCTGCGCTTTGGTGGTGATGGCGATGAGTTAAAACGCGGCGGCAAGCCACCGGTTAATCACGTCAATATCGTGGCGCAACAGGCGCTGCCGGTGACGCTTAACGAGCAGGGCGAAGGTACGGTGACGTTACCAATTGGTGATTTCAACGGCGAGCTGCGGGTAATGGCGCAAGCCTGGACGGCGGATGACTTTGGCAGTAGCGAAAGCAAAGTGATTGTCGCCGCGCCGGTAATTACTGAACTGAACATGCCGCGCTTTCTGGCGGGGGGCGATACCTCGCGCCTGACGCTGGACGTGACCAACCTGACTGACAAACCGCAAACGCTGATTATTAATCTCGCGGCCAGCGGTTTACTGGAGCTGATGGGGCAAGATCCCGCCCCGGTGAATCTGGCGCCAGGCGTACGGACTACGCTGTTTATTCCGGTGCGTGCGCGGGAGGGCTTTGGCGATGGCGAAATTCAGGCGCAAATTAGCGGTCTGAATCTACCGGGTGAAACGCTGCCTGTTCAGCATAAACAGTGGAAAATTGGCGTGCGACCGGCGTTCCCGGCGCAAACTGTTAATTACGGCGTCGCACTTCAGCCGGGCGCAACCTGGCAGCTTCCGGGCGAAGAACTGACGAATTTCTCTCCTGTGACGATGCAAGGACAACTGCTGTTCAGCGGTAAACCACCGCTGAATCTGGCGCGCTATATCCGTGAACTGAAAGCTTACCCTTACGGTTGCCTCGAGCAAACGGCGAGCGGGTTGTTCCCATCCTTATACACTAATGCCGCGCAGTTGAAGGCGTTAGGTATCGCGGGCGACAGTGATGAAAAACGCCGTGCGGCAGTAGAGATTGGCATCTCTCGTTTACTGCAAATGCAGCGTGATAACGGCGGTTTTGCGCTGTGGGATAAGAACGGGTCGGAAGAGTACTGGCTGACCGCGTATGTGATGGATTTCCTCGTTCGTGCGAATGAACAAGGCTATAGCGTTCCAGCAGAGGTGATTAACCGGGGTAACGAGCGGCTGCTGCGCTATTTGCAGGATCCGGGCATGATGTCGATTCGCTATACCGACGGCGCATCAGCAAGCCGGTTTGCCGTACAGGCCTACGCCGCGCTGGTGCTGGCTCGTCAGCAGAAAGCCCCGCTCGGCGCGCTGCGTGAGATCTGGGAGCGTCGTGCACAGGCGGCTTCCGGTTTACCGCTGATGCAACTGGGGATAGCGCTGAAAAACATGGGCGACGCCAACCGCAGTGAACAAGCGTTGACGCTGGCGCTGAATACGCCACGTCGCGATGCGCAGCAGTGGATGGCGGATTACGGCAGTCAGCTACGTGACAACGCGCTGATGCTGGCATTGTTGGAAGAGAACAAGCTTAAACCTGACGTGCAGAATACGCTGCTGAACACCTTGTCAGAACAGGCCTTTGGGCAGCGCTGGCTCTCTACTCAGGAAAACAATGCGCTGTTCCTTGCCGCGCGTACGTTGCAGGACTTGCCTGGCTCGAGGCAGGCGCAAACGTCACTCTCTGAACAGGCGTTAGCCGGGGAGAAATCACAAACGCGTAATCTGGATGCTGACGCACTGTCTACGCTGAACGTCACCAATACCGGTAATCTGCCGCTGTGGCTGCGTCTGGATGTGAGTGGTTACCCGCAAACCTCGCCGACGCCTGCCAGCAACGTCCTGCACATTGAGCGTCAGATCCTGGGGCTCGACGGGAACAGCAAAGCGCTGGATTCTCTGCGCAGCGGCGAGCTGGTACTGGTCTGGCTGGAGGTAAAAGCCAGCCAGAATGTACCGGATGCGCTGGTGGTTGACTTACTGCCAGCCGGCCTGGAGCTGGAAAACCAGAATCTGGCCAACGGCAGCGCCAGCCTGCAGGACAGCGGCAGCGAGGTAGCGAATTTGCTCAATCAGATGCAGCAGGCGGATATCCAGCATGTTGAGTTCCGTGACGATCGCTTTGTCGCCGCGGTAGCGGTCAACGAAGGACAGCCGGTGACGCTGGTCTATCTGGCGCGGGCGGTAACGCCGGGGACCTATCAGGTTCCTGTGCCGCAGGTGGAGTCAATGTATGTTCCGCAGTGGCGCGCGACCGGTGCGACAGAGGGGCTTTTGATTGTCAGACCGTAAATGATGCGCGGGTTGGGGAAACGCGGCTGCTGGCTCTGGCTGGCAGCCGTTGCGCTATTGCTGGTAGCGGGGGTTTGGGCGGCAGATAAAATCTGGCCGCTGCCGCTTCACGAAGTCGATCCGGCACGTGTCGTGGTGGCTTACGATGGTACGCCGCTATGGCGCTTCGCCGACGCGGACGGCATCTGGCGTTATCCGGTGACTATTGATGAGGTGTCCCCCCGTTACCTTGAGGCGTTAATCAACTACGAAGACCGCTGGTTCTGGAAACATCCCGGCGTCAATCCGTTTTCAGTGCTGCGCGCGGCATGGCAGGACCTCTCCTCAGGTCGCGTCGTTTCAGGCGGCAGTACGCTCACCATGCAGGTCGCACGATTGCTCGATCCCCACCCGCGAACTTTCGGCGGCAAGTTCCGCCAGCTCTGGCGCGCATTGCAGCTGGAATGGCATCTTTCTAAGCGCGACATCCTGACGCTATATCTTAACCGTGCGCCGTTTGGCGGCACGCTGCAGGGCGTGGGGGCGGCGAGCTGGGCCTACCTTGGTAAATCACCCGCACAGTTGAGTTATTCCGATGCCGCGCTGCTGGCCGTGTTGCCGCAGGCACCGAGCCGTCTGCGCCCGGACCGCTGGCCGGACCGCGCTGAAGCGGCGCGCAATAAAGTGCTTGAGCGCATGGCGACGCAGGGCGTTTGGCCTGCCAGACAGGTGCAGGAGTCACGCGAAGAACCGGTCTGGCTGGCGCCCAGACAAATGCCGCAGTTAGCGCCGTTATTCTCGCGCATGATGCTGGGAAAAAGCCGGAGCGATAAAATCGTGACCACCCTTGACGCCGGATTGCAGCGCCAACTGGAAGAGCTGGCGCAAAACTGGAAGGGCCGCTTACCTGCGCGCAGTTCGCTGGCGATGATTGTGGTCGATCACACTGATATGAGCGTGCGTGGCTGGGTGGGGTCGGTAGATATGAATGACGACTCCCGCTTTGGCCATGTGGATATGGTGAATGCGATCCGCTCGCCGGGCTCGGTGCTGAAGCCGTTTATCTATGGTCTGGCGCTGGATGACGGATTAATTCATCCTGCTTCATTGTTGCAGGATGTGCCGCGTCGAACCGGAGATTATCGACCAGGGAATTTTGACAGTGGTTTTCATGGTCCGGTGAGTATGAGCGAAGCGCTGGTGCGCTCGCTAAATTTACCCGCCGTGCAGGTACTTGAAACCTATGGCCCGAAGCGTTTTGCCGCATCGTTACGTAACGTTGGCTTACCGCTGTATCTGCCCGCAGGTGCCGCACCGAATCTGTCGCTGATTTTGGGTGGGGCAGGGGCCAGACTGGAAGACATGGCGGCGGCGTACAGTGCCTTTGCCCGTCAGGGAAAAGCGGGAAAACTGCGCCTGCAGCCAGACGATCCACTGCTGGAGCGTCCGTTGATGTCGGTAGGCGCGGCGTGGATTATTCGCCGCATTATGGCTGACGAAGCGCAACCGCTGCCGGATAACGCGCTGAGCAGAGTGGTTCCGCTGGCGTGGAAAACGGGTACCAGTTATGGCTATCGCGATGCGTGGGCGATTGGCGTTAACGCCCGTTATGTGATGGGTATCTGGACCGGTAGACCCGACGGTACGCCGGTGGTGGGCCAGTTTGGTTTTGCCAGCGCCGTGCCGCTGCTCAATCAGGTCAATAATCTTTTGCTCTCTCGCGGGACAAATCAGCCGGAGGATCCGCGCCCTGAATCCGTTAGCCGCGGCGTAGTGTGCTGGCCGGGCGGGCAGTCACTTGCGCCCGGAGACAGCAACTGTCGACGCCGTCTGGCAACCTGGCTGCTGGACGGCAGCCAGCCGCCCACGTTGTTATTGCCCGAACAGGAGGGCGTGAGTGGCATTCGTTTCCCCGTCTGGCTGGATGATGAAGGCAAACGTGTGGCGGCGGATTGCCCGCAGGCGCGCGAACAAACGTTAATCGTCTGGCCTTTACCGCTGGAGCCATGGCTGCCGGAGTCAGAGCGCCGTGGGGCGAGATTACCGCCGGTTTCTGCCACGTGTCCGCCGCTGGGGCAGGATGCTTCGCTGCCGTTGCAGTTGACAGGGGTTCGTGATGGCGCGATCGTGAAGCGTTTACCCGGCTCTGTGCTGGCCTCATTGCCGGTACAAACCAGCGGTGGGACTGGCGATCGCTGGTGGTTTCTTAACGGTGAACGGCTGGATGAACGCGGACGCCGTCTTACGCTACGGCTGGCGACCAAAGGGGATTATCAACTGCTGGTGATGGATGACGCCGGACAGGTGGCGACGGTGAGATTTTCGTTGCAGTAGACCACCAGGCGACTTTTGTTGCTAAAATTCATCTTATTTTAAAGAAATGTTATCTTCGTCAATAGTCAATTGCCGGGATGCTCTTTATAATCCGCGCCAGGTAAACAACAACAAAACATCTTTTTCAGAGGTAATCATGGCTATTGAACGTACTTTTTCCATCATCAAACCAAACGCGGTGGCAAAAAACGTTATTGGGAGCATCTTTGCGCGCTTTGAAGCAGCAGGGTTCAAAATTGTCGGTACTAAAATGCTGCACCTGACCGTTGAGCAGGCGCGTGGCTTCTATGCTGAGCATGATGGTAAGCCGTTCTTTGACGGTCTGGTTGAATTCATGACCTCCGGTCCGATCGTTGTTTCTGTTCTGGAAAGCGAAAATGCTGTGCAGCGTCACCGTGATCTGCTGGGTGCAACCAACCCGGCGAATGCGCTGGCGGGTACTCTGCGTGCAGACTACGCTGATAGCTTCACTGAGAACGGTACTCACGGTTCCGACTCCGTTGAATCTGCCGCGCGTGAAATCGCCTATTTCTTCGGTGAAGGCGAGGTTTGCCCGCGCACGCGCTAATCTCCTGCGTCTTTCACATCGCATAGTTTTCTATGCTTTCGGGGAGGCTCGAACGTGCCGCTTTCCTGCGATGCGAAATCCTTTGGAGAGGAATTAGCGATTTACATATTATTTTCGCTAATGCTTCGTGCAAACGTGGCATCCCTGCGCCAGACTTTGTACAATGCAACGCCCCGGAAGAGCAGAACGCTTGCCGGGGCGTTTCTTTTTAACCCTCCACGGGCCACAACGTGTAACAACGAGGCCGGAAAAAATTATGTCTGAATTAGTTAACACCTCTGAAGTCGTCATTCCTGCGGTTCCAAATAAAAATGGAAAAATCAACCTGCTGGATCTGAACCGTCAGCAAATGCGCGAATTCTTCAAAGATATGGGTGAAAAACCGTTTCGTGCCGATCAGGTCATGAAGTGGATGTACCACTATTGCAGCGACAACTTTGATGACATGACTGACATCAATAAGGTGCTGCGTAACAAGCTGAAAGAAGTGGCTGAAATTCGCGCCCCGGAAGTGGTGGAAGAGCAGCGTTCTTCTGACGGTACGATCAAATGGGCCATCGCGGTTGGCGATCAGCGCGTAGAAACCGTGTATATCCCGGAAGACGATCGCGCGACCCTGTGTGTTTCTTCACAGGTCGGTTGTGCATTAGAGTGTAAATTCTGCTCTACGGCGCAACAGGGCTTTAACCGTAACCTGCGGGTGTCGGAAATCATTGGTCAGGTCTGGCGTGCGGCGAAAATCGTCGGTGCGGTGAAAGCAACGGGCGTGCGTCCTATCACTAACGTGGTGATGATGGGGATGGGCGAGCCGCTGCTCAACCTGACCAACGTGGTGCCAGCGATGGAAATCATGCTGGATGACTTCGGTTTTGGGCTGTCAAAGCGTCGCGTCACGCTCTCCACCTCAGGCGTTGTCCCTGCGCTGGATAAGCTGGGCGATATGATTGATGTCGCGCTGGCGATTTCTCTGCATGCGCCGAACGATGAAATTCGTGACGAAATTGTACCTATCAACAAAAAGTACAATATCGAAACATTCCTTGGCGCGGTTCGTCGTTATCTGGAGAAGTCCAACGCTAACCAGGGTCGTGTGACCATTGAGTATGTGATGTTAGATCACATCAATGATGGTACTGAACACGCGCATCAGTTGGCAGAGCTGCTGAAAGATACGCCGTGTAAGATTAACCTGATCCCGTGGAACCCGTTCCCTGGCGCGCCGTATGGCCGTAGCTCTAACAGCCGTATCGATCGTTTCTCCAAAGTGTTGATGAGCTATGGTTTCACTACCATCGTGCGTAAAACACGTGGCGATGACATCGATGCAGCCTGCGGTCAGCTGGCGGGTGACGTTATCGACCGTACCAAGCGTACTCTGCGTAAGCGTATGCAGGGCGACGCTATCGATATCAAGACCGTTTGATGTTGAGTGCACTACGGTATAATTCATGTACCGTAGTGCAACGTAAGCCAAATGAGGTTCTTTGTTGTTTTCGTGAGGTCAATAATAACGGTGCGTTTTTGTCGACTTTAAGGCAGTATGTAGCGGCGCAACAAGCCTTTAGCCCTCAGGTTTACGTTGTTTTGTCTTTGATAGTCTGACCGTTTTATACTGTCTGACGAAGGTTAACTGACCAGATGTTTCGCGGTGTGGGTGAGCATTGTGGCTCGCCGGCATCAGAACCCAAATTTACGCAGCTGTAGCGAATGAATACTGAAGCCACGCACGACAAAAATGAAGCACTATCCACCGGCGTTCGTCTGCGCAATGCCCGTGAACAACTCGGATTCAGCCAGCAGGCAGTCGCGGAGCGACTTTGCCTGAAGGTCTCCACGGTACGTGATATTGAAGAAGATAAGGCACCAGCCGATCTCGCTTCAACATTCCTGCGCGGGTATATCCGTTCTTATGCGCGTCTGGTGCATATTCCTGAAGAAGAACTGTTGCCAGGGCTGGAAAAACAGGCTCCGATTCGCCCAGCCAAAGTCGCACCGATGCAGAGCTTCTCGCTCGGTAAGCGTCGTAAGAAACGTGACGGCTGGTTAATGACCTTTACCTGGCTGGTGCTGTTTGTCGTTGTCGGACTGACGGGAGCCTGGTGGTGGCAGAACCATAAGGCGCAGCAGGAAGAGATCACCACCATGGCCGATCAATCCTCCGCTGAGCTGAATGCCGGTAAAGATGGTGCGCAGAACGTACCGTTAGATACCAGCGCCGCAGCGGGCCAGGATACTACCCCGGCTCCAGACGATGGCGCGGTGGCGGACGCAGCGCCTACGCCAGATGTTGCTGCAACCCCGGCACCTGCCGCTGATGCGCAGCAGAATGCCGTTGTGGCACCTTCTCAGGCTAACGTCGATACCGCAACTGCAGCGCCAGCTACCGCGGCGCCGCTGCCAACTGACCAGGCGGGTGTCACTACCCCTGCCGCCGATCCTAACGCACTGGTAATGAACTTTACCGCCGATTGCTGGCTGGAAGTGACCGATGCGACCGGAAAAAAACTGTTCAGTGGTATGCAGCGTAAGGACGGCAATCTGAATCTGACGGGTCAGGCGCCGTACAAACTGAAAATTGGCGCTCCGGCGGCAGTGCAGATTCAGTTCCAGGGTAAACCTGTCGATCTGAGTCGTTTTATCAGAACTAACCAGGTTGCGCGTCTGACCGTTAATGCCGAACAATCACCGGCTCAGTAACAGACGGCAATGCGGGAGATTTTTTAATGCATAACCAGGCTCCAATTCAACGTAGAAAATCGACACGCATTTACGTTGGGAATGTGCCGATCGGCGATGGCGCGCCCATCGCCGTACAGTCTATGACCAATACGCGTACCACAGATGTGGAAGCGACGGTTAATCAGATCAAAGCGCTGGAACGCGTCGGCGCAGATATTGTTCGTGTCTCTGTACCGACAATGGATGCCGCAGAAGCGTTCAAGCTTATCAAACAGCAGGTTAATGTCCCGCTGGTTGCCGATATTCACTTCGACTATCGTATCGCGCTGAAGGTGGCGGAATACGGCGTCGATTGCCTGCGTATCAACCCAGGCAATATCGGTAATGAAGAGCGTATCCGCATGGTAGTGGACTGCGCTCGTGATAAAAATATTCCTATCCGTATCGGCGTCAACGCCGGATCGCTGGAAAAAGATCTGCAGGAAAAATACGGTGAACCGACGCCGCAGGCGCTGCTGGAATCCGCTATGCGCCATGTGGATCACCTCGATCGTCTGAACTTCGATCAATTCAAAGTCAGCGTTAAAGCGTCTGACGTTTTCCTCGCCGTAGAATCCTATCGCCTGCTGGCGAAACAGATCGATCAACCGCTGCATTTGGGGATCACCGAAGCCGGTGGCGCACGCAGCGGGGCGGTAAAATCAGCGATCGGTTTAGGATTGCTGTTGTCCGAAGGGATCGGCGATACGCTGCGTGTCTCTCTGGCGGCGGATCCGGTGGAAGAGATCAAAGTTGGCTTCGATATCCTGAAATCGCTGCGCATTCGTGCGCGCGGGATCAACTTTATCGCCTGCCCAACCTGCTCGCGTCAGGAGTTCGACGTTATCGGTACGGTGAACGCGCTGGAACAACGTCTGGAAGATATCATTACGCCAATGGATGTTTCGATCATCGGCTGCGTGGTGAACGGTCCTGGCGAAGCGCTGGTTTCTACGCTGGGCGTCACGGGTGGTAACAAGAAAAGCGGTCTGTATGAAGACGGCGTGCGTAAGGATCGACTCGATAACGACGATATGATTACGCAGCTTGAAGCCCGCATTCGCGCCAAAGCGAGTATCCTGGACGAAGCGCGTCGTATTGACGTGCAGCAGCTTGAAAAATAACAACGTGATGGGAAGCGGCGTGCTTCCCGTGTATGATTGAACCCGCATGGCGCCCGCATTGTTCGGGTTAGCGCTGAGGGTTCATTTTTATATTCATAAAGAGAATAAACGTGGCAAAAAACATTCAAGCCATTCGCGGCATGAACGATTATCTGCCTGGCGAAACCGCCATCTGGCAGCGCATTGAAGGCACTCTCAAAAACGTGCTCGGTAGCTACGGTTACAGTGAAATCCGCTTGCCGATTGTAGAGCAGACCCCGTTATTCAAACGCGCGATCGGTGAAGTCACCGACGTGGTTGAAAAAGAGATGTATACCTTTGAGGACCGTAATGGCGACAGCCTGACGTTGCGTCCTGAAGGGACTGCGGGCTGCGTACGCGCCGGCATCGAACATGGTCTCCTGTACAATCAGGAACAGCGTCTGTGGTATATCGGGCCGATGTTCCGCCACGAACGTCCGCAAAAAGGGCGCTATCGTCAATTCCATCAGCTGGGTGTCGAAGTGTTTGGCCTGCAAGGCCCGGACATCGATGCTGAACTGATTATGCTGACCGCTCGCTGGTGGCGCGCGCTGGGTATTTCTCAGCATGTCAGCCTTGAGCTGAACTCAATTGGTTCGCTTGAAGCCCGCGCTAACTACCGTGATGCGCTGGTTGCCTACCTGGAACAGCACAAAGAGAAACTAGACGAAGACTGCAAGCGCCGTATGTACACTAACCCGCTGCGCGTTCTCGACTCCAAAAACCCGGAAGTACAGGCGCTGCTCAACGACGCACCTGCACTGGGCGACTATCTTGATGACGACTCTCGCGAGCACTTTGCGGGCCTGTGCAAACTGCTGGAGTCCGCAGGTATTGCCTATACCGTCAATCAGCGTCTGGTTCGTGGTCTTGATTATTACAACCGCACCGTATTTGAGTGGGTTACCAGCAGCCTGGGCTCTCAGGGTACCGTGTGTGCCGGTGGGCGTTACGACGGTCTGGTAGAGCAACTTGGCGGTCGCGCAACGCCGGCCGTAGGCTTTGCCATGGGTCTGGAACGACTTGTTTTGTTAGTTCAGGCAGTTAATCCGGAATTTAACGCAGATCCTGTTGTCGATATATACTTGGTCGCTTCGGGGGCGGATACGCAGTCGGTGGCAATGCGGCTTGCAGAACGTCTGCGCGATGAAGTTCCTGGTGTGAAACTGATGACAAACCACGGTGGCGGCAACTTTAAGAAACAGTTCGCCCGCGCCGACAAGTGGGGCGCCCGCGTTGCACTGGTACTGGGCGAGTCCGAAGTGGCTGACGGTACTGTTGTAGTGAAGGATTTGCGCTCTGGTGAGCAAACGGCAGTAGCGCAGGATAGCGTTGCCGCGCATTTGCGCACTCTACTGGGCTAAGGAGAAGGACAGCGTGGAAATTTACGAGAACGAAAACGACCAGATTGATGCAGTAAAACGCTTCTTTGCTGAAAACGGCAAAGCGCTGGCTGTTGGGGTCATTTTAGGGGTTGGCGCGCTGGTTGGCTGGCGTTACTGGACCAGCCATCAGACGGAGTCCGCACGCTCTGCTTCTCTGGCATATCAAAATACGGTGACTGCGGTTAGCGCGGGTAAACCGGATAGCCTTCCTGCTGCAGAGAAATTTGCCGCAGAAAACAAAAATACCTACGGCGCGTTAGCTTCACTGGAACTGGCGCAGCAGTTTGTTGACCAAAATGAACTTGAGAAAGCCGCAAGCCAGCTGCAACAAGGCTTAGCAGCGACCAGCGATGAGAATCTCAAAGCGGTGATTAACCTGCGTCTGGCGCGTGTTCAGGTTCAGCTTAAACAGGCTGATACCGCGCTGAAAACACTCGACACCATTAAAGGTGAAGGGTGGACGGCCATTGTTGCCGACCTGCGCGGTGAAGCATTGCTGAGCAAAGGCGATAAACAAGGTGCGCGTAGCGCATGGGAAGCGGGCGTGAAAAGCGATGCCTCTCCTGCTCTGAGCGAAATGATGCAGATGAAAATCAATAATTTGTCCATCTGAGAGGGACCCGATGCAATTGCGTAAATTACTTCTGCCAGGGCTGCTTTCCGTTACCCTATTGAGCGGCTGTTCACTGTTTAGTGGCGAAGAAGATGTCGTTAAGATGTCCCCATTACCGGTGGTTGAAAACCAGTTTACTCCGTCTACGGACTGGAGCACCTCTGTAGGTAACGGTATTGGTGATTTCTATTCCAATCTTCATCCTGCGCTGGCGGATAACGTTGTCTATGCAGCCGATCGCGCCGGCGTCGTTAAGGCGTTAAATGCGGACGACGGCAAAGAAGTCTGGTCTGTTAATCTGGGTGAGAAAGACGGCTGGTTCTCCCGCGCATCTGCACAGCTTTCTGGCGGTGTAACTGTGTCCGGTGGCCATGTTTACATTGGCAGCGAAAAAGCGCAGGTTTATGCGCTGAACACCAGCGATGGTACCACCGCATGGCAGACGAAAGTTGCCGGTGAAGCGCTGTCTCGTCCTGTTGTGAGCGATGGCGTGGTATTAATCCACACCAGTAACGGTCAGTTGCAGGCCCTGAACGAAGCTGACGGCGCTATCAAATGGACCGTTAACCTCGACATGCCTTCTCTGTCTCTGCGCGGCGAATCTGCCCCAGCGACCGCCTTTGGCGCAGCTATCGTTGGCGGTGATAACGGCCGCGTAAGCGCCGTGCTGATGCAGCAGGGCCAGATGATTTGGCAGCAGCGTATTTCTCAGGCGACAGGTCCAACGGAAATCGATCGTCTGAGCGACGTTGATACCACGCCGGTTATCGTCAATGGCGTTGTCTACGCACTGGCTTATAATGGTAACCTGACGGCGCTGGATCTGCGCAGCGGCCAGATCATGTGGAAACGTGAACTGGGCTCAGTGAATGATTTCATCGTCGACGGTAACCGTATCTACCTGGTTGACCAGAACGACCGTGTACTGGCGCTGACCACCGACGGCGGTGTGACGCTGTGGACGCAAAGCGATCTGCTGCACCGTCTGCTGACGTCCCCGGTATTGTATAACGGCAATCTGGTCGTGGGTGATAGCGAAGGCTACCTGCACTGGATTAACGTTGACGATGGCCGCTTTGTCGCCCAGCAGAAAGTTGACAGCTCTGGTTTCCTGACCGAGCCGGTATCTGCTGATGGTAAACTGCTGATCCAGGCGAAAGACGGTACGCTGTACTCTATTACGCGTTAATCGTCCCGGCCGCTCGCTTTGAAAAACGGCTCCTGGTGCAGGGGCCGTTTTACTGTTTTTAACAACGGCGCAAAAAATGTGCCCGTTGTCTGATGATTTATTAAATGAGGCTTTAAACATGGTACCTGTGGTCGCGCTTGTCGGGCGCCCTAACGTTGGCAAATCCACGTTATTTAACCGTCTAACTCGCACCCGAGATGCGCTGGTTGCGGATTTCCCGGGTCTGACTCGTGACCGTAAGTACGGTCGTGCGGAAATTGAAGGCCGCGAGTTTATCTGTATTGATACCGGCGGTATTGATGGCACCGAAGACGGTGTAGAAACCCGCATGGCGGAACAGTCGCTGTTGGCGATCGAAGAAGCGGACGTTGTGCTGTTCATGGTAGATGCGCGTGCTGGCCTGATGCCTGCGGATGAAGCCATTGCGAAACATCTGCGTTCGCGCCAGAAACCGACGTTCCTGGTAGCCAACAAAACTGACGGACTCGATCCTGATCAGGCGGTCGTCGATTTCTACTCGCTGGGTCTGGGTGAAATTTATCCGATCGCGGCATCCCATGGTCGTGGCGTTCTCAGCCTGCTGGAGCATGTTCTGCTGCCGTGGATGGATGACGTTGCTCCTCAGGAAGAAGTGGATGAAGATGCAGAATATTGGGCGCAACTGGAAGCCGAAGAGAACGGCGAAGAAGAGCCTGAAGATGACTTCAACCCGCAGGACCTGCCGATCAAACTGGCGATTGTTGGTCGCCCGAACGTAGGTAAGTCCACGCTTACTAACCGTATTCTCGGCGAAGACCGAGTAGTGGTTTACGACATGCCGGGGACCACGCGTGACAGTATTTATATCCCGATGCAACGCGATGAGCGCGAATATGTGCTCATCGATACCGCGGGCGTGCGTAAGCGCGGCAAAATTACCGAAGCAGTAGAAAAATTCTCAGTTATCAAAACGCTGCAGGCGATTGAAGATGCCAACGTGGTGATGCTGGTGATTGATGCGCGCGAAGGTATTTCCGATCAGGACCTGTCGCTGCTGGGCTTTATCCTCAATAGTGGGCGTTCACTTGTTATTGTGGTCAACAAGTGGGATGGCCTGACGCAGGAAGTGAAAGAGCAGGTCAAAGAGACTTTGGACTTCCGTCTGGGCTTTATTGATTTTGCGCGTGTACACTTTATCTCTGCGCTGCACGGCAGCGGCGTGGGTAATCTGTTTGAATCGGTCCGCGAAGCGTATGACAGCTCCACCCGTCGCGTCAGCACCGCGATGCTGACGCGCATTATGACTATGGCGGCAGAAGATCATCAGCCGCCGCTGGTGCGTGGTCGTCGTGTGAAGCTGAAATATGCCCACGCCGGTGGTTATAACCCACCAATCGTGGTGATTCACGGCAACCAGGTTAAAGACCTGCCGGATTCCTACAAGCGCTATCTGATGAACTATTTCCGTAAGTCTTTGGATGTGATGGGGACGCCGATCCGCATTCAGTTCAAAGAAGGGGAAAACCCGTTTGCGAACAAACGCAATACGCTGACGCCGACGCAGATGCGTAAACGTAAGCGTTTGATAAAACACATCAAAAAAAGCAAGTAACCGTTGCTGATGCTGATAAAAACCCGTGCTTGTCGCGGGTTTTTTTTTCGACGTTCCATCGCCAGCCTCAGCCCGTGCAATGTCAATCACTATTCATTTTTTACCAAGTTTAAATCTAAGAAAGTAGACATTTGTCGAGTTTTCGTCTTAAAGTCCGGGGGCTGGTACTAGACAAAACTAGCCTTAGGTTATCAAATGGTTAAATAAATTTTCGCTGCATGTAAAAAATCGGTCAGATACGTAACTGGCTGGCGTACATCGCGGTGTTTACACACACGACGACATAACTTTCGGGAGAATTATGCAATCCTCTGTTAATCAAAAAGAAAGCCGAACTTTCTTCGGCCATCCTTATCCGCTCGGCTCGCTGTTCTTCACAGAGATGTGGGAGCGCTTCTCGTTTTATGGCATTCGCCCGTTACTGATCCTGTTTATGGCTGCTACCGTTTATGACGGCGGCATGGGGCTGGCACGTGAAAATGCTTCGGCGATTGTGGGTATCTTTGCCGGTACGATGTACCTCGCTGCGCTGCCGGGTGGCTGGCTGGCGGATAACTGGCTCGGCCAACAGAAAGCGGTGTGGTACGGTTCCATCCTGATTGCCCTCGGCCATCTGTCAATTGCGCTCTCCGCCATTATGGGGAACAACCTGTTCTTTATTGGTCTGATGTTTATCGTGCTCGGTTCCGGTCTGTTTAAGACCTGTATTTCGGTCATGGTTGGCACGCTGTACAAAAAAGGCGATGCGCGTCGCGACGGCGGTTTCTCGCTGTTCTACATGGGCATCAACATGGGGTCGTTTATCGCGCCGCTGATTTCCGGCTGGCTGATTAAAACCCACGGCTGGCACTGGGGCTTTGGCATCGGTGGTATCGGGATGTTGGTAGCGTTGATCATTTTCCGTGTATTTGCCGTTCCATCAATGAAACGCTACGACAGCGAAGTGGGGCTCGACTCCACCTGGAATAGCCCGGTAGTGAAACGTAACGGTGTGGGCGCGTGGCTGTTGGCGCTGGCCGTCGGTGCGGCGGTTATCGTTACGCTGATAGCGCAGGGCGTGATTGTAATTAATCCGGTCGCGGTTGCCAGCATGCTGGTGTACGTGATTGCAGCCTCCGTTGCGCTCTACTTTATCTACCTGTTCATCTTTGCCGGTCTGAACCGTAAAGAGCGCGCCAGACTGCTGGTCTGCTTTATCCTGCTGGTTTCCGCCGCGTTCTTCTGGTCCGCGTTTGAGCAGAAGCCAACCTCGTTCAACCTGTTCGCCAACGACTACACTAACCGTATGATCGGTGATTTTGAAATCCCGGCGGTCTGGTTCCAGTCGATAAACGCGCTGTTTATTATCCTGCTGGCACCGGTATTCAGTTGGGCATGGCCGAAGCTGGCAAGCATGAATATTCGCCCGAGTAGCATCACCAAGTTTGTTATCGGTATCCTCTTTGCGGCGGCAGGCTTCGGTCTGATGATGCTGGCGGCGCAAAACGTTCTCAGTAACGGCGGGGCAGGCGTTTCTCCATTCTGGCTGGTGGGCAGTATCCTGATGCTGACGCTTGGCGAGCTGTGCCTGAGTCCGATCGGTCTGGCGACAATGACGCTGCTGGCGCCGGAAAGAATGCGCGGGCAGATGATGGGCCTGTGGTTCTGCGCCAGTGCGCTGGGCAACCTGGCCGCAGGTTTGATTGGCGGTCATGTGAAGGCTGACCAACTGGATATGCTGCCGGATCTCTTCGCACGCTGCTCGATTGCGCTGCTGATCTGCGCTGCGGTACTGATCATCCTCATTGTTCCGATTCGTCGCATGCTGGAGAATACGCAAACTAAACCGGCAACTAGCGCCTGATAACACCTCGATTGTGCCGGGGCAGACGTTATGTCCCGGCTATTCAATTAACGAGGTAAGAGCATGCTGTTAGGATTTGTTGGGCTTGGTGCAGTCGTTGAAACGGCATACTTGCCCGCATTACGTAATATGTTCGGTGATGCACTACGCTGTGTGGGATTTGATGTTCAACCCGCAAAGCAGCCCGCAGACGTGACACGCTGTACGTCGCTCGCTGAACTTCTTGCAATGCCGCTTGATACCCTGTTTATTACCACCGCATCCCTGCATCACCTTGATGTGCTTGAACAGGCGCTGGCGGCTCCCATCGCTCGTATCGTGGTCGAAAAGCCTATTGTCGCCACGCTTTCCCAAATTGAAAAACTGAAAACGCTGCTGGCTCAACCGGATGCTGCCAACCGCGTGCTGGCACTCGACCATTGGATGGCACGCAATGGCGCAATGCAGCTGGCGTTGGGCAAACTCGGAGCGCAGTGGCAGGGCGATAATCCACAACAGGCACTTGTCTCTCATTTTTCACACATTGTTAAAATCGACGGTTTTTTGCAGGAACCGAGCGGGTTTAACGATGTTGGAGAACCCATTGCGCTTAACTTTGCCACCGGTGAGCCGGATACCCGTGAGCTTCGTCATCCGGACGGTGTGATTCTGGACATTGGCACACATGTACTGGCAATGCTGCGTGAAACAGTGCGTTACCTGGGCGGTAATGACAGTATGACCTTGCAGGTGAAAAGCGCTAAAGACCGTCTGGGACGTAATATTGTAGAGGGCGACCTGACCACAGCAGAAGGAGAGGCGCATCTGCAGGGACAGATTAGCGGCATTCCGCTGGACATCTGGCTGAATAAATACGCGGGGCCGGCTGGCGGACAAAAAGGCCTGCGCCTTTGTCTGCGCGATGGTCGTGTCATTAGCCATGATCGCCGTGGTGTCGAGGATGTGCTCGAATTGATTGACGGTGATGTTGTACAACGCTGGAGTCTGCCTGGTAGCGTATATGCCCATTGTCTGGCGGAGCATATTCTGGGCGCGCAAAGTCTGTTTGAACGCAGCCCACAGGAAGTGAGCCGCACGACGCAGCGCAGGCTGGAGGAAGTGGAGCGCCTGTTAACGTTACAGCAGCAGTTACGCGGGCGGCATTAAACGCATCGTGTTAAACTCAGCGCAGTAATGGATCCCTGTACTGGAGTCGCTATGTCTATTATTTGCCCGGATTGTCATGCAGAGCTGGAGCCGCAAAACGGTATGGCGCACTGTGATAACTGTAATAAAGATATTCAGTTAGAAGCGCACTGCCCGGAGTGCAATCAGCCGCTGCAGGTGCTTAAAGCCTGTGGCGCGGTGGATTATTTCTGCCAGAACGGTCATGGCCTTATCTCGAAGAAACGCGTGGCGTTTGTGCCGCTTTAATCCTGTTTTTTCCTGCGTGTTTTCTTTGTCTTCGTGACAGCTCTCACTTCGCTTTCCACCCATCCGTCAGACAGGCGGGTGGTGAGCACATCACCTGCTGTAACCTGTTTAGTCTGTTTCAGCACTTCACCCTCTTTTGCGGTCGTCACGCTATAACCGCGGGCCAGCGTGGCCAGTGGGCTGACTGCCTCAAGATGGGTAACTGCGTTGCCAAAACGCTCGCGCTGTTCGCTTAAACGCGCACGGATATTTTCCGCCAGTCGGTATTCCAGTTGCTGAATACGTGTTTGCGCACGGTAAATACGCGGCTGCGGGTTTTGCTGATTCAGACGCTGCAGCATGCGCTGCTGACGCTGATTTGCCTGTTTAATCTTATTCTCAAGTGCGAAGTTCATTCTCTGACGCAGTCGTTCCAGCACGGTCTGTTGACGGGCCAGACGCAGTTGCGGATGCTGCTGTTGCAAGCGGTGATGAAGCTGGGTAAACCGACGAGTACGATTGGCGAGGTAGTAGTCCATCGCCATCTCCAGACGCTGCTGACCATGCTGTATTTGACGCAGCAGTTCAAGCTGATTACGGCTGACAATTTCTGCTGCCGCCGACGGCGTAGGTGCCCGTAAATCTGCAATAAAATCGGCAATAGTGACATCGGTTTCATGGCCGACGGCGCTGACGACTGGAATGCGGCTGGCAAAGATCGCCCGTGCAACACGTTCGTCGTTAAAGCTCCACAAATCTTCCAGCGAGCCGCCGCCGCGCCCGACGATCAGCACATCGCACTCGCCCCGCGCGTTCGCCAGTTCAATGGCCCGAACGATCTGCCCTGGCGCATCATCGCCCTGGACTGCGGTCGGGTAGATAATAACGGGCAGGGAAGGGTCGCGACGCTTCAGGACGTGGAGGATATCGTGCAGCGCGGCGCCGGTTTTAGAGGTGATTACCCCGACGCAGTGGGCCGGTGAGGGCAGCGTTTTTTTGAACTGCTGATCGAATAGCCCTTCAGCTTGCAGTTTGGCCTTGAGTTGCTCATATTTTTGCTGCAGCAAACCTTCGCCCGCTGGCTGCATGCTCTCAACAATTATCTGATAGTCGCCGCGCGGCTCGTACAATGTAATGTTGGCGCGTACCAGTACCTGCTGACCGTGCTGTGGTCGGAACGTTACCCGGCGATTGCTGTTGCGAAACATCGCGCAGCGTACCTGAGCGGTGTCATCTTTGAGCGTGAAATACCAGTGACCGGAGGACGGCTGCGTGAAATTCGAAATTTCACCGCTGATCCACACTTGTCCCATTTCCTGTTCAAGCAGCAAACGAACCGTCTGATTCAGGCGGCTTACGGTAAAAATTGAGGTGGTCTGAGAGGATAACATGTGAGCGGGATCAAATTCTAAATCAGCAAGTTATTCAGTCGAAAGTAACATGCTCACAGAGGAGCGCAAGGTTTTTTTGCAAAAAAGTGTGGATGCAATCGGTTACGCTCTGTATAATGCCGCGGCAATATTTAATAACCTCCCAGGTGAGATATTGCCCATGCTACGTATCGCAAAAGAAGCCCTGACGTTTGACGACGTCCTCCTCGTTCCCGCTCATTCTACCGTTCTGCCGAATACTGCTGATCTCAGCACCCAGTTGACGAAAACCATTCGCCTGAACATTCCTATGCTCTCCGCAGCAATGGACACCGTGACGGAAGCGCGCCTGGCAATTGCCCTGGCTCAGGAAGGCGGCATCGGTTTTATCCACAAAAACATGTCTATTGAGCGCCAGGCGGAAGAAGTTCGTCGCGTGAAGAAACACGAATCTGGCGTCGTGACCGACCCACAAACCGTACTGCCAACCACCACTCTGCGCGAAGTAAAAGAACTGACCGAGCGTAACGGTTTCGCAGGCTACCCGGTTGTGACTGAAGATAACGAACTGGTCGGCATCATCACCGGTCGTGACGTACGGTTTGTGACTGATCTGAATCAGCCGGTTAGCGTCTACATGACGCCGAAAGAGCGTCTGGTGACCGTTCGTGAAGGCGAAGCACGCGATGTTGTCTTTGCCAAAATGCACGAAAAACGCGTCGAGAAAGCGCTGGTTGTTGACGACAGCTTCCATCTGCTCGGCATGATCACCGTTAAAGATTTCCAGAAAGCGGAACGTAAACCTAACGCCTGTAAAGACGAGCATGGTCGTCTGCGCGTTGGGGCTGCTGTAGGCGCAGGTGCGGGTAATGAAGAGCGTGTTGACGCGCTGGTTGCCGCTGGCGTGGATGTTCTGCTGATTGACTCCTCTCACGGTCACTCAGAAGGCGTACTGCAGCGTATCCGTGAAACTCGTGCTAAATACCCGGATCTGCAGATCATCGGGGGGAACGTTGCGACTGGTGCAGGCGCTCGCGCGCTGGCGGAAGCCGGCTGCAGCGCTGTTAAAGTCGGTATCGGCCCAGGCTCCATCTGTACTACCCGTATCGTTACCGGCGTAGGTGTACCGCAGATCACCGCCGTTTCTGACGCCGTTGAAGCGCTGGAAGGCACTGGTATTCCGGTTATTGCCGATGGCGGTATTCGTTTTTCCGGCGACATCGCAAAAGCGATCGCTGCGGGTGCTTCTGCAGTGATGGTTGGCTCTATGCTGGCGGGGACTGAAGAATCTCCGGGCGAAATCGAACTGTATCAGGGCCGTTCTTACAAATCATACCGTGGTATGGGCTCTTTGGGCGCGATGTCCAAAGGTTCTTCCGACCGTTATTTCCAAAGCGATAACGCCGCTGACAAACTGGTCCCGGAAGGTATCGAAGGTCGCGTTGCGTATAAAGGTCGCCTGAAAGAGATCATTCACCAGCAGATGGGTGGCCTGCGCTCCTGTATGGGTCTGACCGGCTGTGGTACTATCGACGCGCTGCGAACAAAAGCAGAGTTTGTACGTATCAGCGGTGCGGGTATTCAGGAAAGTCACGTTCACGATGTGACCATCACCAAAGAGTCCCCTAACTACCGCATGGGCTCCTGATAAGTTTCCGCGCCCGGCTATATGCCGGGCGAATTTGTTTCACTTGCCTCGGAATTAGCGTCAATGACAGACAATATTCATAAACATCGCATTCTCATCCTTGATTTCGGATCTCAGTACACTCAGCTGGTTGCTCGTCGCGTACGTGAACTGGGCGTCTATTGTGAACTGTGGGCGTGGGATGTTACGGAAGCACAAATTCGCGAATTCAACCCAAGCGGTATCATTCTTTCCGGTGGTCCGGAAAGCACCACTGCAGAAAACAGCCCGCGTGCGCCGGAATACGTTTTCACTGCGGGCGTGCCTGTGTTCGGCGTGTGCTACGGCATGCAGACTATGGCAATGCAGCTCGGTGGTCATGTTGAAGGTTCTAACGAACGTGAATTCGGCTATGCGCAGGTTGAAGTTCAGACCGACAGCGCGCTGATCCGCGGTATTGAAGACTCTCTGACCGCAGACGGCAAACCACTGCTGGACGTGTGGATGAGCCACGGCGACAAAGTGACCGCTATTCCGGAAGGTTTCGTGACCGTTGCCAGCACCGACAACTGCCCGTTCGCCATCATGGCGCACGAGGAAAAACGTTTCTACGGCGTGCAGTTCCATCCGGAAGTTACCCACACCCGTCAGGGGATGCGCATGCTGGAGCGTTTTGTGCGCGACATCTGCCAGTGTGAAGCGCTGTGGACCCCGGCAAAAATTATTGATGACGCCGTTGCCCGCATTCGTGAGCAGGTTGGCACTGATAAAGTGATCCTCGGCCTCTCCGGCGGCGTTGACTCCTCCGTCACCGCGATGCTGCTGCACCGTGCAATTGGCAAAAACCTGACCTGTGTGTTCGTCGACAACGGTCTGCTGCGTCTCAACGAAGCTCAGCAGGTGATGGATATGTTCGGCGACCATTTCGGCCTGAACATCATTCATGTTGAAGGTGAAAAGCGTTTCCTGGACGCGCTGAAAGGCGAGAACGATCCGGAAGCTAAACGTAAAATCATCGGCCGCGTGTTCGTGGAAGTCTTCGACGAAGAAGCGTTGAAGCTGGAAGACGTTAAGTGGCTGGCGCAGGGAACCATCTATCCGGACGTGATCGAATCCGCGGCTTCTGCCACGGGTAAAGCGCACGTCATCAAATCTCACCACAACGTGGGCGGTTTGCCGAAAGAGATGAAGATGGGTCTGGTTGAACCGCTGCGTGAGCTGTTCAAAGACGAAGTGCGTAAGATTGGTCTGGAGCTGGGTCTGCCGTACGACATGCTGTACCGTCACCCATTCCCGGGTCCGGGTCTGGGCGTACGCGTGCTGGGCGAAGTGAAGAAAGAGTACTGCGACCTGCTGCGCCGTGCGGATGCTATCTTCATTGAGGAACTGCACAACGCTGACCTGTACAACAAAGTGAGCCAGGCGTTCACCGTGTTCCTGCCGGTACGTTCCGTTGGCGTCATGGGCGATGGCCGTAAGTACGACTGGGTTGTTTCCCTGCGTGCTGTTGAAACCATCGACTTTATGACCGCGCACTGGGCGCACCTGCCGTATGACTTCTTAGGCCGCGTCTCTAACCGCATTATCAACGAAGTTAACGGTATTTCCCGCGTGGTGTATGACATCAGCGGTAAGCCGCCAGCTACGATTGAGTGGGAATGATTTCGCGTCTGGCAACAGCCTGCACGTAAAAGCAGTAAAGTACCTCTAAGCCCGCGTAACTGCGGGCTTTTTTGTTTTTATGTCTGGCACTTTCTGGCAGCTGTTAGCAACGGGAAGCACGGTTTTTTCAATGGAATTTTTGATGGTACTCTCTGATTTCGAATTCAGGTTTGAAAAAGTACCATGTGATAAATTTCGGTTGAGTTATGGTATTTGTTTTTTATAACTCAATTAAAAACAGAGAGTTAAACAACTTTTCTGAATTTTTTACAACATGGTATTTTTTGATAAAGGAAAACAATAAACCATGTTGACTGACACCAGGCTGCGTCACCTTAAGCCGAAGGAGAAACTCTATAAAGTTAATGACCGTGATGGTCTGTATGTTGCGGTCACTCCGGCTGGAACTATTTCATTTCGTTATAACTATTCAATAAACGGAAGACAGGAGACCGTTACTTTTGGCCGCTATGGTGTTGGAGGGATCACGCTTGCAGAAGCGCGTGAACGGCTCAATGAAGCCAAAAAAATGGTTGCCAGTGGAAGATCGCCTGCGAGGGAAAAAGCCAGAGATAAAGCGCGTATCAAAGATGCGGAGACTTTTGGTGCGTGGGCTGAGAAATGGTTACGCGGTTATCAAATGGCTGAATCGACGCGTGATATGCGGCGTTCGGTATATCAAAGGGAGTTGAAGTCAAAATTTGCCCAGCAGAAACTTAGTGAGATTACACATGAAGACTTACGCGCATTAACCGATAACATTGTCGAGAGAGGGGCACCGGCGACAGCTGTACACGCCAGAGAGATTGTATTGCAAGTCTATCGCTGGGCTATTGAGCGCGGTCAGAAGGTGGAGAATCCAGCTGATCTGGTACGGCCTGCAAGCATAGCGAAATTTGAGCCTCGAGACAGAGCATTGACGCCAATTGAAATTGGTCTGATGTATCGGTATATGGAACGGGTAGGAACGACGCCATCAATCAGAGCAGCGGTTAAACTATTGCTGTTAACGATGGTACGTAAAAGTGAGCTTACTAACGCAACCTGGAACGAGATCAATTTTAGTGAGGCATTATGGACGATACCAAAGGAGAGGATGAAACGACGTAATCCACATTTGGTTTTTCTTTCCAGACAGGCAATGGATATTATGATTGCTCTCAAAACCTTTGCCGGTAGCTCTGATTTTATCCTTCCTTCGCGGTACGATTCCGATGCGCCAATGAGTAGCGCTACTTTAAACCGGGTTTTGACACTGACGTATCGCCTGGCTCAGAAAGAAGGGGAGTTGTTGCCTAAGTTTGGTCCCCATGACTTACGGCGTACAGCCAGCACCTTGCTACATGAGGCCGGGTACAATACTGACTGGATTGAGAAGAGCCTTGCCCATGAACAAAAAGGGGTACGAGCTGTTTATAACAAGGCTGAATATCGTGAGCAGAGGGCTGAGATGCTACAAGATTGGGCGAATATGATTGATGAATGGACTAGTAAGTAGTTAACAATCAGTAAGTTAAGTGGATATGCTTCTTTTATCTACGCTAGGAGAGCAATTTTAGCCGCTAAAATTTACTGAATCTTTACTGGTTTTATCTGGATTGCATAAAAAGGAAAAATAAGAGTGCCTGAGTTGTCTGTAATTATACAATGGATGAATCAATACCCTAAGACCGGCTGGCTATTGCTGTGTGTCTATATTGCACTCGGTGTAGTTCGTCACAGAGTAATTAATGCTGAATCTGGAAGTGTATTTTGAATCGCCACAGGTTTAACAGACACCTCGGAGTCATTTAAAATGGCTTAAAGAGAGGTGCACATGAGCAGTAAGCGTT
>NZ_JAOWDD010000014.1:0-2871 GCF_030336655.1 Citrobacter sp. Cb041 | reverse complement strand
ACCTATCAACGTCGTCGTCTTCAACGTTCCTTCAGGACCCTTAAAGGGTCAGGGAGAACTCATCTCGGGGCAAGTTTCGTGCTTAGATGCTTTCAGCACTTATCTCTTCCGCATTTAGCTACCGGGCAATGCCATTGGCATGACAACCCGAACACCAGTGATGCGTCCACTCCGGTCCTCTCGTACTAGGAGCAGCCCCCCTCAATTCTCCAGCGCCCACGGCAGATAGGGACCGAACTGTCTCACGACGTTCTAAACCCAGCTCGCGTACCACTTTAAATGGCGAACAGCCATACCCTTGGGACCTACTTCAGCCCCAGGATGTGATGAGCCGACATCGAGGTGCCAAACACCGCCGTCGATATGAACTCTTGGGCGGTATCAGCCTGTTATCCCCGGAGTACCTTTTATCCGTTGAGCGATGGCCCTTCCATTCAGAACCACCGGATCACTAAGACCTGCTTTCGCACCTGCTCGAGCCGTCACTCTCGCAGTCAAGCTAGCTTATGCCTTTGCACTAACCTCCTGATGTCCGACCAGGATTAGCTAACCTTCGTGCTCCTCCGTTACTCTTTAGGAGGAGACCGCCCCAGTCAAACTACCCACCAGACACTGTCCGCAACCCGGATTACGGGTCTACGTTAGAACACCAGCCATTAAAGGGTGGTATTTCAAGGTTGGCTCCATGCAGACTGGCGTCCACACTTCAAAGCCTCCCACCTATCCTACACATCAAGGACCAGTGTTCAGTGTCAAGCTATAGTAAAGGTTCACGGGGTCTTTCCGTCTTGCCGCGGGTACACTGCATCTTCACAGCGAGTTCAATTTCACTGAGTCTCGGGTGGAGACAGCCTGGCCATCATTACGCCATTCGTGCAGGTCGGAACTTACCCGACAAGGAATTTCGCTACCTTAGGACCGTTATAGTTACGGCCGCCGTTTACCGGGGCTTCGATCAAGAGCTTCTCCTTACGGATAACCCCATCAATTAACCTTCCGGCACCGGGCAGGCGTCACACCGTATACGTCCACTTTCGTGTTTGCACAGTGCTGTGTTTTTAATAAACAGTTGCAGCCAGCTGGTATCTTCGACTGATTTCAGCTCCATGAGTAAATCACTTCACCTACATATCAGCGTGCCTTCTCCCGAAGTTACGGCACCATTTTGCCTAGTTCCTTCACCCGAGTTCTCTCAAGCGCCTTGGTATTCTCTACCTGACCACCTGTGTCGGTTTGGGGTACGATTTCGTGTTACCTGATGCTTAGAGGCTTTTCCTGGAAGCAGGGCATTTGTTACTTCAGCACCGTAGTGCCTCGTCATCACACCTCAGCGTTAACAAGACTCCGGATTTACCTGGAATCTCCGCCTACATGCTTAAACCGGGACAACCGTCGCCCGGCTAACATAGCCTTCTCCGTCCCCCCTTCGCAGTAACACCAAGTACAGGAATATTAACCTGTTTCCCATCGACTACGCCTTTCGGCCTCGCCTTAGGGGTCGACTCACCCTGCCCCGATTAACGTTGGACAGGAACCCTTGGTCTTCCGGCGTGCGGGTTTTTCACCCGCATTATCGTTACTTATGTCAGCATTCGCACTTCTGATACCTCCAGCATGCCTCACAGCACACCTTCAACGGCTTACAGAACGCTCCCCTACCCAACAACACATAGTGTCGCTGCCGCAGCTTCGGTGCATGGTTTAGCCCCGTTACATCTTCCGCGCAGGCCGACTCGACCAGTGAGCTATTACGCTTTCTTTAAATGATGGCTGCTTCTAAGCCAACATCCTGGCTGTCTGTGCCTTCCCACATCGTTTCCCACTTAACCATGACTTTGGGACCTTAGCTGGCGGTCTGGGTTGTTTCCCTCTTCACGACGGACGTTAGCACCCGCCGTGTGTCTCCCGTGATAACATTCTTCGGTATTCGCAGTTTGCATCGGGTTGGTAAGTCGGGATGACCCCCTAGCCGAAACAGTGCTCTACCCCCGAAGATGAGTTCACGAGGCGCTACCTAAATAGCTTTCGGGGAGAACCAGCTATCTCCCGGTTTGATTGGCCTTTCACCCCCAGCCACAAGTCATCCGCTAATTTTTCAACATTAGTCGGTTCGGTCCTCCAGTTAGTGTTACCCAACCTTCAACCTGCCCATGGCTAGATCACCGGGTTTCGGGTCTATACCCTGCAACTTAACGCCCAGTTAAGACTCGGTTTCCCTTCGGCTCCCCTATTCGGTTAACCTTGCTACAGAATATAAGTCGCTGACCCATTATACAAAAGGTACGCAGTCACCCCATAAAGAGGCTCCCACTGCTTGTACGTACACGGTTTCAGGTTCTTTTTCACTCCCCTCGCCGGGGTTCTTTTCGCCTTTCCCTCACGGTACTGGTTCACTATCGGTCAGTCAGGAGTATTTAGCCTTGGAGGATGGTCCCCCCATATTCAGACAGGATACCACGTGTCCCGCCCTACTCTTCGAGTTCACAACACATGCACTTTTGTGTACGGGGCTATCACCCTGTATCGCCGGACTTTCCAGACCGTTCCACTACCACACATGCTGATTCAGACTCTGGGCTGCTCCCCGTTCGCTCGCCGCTACTGGGGGAATCTCGGTTGATTTCTTTTCCTCGGGGTACTTAGATGTTTCAGTTCCCCCGGTTCGCTTCATTACGCTATGTATTCACGTAATGATAGTGTGACGAATCACACTGGGTTTCCCCATTCGGAAATCGCCGGTTATAACGGTTCATATCACCTTACCGACGCTTATCGCAGATTAGCACGTCCTTCATCGCCTCTGACTGCCAGGGCATCCACCGTGTACGCTTAGTCGCTTAACCTCACAACCCGAAGATGTTTCGTAAAACA
>NZ_JAOWDD010000013.1:0-248 GCF_030336655.1 Citrobacter sp. Cb041 | reverse complement strand
ACCTCCAGCCAGAAAGCCTGCCTGAAGTCGTCAAAATTGGAGAAGGTGCGTCCACGCAGTTTGTCAGCAATCTGAGACGGGATAGGCGAACCGTTACCCTGACCCGCATCAGCTAACCAGGTGCCAGAAATCTTTTGCCCCTTGCCCGTGACTTGCCCTGGCAGATTGCGAATATAAACATAAATCGGGTCAAACGTCCCGGCAGGGTGTACCAGAATATAATCCCTGAATGGGCGTTCTCCCGGTGC